>NZ_BAMI01000001.1 GCF_000615765.1 Ligilactobacillus equi DSM 15833 = JCM 10991 | reverse complement strand
TCGCCGTCTTGCGACAACTTCTATATCATAACCTTAACAAACAAAACTGTCAAGAATTAATTTTAAATATTTTTATCTAAACTGCTCAAATAACTTTTAAAATTGTACCAAATTCAATTAATTGAGTTAAACAATTAAAAATTGATACCTGAATCAGCAACAATTAATATCATACTTGCTTTTACCAAAATCGTCAAGAACTTTCTCGAATTTTTTTCAAAACTAAACAAAAAATCTTTAGGTCTTTCCTAAAGATTTCTCGCTTTTATTCTTCTGGTAAAATTTCGTAAGCTAACATATCCGCGAAAGTTTCACGTCGAACCACCAATTGTGACTTACCATTTTCACAAAAGACTACGGCTGGACGACCATTACGATTATAATTAGAAGCCATCGTGTAACCATAAGCCCCCGTTGACGGAATCGCTAAGATGTCACCTGGTTGCGTGTTTGGTAAAGGACAGTCTTTAACCAGGATATCACCAGACTCACAGTACTTCCCAACTACAGTAACAATTTGTTCATTTAAGGCTTGTGGAGCTTTGGCCAAGAAAGCTTCGTACTTTGCTTGGTATAAAGCTGGACGAATGTTGTCTCCCATCCCGCCATCCACGGCTAAGAAGTGACAAACCCCATCGACATCTTTACGTGAACCGACTGTATATAAGGTTGTGGCTGCTTCACCTGCTACGGCCCGCCCCGGTTCTATCCAGATTTCTGGCATAGCTAAACCTTGACGTTGCGTTTCATCCTTAACCGCCCCTAAAATATCGTGAGAAAACTGTTCTGTATCAATTACTTGATCTTGGTCAGTGTAGCGAATCCCAAATCCCCCACCAATATTCAGTTCCTTAGTCACGAAGCCCAGTTCATCTTGCCACTGTTTCATCATTTGAACCATCTTCTTAACAGCCATTACAAAGCCAGCTGTTCCAAAAATCTGGGAGCCAATATGGCAATGCAACCCTTCAACTTCAATACGTGGATTGGCTATTAACATTTCCAAAGCTTTCCGTGCTTGACCAGAAATAATATCAAAACCAAATTTGGAGTTCGCTTGTCCAGTGGAAATATAGGAGTGGGTTTCCGCTTCAACCCCGGGAGTAATACGTAATTGAACTTTCATAGTCGTGTGATGTTTCCGCAAAATCTTATCTAAAAATCTAATTTCTTGGAAGTTATCAATAACAATACGACCAATTTTTTCTTCAACCGCCATTTCTAATTCTTCTGGTGTTTTATTGTTACCGTGAAATTCAATCATTTCTGCAGGCATCCCACCTTTTAAGGCAGCATAAAGTTCCCCACCAGAAACCACGTCACAACCAACCCCTTCATTAGCAACCAAACGATACATGGCCAGCGCCGAAAAGGCTTTACTTGCATATGAAACGTGAAAAGGCACCCCAGCTTTAACAAAGGCCTTTTTGAAGTCACGTAATTGTTGTTTAATCGCTGTCACATCATAGGCAATGACAGGTGTTTGGTATTCTTGTGCTAGTTGTAAGGCGTCCACACCACCGATTGTTAGATGTCCAGCCTCATTTGTTGGTACTTTTAACACGTTCTTTCATCCCTTCTTTTAAAAAATAAAGAAGCCAGAAAACCCAGCTTCTTTTCCCACTATTTTTCGTCACTCTTTAAGACGCCACCTACAGCGTAGCGATCTTTTTTCATTTCATTTAAAATAACGTGGACATGTTCAGCTGGGGCACCAGTATTCGCAGTGACCGCTTTAGTTACATCTTCCACCAAGTGTTTCAATTGGTCTTGTGAACGACCTTCGATTAATTCAATATGAACAAGTGGCATAACCCGACTCCTCTTTTCTTCTTACTATATTGCTATCATTATAAACAAGATATAATCAAAAGGCAATAAATTATTAACCTTTCCCCTAAATTTTTAACGGATTTTTTGTTAGAATAAATAAGTGAAAAATAAGAAAAGAGGATTTACATGACAGTAACAAAACAAGAACTTTCAGCTTGCACCAGTATTTTAATTGGGAAAAAAGCCTCTATTGACGGTTCAACAATAATTGGACGCAATGAAGATGCTAAAAGCGCTTGGCCAAAACACTTGGTGATTCACCCGCGGACTAAAATCCCTAATCATACTTTTACTTCCAACGATACCGGTTTAAAGCTTAACCTTCCTGAAGTCGCCTATAAATATAGCGCGACACCTGAATGGACTGATAAATTCGGTTTATTTGAAGAAGATGGTATTAATGAGTATGGCGTAGCATGTCAGCAACCGAATCAGCTTACGCCAACCAAAGGGTTCTCGGTGCTGATCCGTTCGTAACTGGAGGTATAAGCGAAGAAGCCATGGTGACCGTTGTTTTGCCTTACGTCAAAACCGCCCGCCAAGGAATTTTACGTTTAGGACAAATCATCCAAGAACACGGAACAAGCGAAGCTAATGGAATTTTATTTGCGGACCAAGACGAAGTTTGGTACATGGAAGTTGGTTCTGGCCATTACTGGGTCGCCCAACGCATTCCCGACGATGCTTATGCCGTCGTAGCTAATCAATTAGCAATTCAAGAAATCGACTTTGAAGATCCCGACAACTTCTTGTTTGCTCCGGGGATTCAAGAATTTGTAGCTCAAAACCACTTAAACCCTCACCCTAATGGTTTTAACTTCCGCCAAATTTTTGGAACTCAAACTTTAAGCGATGAGATTTATAGCACTCCTCGGGTTTGGTATGGTCAAAAAATGTTCAACCCTGAAATTAGTCAAGACCCAATGAGCGAAGAACTCCCCTTTATACGCAAAGCCTCTCGACTTTTAGATTTAAAAGATGCTACTGACTTTCTGAGCTCCCACTATCAAGGGACAGAATATGATCCTGTCGGTCAAGGCAGCTCCACCCAAAAACACAAGTTCCGACCTATTTCTTTAGCCAAAACCCAAGAGGCTCATGTTTTACAAATTCGGCCCAACTTACCACCAGCAATTGCTGGTATCCAATGGTTAGCTATGGGAGTCGCAGCGCAAAGCGTTTTTGTTCCTATTTATCCTGGAGCAAGTGACGTTCATCCAGCTTACAAGATAGGGCAAGAAGAATACCAACCAGATTCTGCTTACTGGATCTACAAACACGTCGGGGTCTTAGCTGACGCTCACTACCACGAATTCATGCCTTTAGTCAAAGAAGTGCAAGAAAAATTAAATATTTACTACCGTTATGAAGTTCATGCCAGCGACATACAAGCTCTTAAACTTGAAGGACAAGATCTAACCAATTTTTTAACTGAAAAAAACATTACGTGGCAAGCTAAGGGAATTGAGGCTTACCAACAATTGTCCCATAAATTAATTACCTTAGCCACCGATAAATCACCTTTAAATTTCAAAACTGACGCCAACTTATAGGAGTGTTAACCAATGAATATACAAACCTATCCCACCGGGGTCTTACTCCCTGATTTAGGCTTAGACACTTTAGGACAAACCACGATTTTAACTCACCTTAGTCAAAGCAACCTCGATCTTTTGACCAAATATCCTGACCATGACTTTTACCTCAGTCTTGATTTATTCATGCTATTACAAAAAATGACACGCTTAGGTATCTTAGCTACCTATCCATCAAATATGAAAACTTTACCCTTGGGTTATCCCACTACCATCGGACCTTATACGGTAACTGCCTTAGCTAGTGATAATGGCTATCTTGGAGCCATTGCCCTTATCTTGGAAAAAGATGGTCAAAAAATTGGTTACCTCCCTAGCTTTTTACCACAAGGTATCCACAAAACGCGCATTAAAAAATTAAAAAAGCACTTAAACGCCGCACAACTAGATATACTCTTAATTGCTCAAAGTATGGCCACTGAGCAACCCGCCCTAAACTATAAACAACTAACCAAGTATTTTACTACGCAACTGGCAACAGCGTCTTCCTTTGCGGCATATCCCTACAGTCCCGAGCTCTTATTGAGACTTGATGACCTAGCTCAAAAACAAGGTCACCCCCTAAACTGGCAACCTGACTTCCAGGCATACCTCCAGGCTTTTGACCTTTATCACGATTTTTCATCGGTTGGACAGTTAGAACAAGTTAGCCAAGCGGACTTAACCTTAGGTTACGATTTAAATCTTACCGCCACTATGACACCGGCCGAACTCAGAGAAGTCGTCCACGTAATTGCCGCCCAAAAAACTATTTACTTTTAGAAGAGGAATCACTAACATTCCAAGACGAATGTCAGTAATTCCTTTTTATTATCACAAAACACTTCTTCCTCATCATTAGCTGATGAAATGTGTTATACTAAAGTTAACATAACTAATCAGGAGGTCTATTACTATGGATTACCCTTATCAAGAACAATTCGAACGTTATCTAAAAGATGTTAAAAAACTCAAAGATTCAACCATTGCCGATTTCTATAATGACTTAACCGACTTTTTTAATTACGAATCCCACTTTAATCGTACCTACCAAGAAATTGGACTGGTCAAAGTCCTCAGCGAAAATGACGTTCGTGACTATCTCGAAATGCTATCAATTAAGCGTGAATATAAAAATACCACCTATAATAAGGTGCTCTCTCATCTAAATATTTACTTCATTTTCCTTTTCACCATTAAAGCCTCAGCGGACTTACCAACCATTAATATTCACGGCAAAAAACGTTCTACTGAACTCGCCGTCCCCCTTAATTGGACCGATGATTTGGAAACTTATCTAGCCGACGAAAGACTTACCGACTATACACGCCTAATTATGTTGCTAACTGCACGATTTTATTCCGTCAAAGAAATGATGGCAGAAGGTTTCTATCGCGTCTTAGAACATGAAGACTTCACCCCTAGTCAAGCCACTTTTTATCAAGATTTTCGTCAAAGACAAGCAACCATGCGCTTGCGTCAAGCCTGTGATGACCTCTTTTTGAAGCAACACATCCGACCTGATGCCCCACGTTTAACCATCTATGCCCTGCATAAATATCTTAACAAAGATACTGCAACTTTAGGATTTAAGCCTGCCCCCCGTGAAATGTTACAAGCTGCGGTCATGAACTTTATCATCCAAAATCAAAGCTTAAGTGATACCCAATTGATGAATATTATGCATCTTCCTCCTCAATCCTTAGCTTACTATCGTAATTTAATCCTCAAAAAAATGCGCTGAGATTCAGCGCATTTTTTAGTAGAAATCATTTAATTGATCAGCCAATTCAATCATTTCGGCATCATTTTCATTATCCTGTAAGAATAAGTTCACACATTCGCGTGCTAATTGCCGTTCCCCTGCATTTCTAAAGAAGTAAGCCGCATCCCGTAAGTAATCAGGATTAGATTCCAAAACGGGCTTAGCAGCAACATAGTTCTCCACTGCTCTTTCATAGTCATCTAAACGTGCGTATGATTGTCCCAAATTCCAGTAAATTTGAGCATCAATTTCATCATTCTTCAGATAAGTGGTCAAAAAGTCGATGTTTTCTTGGTCCTTTTGGTTAGTAAGGTAAAGATTACTTAATTCCAGGACTAGAGTTAGGTTATCAGGATCTTGTTCCAGAGCTTCTTGAATATATTTTTCCGCCTTTTGCGGTTGACCCAAAGCTGTCGCATAGCGGGCCGCTAATTGGTATAACAGGACATTATATTCATCGACTGCTAAACCTTCCTGTACCGTAATCAAGGCATCGGCATAATCACCGTGTTTTGCTTGCAGTTCAGCTAAGGCCGGATAAGTCGTCGCATAATCCGCCTTTTCTTCCTTCAACTTAGTGTAGTTTTTGATAGCCTCTTCTTCTTGACCTAATTGTGCTTGGGTAAAGGCCAATTGGAAACGCGTATCGGCATCCAAATCTTCTTCGTGAATCTGTTCTAAGTAAGCCAAAGCTTTTTCAAACTTTCCAGCTAAAGCATAGGCCATCCCTAAGCGTTGCACTAAGTTCACCCGGGAATAGTTGATAACTCCAGACTTGATTAAGTCTAGGTAGTATTCCGCCGCTTGTGGGTATTTCTTCATATTGAAATATAGCTCTGCCAAGGCGAATTGAATTACTTCTTCATCAGGCGCTAAGCGATAAGCTTCTAAGAGTTTTTGCTCACTGACTTCAAACATCGCTTGGGTTTGGTACAAGTCAGCTGCTACTAAAAGGCTAGAAATATATGCCGGTGAGTCTGGACTAATGTCTGCTAGATAATTCAAAGCTTCTCCATCTTGACCATCATTAATGGCAATATCTGCCAAAGCAGTTTTCAAATCATCTTCATTCGGAAAATCCGCTAAGAGCTTTTGGTAGGCACGTTTGGCCATATCATTCAAACCTAAAGCATAGAGTTCTTCTGCCATAGAATAGACCATTTCAGGACTATCCTTACGTAGAGACCAAATAAATTTTTTCTTGGCTAAATCCAAGTCACCATCACTGAGGGCTTGGAGCATTTCTTCTGCAAATGTCATGTTATCTTCCTTTTCTTTTCCAGCAAAAAGACCGAGACAAAGTCCCGGTCTTTGTGTTAAACAAGCTTATTTAACAGCATCCTTTAAAGCTTTACCTGGCTTGAATGCAGGAACCTTGCTTGCAGGAATTTGAATTTCTTCACCTGTTTGTGGGTTACGACCCTTACGAGCAGCACGGTCACGTACTTCGAAGTTACCGAAGCCGATTAATTGTACCTTTTCACCTTCTGCTAAAAAGTCTTGAATTGAACCAAAAACTGCGTCAACTGCAACAGTTGCGTCCTTCTTAGTCAAACCTGTCTTTTCTGCAACAGTATCGATTAATTGTGCTTTGTTTGCCATGTGTAATTTCACCTCCTCTAAAGAGATCGACTGCCAAAGACAGCCTTGCTTACCTGATGCTACAGGTAAAAACAATGACTCACAAAATCATTGCTCACTTAATAAAATACCATATAAAGCTTGATATAGCAAGCTTTTTGCCCCGAATTTTTGCTCAGCTTCAGGGATTTTTTACTTTCTTCTTCTTTCAATTAAGTGAATTGGCGTTCCTTCAAAATCAAAGGCTGCTCGGATTTGATTTTCTAAGAAACGTTCATAAGAAAAGTGCATCAAATCCGGATCATTAACGAAAATTACGAAAGTTGGTGGCTTAACCGCTACTTGGGTTCCATAGTAAACCCGTAGTCGCTTACCATTGTCAGTTGGCGTTGGGTTGTGAGCAATAGCATCCATTAAGACATCGTTTAAGACCGCAGAAGAAATCCGTTGTGAGTGGTTTTCATTAACCTTCTTAATCATCGTTGGCAAGCGGTCTAATCTTTGTTTAGTTTTAGCTGATACAAAGACAATTGGCGCATAGGAAAGATATTGGAATTCTTGACGAATCAAATTTTCGAAATCCTTCATGGTCTTATTGTCCTTTTTCAGAGTATCCCACTTATTAACCACGATAATAATGCCTCGCCCGGCCTCATGGGCGTAGCCCGCCACGTGCTTATCTTGCTCCCGAATTCCTTCTTCAGCGTTTAATACCACACAAACCACATCAGAACGATCAATCGCTTGCATAGCTCGTAAAACAGAATATTTTTCAGTACTTTCGTAAACCTTACCTTTTTTCCGAATCCCAGCCGTATCAATCATAGTGTATTCATCACCGGTTTCTGTGACAAACTTGGTATCAATCGCATCACGGGTCGTCCCTTCAATATTGGAAACAATCACCCGATTTTCTCCTAGAATGGCATTAACCAAAGAAGACTTACCTACATTCGGCCGACCTATAAAGGAGAACTTGATAGAGCCATCTTCTTCATCAGTAATTTTTTCCGGGAAATTCTGGCAAATCAAGTCTAATAAATCCCCGGTTCCAATTCCATGAGTCCCAGAAATTGGGAGTGGATCACCGAAACCCAAAGCGTAGAAATCATAGATTTCCGCCCGCATTTCCGGATTATCAACTTTATTAACGGCTAAAATTACAGGTTTATCTGTTTGATATAAAATCCGTGCAACTTTTTCATCGGCGTCTGTTACCCCTTCACGTCCAGATGTTACGAAAACAATGACATCCGCTTCATCAATCGCAATTTGGGCTTGTTCCGTAATTTGGGTTACAAACGGTTCGTTCCCCATATCAATCCCACCGGTATCAATCAAATTAAATTTTTGTCCCATCCATTCTGAACTAGTATAGATTCGATCCCGAGTAACCCCTGGCGTATCTTCCACAATTGAGATTCTTTCACCGGCAATCCGGTTGAAAATAGTTGATTTCCCAACATTAGGACGTCCAACAATCGCCACAATTGGTTTTGCCATATCCTTACCTCTTTTCTTAAATCAGTTCTTTTTTATCATTTTTCAGCAAAAACTGACCCAAAAGTATGACTTTTGGGTCAGTTTCAAAGTTGACTAACTTAGTCTTGTTTTAATTGGTCACCAATTACATCACCTAAAGTGAACCCAGTTTCTTCTTCTGGAACTTCAACTTTTTCAGGTGCTGGAGCTACTTCTTTCTTTTCAGCAACTGGCTTTTCTTGTAAAGCCTTGATTGATAATGCTAAACGGTGAGCAGCAACATCAACACTTAAAACCTTAACTTGTACAGTTTCACCAGAATTCAATACTTCGTTTGGTGTTGCAATGTGCTTGTGTGAAATTTGTGAAATGTGCACTAAACCTTCTACTCCAGGGAAAACTTCAACAAAGGCCCCGAAAGTAGTTAAACGTTTAACAGTACCTTCTAAAACATCACCTTCGGCAACTTCTTGGGCAACCTTGTCCCATGGTTGTGGTAATGTTTGCTTGATTGACAATGAAATGCGGTCACGTTCTTCGTCAACAGCTAAAACTTTAACGTTAACTTCTTGACCGACCTTCAAAGCATCGGCAGGTTTGTCAATCCGTTCGAAGGAAATTTCTGAAACGTGAACTAAACCATCAACACCACCCAAGTCAACAAAAGCACCAAAGTTAGTTAAACGAGCAACCTTACCTTCGACAACATCGCCGACAACAAGTTTGTCCATAACTTCCTTCTTCTTAGCTTCACGTTCTTGTGCAACTAATTCTTTACGTGAAAGAATCAAACGGTTTTCGCTTGGTTCAATTTCAACAATCTTAAATTCTAATGTTTGACCCTTGAATTGCTTCAAGTCTTCTACGAAGCGGTCGGAAACCATCGAAGCTGGTACGAAGCCGCGTACGCCTGCATCAACAACTAAACCACCCTTAACAATTTGGTTAACTGGGGCTGTAATTGTTTCGCCTGCTTCAAATTTCTTTTCGATGTCTTCCCAAACTTTGCGTTCAGCAAGGCGACGTTGTGACAAGAGGTAGCTACCGCCTTCTTTGTCAGAACCGATTTTAGAAACCACCACTAAATCAAGCACGTCACCAACTGATAATTCAGCATCGTTGCTCAATTCACGCGCAGGAACTACACCTTCAACACCGGCGTTTTCAATTCCAACGATCACTTGACGGTCATCATCAAAGGCTAAAACTTCCCCTTTGACAACGTCACCAACTTTAACATCTTGTACGCTGTTTAAAGCTTCCAATAAATCCTTGTTTGCTTCTGTTTCACTCATGGACTATGTCCTCCTTAACGACTAACTCTAAATTACATTTTATACTATTACTACTTAAAATACCAGTAAAAAATTTATTTTTATCGATTATTTTTCTTTTTGAGCCACCAAATCCATAATCACTGCGACTACTTCATCAATATTTAAACTCGTAGTATCTACCTCAGTAGCATCTACGGCCTTGACTAGAGGCGAAATTTCTCGATGTGAATCTTTGTAATCTCTTTGAGCAATTTCATCTTCTAAAATCTTCAAATTGGAAGGAATACCTTTTTCAAGATTTTCCTTGTGGCGACGTAAAGCTCGTTCAGCTACTGAAGCGATCAGGAAGATTTTAACTTCCGCTTGCGGTAAAACCGTGGTCCCAATATCACGACCATCCATAACGATGCCTCCAGTTTGCGCAATATCTCTTTGCCTTTGAGTTAAATCAGTGCGAACACTAGCTTGAGCCGCCACTGCTGAAACATTGTTAGCTACTTCCGGCATACGGATAGCTTTAGTAACATCTTGACCATTTACTAAAACCTTCTGTTCTGGTTCTGCAGGGACAAACTCTAAACTAAAATCTTGTAATAACTTCGCTAAAGCGAGGTCATCAGTCACGGCGATACCTTTTTGCAGTGCCGCCCAGGTAACCGCTCGATACATAGCACCCGTATCACAATAAATGTAACCTAATTTTTTAGCTACAAGTTTAGCTACTGTACTTTTACCCGCACTTGCCGGACCATCAATAGCAATTTGCATTTTCTTCATCATTTAATACTTCCTTTACACACAAAAATTGTGGCCCAAAGCCACAATTTTGTTTTATTTTACTCTTAACTGTTGTCCCGGTGTTAAATTGCTGTTCGCAGATAAACCAGGATTTAACTGAATTAATTCACTGACTGATAACCCGTGGTTGGCAGCTACCCGATAAATTCCCTGTCCTGCTGCCACCGTAGCATAACTAGCTGTTTCATCAGATGCTTGCGCACTTTCACTTTCAGAGGATTCCGATGTAACAGATTCTTCTGTCGTAGTCATTGTTTCTTCACTAGAGACAGCTTCACTAGCTGACTCTTCTTTTTCACTTTTAGACGTAGCTTTCTTTTTAGAAGAAGTTTTGACTTTACTTGACTTTTCACTACTTGAGGATGCTATGGTCACTTCGTTATCGGAGCTACCCGTAGGATTAGAGGTATTTTGAGAGACAAAGTACAGTCCAATCACCCCTACAATAAGGACAACAAAAATTACTAATAAACCAGTTGTCAACATATTATTTTTCTTATTACTTTTCCGACTAGCTGTTCGTGAAAGATTCCCCTTATCATCTTTATCATCTTCAAATGTATTATTCCATGGTTTCTTTTGATGATCACTCATAATGTTCTGCCCTCGTAATGATTACCGAGGTAAACTCCCTTCTATCGTGAACTTGGCCTTTTTCCCTGACCTTAATACATCTTATTTTATCACACCCTACCTTAATTCGGTAGCTCAAGGTCGCTATTTTTTCCAAAATCCTTAAAAAGCACTTCTAAACATTGCTGATAATTTTGAATTTTTAATTTGTTGGTATCTACCTCGTCCTCTTTTTTTTCTAGTTGCAAAGTCTGGAAGGGGATGGTTGCCGCCCCTAATTGACAACAATTTGTCGTATGCTCAACGACTACTTGCTCATGAAAGTAAGTTAAAATTTGTTGTCGACGACAAGTTTCACTATGAATATATTCTAAAATTTCCTGCAATGCTCGCGCCTTTTCTTGCTTTCTTTGTGTCCACATTTGCTCTAACTGCCCCGCTGTAAAACCATCATTAAAAAAGCGAGCCAATAACGCTTGACCGGGATCTTTTGAATTTAGCGACTGTGGATTTTGACTATAAAAGTTAATCGCTTGTGGATCTGGCAAGTAATCTTGCCCTAAAAAACGGGCTAAGCGCTCATCACCGGGACTATACAAAAGCACCGCAATGGCTTGGCGACCATCTCGCCCAGCACGGCCAATTTCTTGAAGATAATCCTCTAATGTCACCGGTAGGTGGTAATGAATTACATAACGAATATTTTTCTTATTAATCCCCATACCAAAGGCACTCGTAGCAAAGACGACGTCTAGATGTCCACGTAAAAATTGTTCCTGAATAATAAAGCGTTCCTGGTTACTCAACCCCGCATGATAAGCTCCAATCCTTAAATTACTCATCTGCCCCAGAACTTGAGCCATCTGACTAGCCTTCTTCTTACTAGAAAAGTAAACCAGACCAGGGCCTTGTAACCTACCTAATAAGTTCTGAAGTTGAACTTGTTTATCAGTCTCATTTTGACTCTCAAAACTCGCTAAATAAATGTTAGGACGGTCAACCGATAAACGTACTTCAAAGGGGTCTTTCATATTTAAACCTTTTTGAATATCGCCACGCACTCTGGGCGTTGCCGTGGCTGTCAAAGCCAAGGTCGGCGGGTTATGCATTTGTTTTTTTATCCGACCCAAATGCAAATAATCCGGTCGAAAATCCGGACCCCACTGGGAAATGCAATGAGCTTCATCGACGACTAACAAACCTAAATCTAACTGAGCCAAACCTGTACTAACTTCCAAATTTTGAAAAATTTCCGGAGCTAAAAAAATGAATTGATAACTGGTCAAATTCCGCAAAACTAACTGCCGACTAGCCCAGTCTTGCATCGAATTAATCGCTACCACTTTTTTTACTCCTTGCAAGCGCAACTGTTCAATTTGATCTTGCATCAATGATAATAAGGGAGTGATAATAACAACCGTTTTTTGTAAGTAACGTCCGATAAATTGATAACACAAAGATTTTCCTTGACCCGTCGGTAAAATTGCGATGGTATCTTGCTCGGCTAAAAGACTTTCAATCACAGCTCTTTGTCCTGCATGAAAATCTTCATATCCAAAATTAGTTTGTAAAAATTGTTGTAGTTTGTCCATAGCCTACCTCACGCATTTTTTGAATTTGATAAATTCGAAATTTAATAAACTCAACATCTACTCGCTTTTGCTGCATATCCTTATAGCGCCATTTTTCCGGCGAACCATGATAATACTGTCTTAAAATCTCCCGATCAGCAGCTTGAACAAAGGCTTGTTTACGGTCAAAATCAGGATATAAAATAGCCGCTAAGAGAAGATGATCATTAACTGTACTGATTTTAACCCCCCTTAGTTGGGCAATTTTTTGTCGTGAATAACCTTTTAAAAAAAGCCGGTAACTTTCCTGAGCTGGTTCAGAAAAAAGTACATTTCGTCGTAAATAAGGTTCAACTAGACACTTTAACTTATCATTTGCCTGTAAAAAGTATTCCCCCAACCGACTGACCATATCAAGATAATTTACTTCAACTTGTTTGGGTGTCCACCCCACTTTTTTTGCAACCTGTGTTTGAGTAAAACCCGTCTGCTGGTGACCAGCTAATAATAAAGCGAAGGCCAGGGCCGCTTGTGGTTTTTCTTGTGCTAAAAAAGCATCCAAAGCTTGACTAAAATCCACCACGAACTGAGCCTTATCTACCTGTTGCAAAACCATTTTAACTTGATTTTGCAGGAAAATTCTCTGGCTCAAAACCCGGTAATGAGAATTACTATAACTAAGTTCAGAACACACCTGTACCCATAAGGCCAAGGCTTCAGGCCAAAGCTTCATATTGATGCGCCCAAAAAGTTCAGGCTTTTGAATGCAAATTCCAGTTTGCGTAGCCGCCAAAAAAGCTTGTCCCTGATTTGTGAGCACCATCCCTGCCTCACCTTCACTCAGGTAACCTTTTTTTTGTAAGTTTTTAATTTCTTGATCGAAAATCTCTTTCTTTAAATGCGGGTTCAAATAATAGTACTTAAGCCAGTCGTAAGTCCAAGCCCAAAAAGCAACTGACGAGGTTACTTTACCAAGCATTAACTGCCTTAAAACTGCCGGCCTCCGAGCTTGTTGCTGGTCAAAATAACGGAGCCACTTTTCCTCCATAATTGACAGCACCCTTTCTTTTTTCTTTTTATTATACTACGAATTTCTCAAAAATTTCCCTAAAACGCTTACTCATGATTTATTTTTAGGTTAATCAAACTTTTTTTACGGTACACCTAAAAAAACTCTTTTCAGATTGAAAATTTTACGTTACAATACATGAGTACCAAATAAGAAAGGAGTTTTTTCTAGTGACAAACGTAGAAAAAAACGCAAACCCACACAAGTTGGTTTCACGAGCCAACGGTGTTTCTTTAGAGGAAATTAACGGAACAGTGGAAGTTCCTAAGGGAAAAAGCTTCTGGCATACTTTACTCGCCTACTCGGGACCAGGTGCTTTAGTAGCTGTTGGCTACATGGATCCAGGTAACTGGTCTACCTCAATTACTGGTGGTCAAAACTTCCAGTACATGCTAATGTCAATTATCTTAATTTCAAGTTTAGTTGCGATGTTACTGCAATATATGGCCGCTAAACTTGGAATTGTGACCCAACTTGACTTAGCCCAAGCCATTCGTGAAAGAACCGGTAAAGGTTTAGGAATTGTCCTTTGGATTATGACTGAGCTCGCCATCATGGCCACCGATATCGCTGAAGTTATTGGGGCTGCCATTGCCTTATATCTTTTATTCGATATTCCTTTAATTATTGCCGTTTTCATTACCGTTGTTGATGTTTTCGTCTTACTTTTATTAATGAAAGTCGGTTTTAGAAAAATCGAAGGGATTGTTGTTGCTTTAATTTTAGTAATTTTATTCGTTTTTACTTACCAAGTAATTTTATCTAACCCTAACTGGGGCGATGTCTTCAAAGGATTTGTTCCAACTGGAGAAACTTTCTCTACTCACCATGCAGTGAACGGTATGACTCCTTTAAGTGGTTCCTTAGGTATTATCGGAGCTACTGTAATGCCTCACAACTTCTACTTGCACTCCGCTATCTCTCAGACCCGAAAGATTGACCATAACAACGAACAAGAAGTTACTAATGCGGTCCGCTTTACCACTTGGGATTCTAACATCCAATTATCAGCTGCCTTCATCGTTAATTGTTTACTTCTAATCGTTGGGGTCGCAGTCTTTAAATCTGGAACTGTACAAGACCCATCCTTCTTTGGTCTTTATGATGCTTTATCCGACCCAAGCAAATTAGGTAACGGTGTTTTAGCAAGCATTGCCCGTTCTGGAATTTTATCAACCTTGTTCGCGGTAGCTTTACTAGCCTCTGGGCAAAACTCCACAATTACCGGAACTTTAACTGGGCAAGTTATTATGGAAGGGTTCATCCACATGCGCATGCCACTTTGGGCTCGACGTTTAGTGACGCGTCTACTTTCTGTGGCACCAGTTTTAATTGCCGTTTCTTTAACTAAAGGACAATCAGATATTCAACAACATGAAGCCTTAAATCGCTTAATGAATGACTCGCAAATTTTCTTATCTTTTGCCTTGCCATTCTCAATGTTACCTCTATTAGTTATGACCAATAGTAAAAATACTATGGGTAAATTTAAAAACGGATTTTGGATACAGTTTTTTGGTTGGATTTCTGTTATTGGTTTAATTTTCCTAAACCTTAGGGGGTTACCTGATGCGGTCCTTGATTTCTTTGGTAGTAATCCTAGTGCCAATGAAATTAACCTTGCTAACTGGATTGCCTACACTTTAATTATCGCCATTTTAATCTTACTCTTCTGGACAACTTACGAAGTTGCTAAAAAAGATAAAGAAATCGCTAAGAAACATCAAAGTCAAAAAGCTTAGGGAGGAATTTATAATGCCAACACTTGCAAACTTTGAAATTAAGCCATTAACATTTTCAAAAATTTTGGTCGCTGTCGATGAAGATGATTCTATTTCATCAATCCGCGCCTTTAACTATGCCGTAACTACGGCCAAGCGGCTTAATATTCCCTTGGGAATTGTTTCCGTGATGGAAATTAATGAATTCAACGTCTTCGATGCCTTGACACATGAGGTTTACGACTTACATCGTGACACTATCCAAAGAGATTTAGCACGTTATGTTAACAAAGCCAAAAGTTTCGGGGTTGAAGATGTTACTTCCTTTACTGGTGAAGGTGTTCCCGCTAAGGTTATCATTAACGAAATTATTCCACAGTTCCAACCTGACCTCTTGGTTTGCGGTTCTGAAACTAACAAACATCACGGGCACGTTTTTATCGGTTCGCAAGCTAGTGCGCTCGCGCAAAATGCTCCTTGCTCCGTTAGCGTAATTCGTTAAGTAAGTAATTAAGTTAAAAATCCGTCTGGCAATTGCTAGGCGGATTTTTAGTATCTAACTTATTCGATTTTTTCAAAAACTTCACAATAACAACGCGCAGTTTGTGGGTCAAAAACTTGCCCAGCTTGCGCGTATTCTTCTTGGAAGAATTCCTCGTGGACAGCTTTCCAATAAGCCAAGGAGCGATCACCTTCTCCTTCATGGTAAGCATGTTCGGCCGAAATATTGGCATAAGCAACCGTTTCGGTAACTACCGTGCGCGTAACACAAACCGGCTGGTCCTGCCCATCTAGAATTATGTTATAATCGCCAACTTGCGGAAATCTTTCTTCTGGAGCATACATATCGTAAGCTGACGTGGTTGCCGTTTTAATTCCTTGATTTACTAAAGTTGCTAAATCATCAGCTTGCCTAGCATCCATCCCAAAAGCATAAACTTCAACATGACATTGTGGGTTAATCCCCCGTTTTTGACAAAATACTTGCCAAAATTCTTTAATTTTCTTTTCCATTTTCCTTTTCGTACAAAAAAACGCCAACTAGCAACGCTAATTGACATTTCTTTCATTCAACAACTAACTCTTCTTAGCCGTTGATTTGAGCAGCAACTTCAGCAGCAAAGTCACTTTCTTGCTTTTCGATACCTTCACCAACTTCGTAACGTACAAATGTTACAACAGAGGCATCAACTGATTCCATGTATTGTTCCACAGTCTTGCTGTCATCCATGATGTAAACTTGTGCAAGTAAAGTGAATTCTTGGTCAACCTTAGTGTTGTCCAACATGAAGCGGTTCATCTTACCTGGGATAATCTTGTCCCAAATCTTTTCTGGTTTGCCTTCAGCAGCTAATTCAGCCTTGATATCTTCTTCAGCCTTAGCCACAACTTCGTCTGTCAATTGTGCCTTGGAACCGTATTGTAAGTGTGGCAATGCTGGCTTATCAACCATAGCACGAGCTTCATTATCTTGATCAATCTTGTGGTTCATTTGTGCTAATTGGTCAGCTACAAATTCAGCCTCTAAGTCCTTGTATGATAAAACAGTTGGCTTCATAGCAGCAATGTGCATTGAAATTTGCTTAGCTAAAGCATCATCGCCACCTTCGATGACAGAGATAACCCCGATTCGACCACCATTGTGTTGGTAAGCACCAAAGTGTTGTGCATCTGTCTTTTCAACAACTTGGAAACGACGGAAAGAAATTTTTTCCCCGATAGTAGCAGTTGCATTTACGTATTCTTTTTCCATAGTTTCGCCAGAAGGCATTACTAAGGCAAGGGCTTCTTCGTTGTTAGCTGGCTTGTTTTCAGCAACGACCTTAGCTGTTGCCTTAACTAATTCAACGAACTGAGCGTTCTTAGCCACAAAGTCAGTTTCTGAGTTAACTTCAACCACAGCGGCAACGTTACCATCAACGTAAACCCCTGTTAAACCTTCAGCAGCCACACGGTCAGCCTTCTTAGCCGCCTTTGCCATTCCTTTTTCACGAAGGAATTCGATAGCCTTTTCCATGTCGCCATCAGTTTCTACAAGTGCCTTCTTAGCGTCCATAACACCGGCACCTGACTTTTCACGCAATTCTTTAACAAGTTTTGCTGTAATTTCTGCCATAGTTCTAAAGAACCTCCTTGGATTTGATTAAAAATTTTAAAAAAGGCTGTCACAAACCAAGCTTTGCGCCTGACTTGAGACAGCCTAGTTTTATTAACTATTCAGCATCTTTGTTGTCGCCTTCAACAGCTTCAACAATATCTTCGATTGAGTCAACCTTTGCTTCGGCCGCGAAGTCTGCTTCTGATACTTCAGCGTTATCTTGACCTTGGTTACCTTCGATAACAGCATCTGCCATCTTAGCAGTAATCAAACGAACGGCACGGATAGCATCGTCGTTAGAAGGAATCTTAACATCGATTTCGTCTGGGTCAGCGTTTGTATCAACCATAGCAACGATAGGAATGTTAAGCTTTTGAGCTTCCTTAACAGCAATACGTTCCTTGCGTGGGTCTACGATAAACAATACATCTGGAATACGAGGCATGTCTTCGATACCACCCAAGAACTTTTCAAGACGGTCACGTTGCTTTTGTAATAAAGCAACTTCCTTCTTAGGAAGACGGTCAAATGTTCCATCTTCTTCCATTGCCTTGATTTCTTTAAGACGCTTAATACGTGTTTGGATAGTATTCCAGTTAGTCAAAGTACCACCCAACCAACGGTGGTTCACATAGTATTGACCTGCACGCTTAGCTTCTTCAGCAATTGCATCTTGAGCTTGCTTCTTAGTACCAACGAACAATACAACACCATCGTCAGCAGCTGCATCTTTCATGAAGTCGTATGCATCATCAATCAACTTAACAGTCTTTTGCAAGTCAATGATGTAGATACCATTACGTTCAGTAAAGATGTATTCCTTCATTTTAGGGTTCCAACGACGTGTTTGGTGACCAAAGTGGACACCAGCTTCAAGTAATTGTTTCATAGAAATAACTGCCATGATTCAATTAACCTCCATGTAAATAGTTTTTAATTTCCTCCTCTGGGTTCAACTGCCAAAAGACTCAAAAGAGCACTCTTTTGTCTATCGCCCAAAGTGTGAATTGTACCTTTACAGCACTTTTATTATTTTAGCCCATCTAGGTTTAAATTGCAATAGCTTTTTCACGATTTTAGCCAACAACCACGGTCGGTGCTGTCCCCGTAGTTAAAACATCCTTAGCAGAATCTAAAGAAACCCTCACCATATTACCCACCGCAATATCCGTGTAAAAGGCAATGTGTGGTGTTAAAAGAATTTCATCCATACTTAACATTTCTGTCAATAGAGGATCGCTTAGTGTTTGACCACGTAAATCATGGTTAAAAAATGAGGCTTCATTTTCATAAGTATCAAGCACTGCCCCGGCTAACTTACCGTTTTTCACAGCAGTCACTAATGCTGGCGTGTCAATTAAAGCACCTCGAGAAACATTAACGATAATAGCTCCATCACGCATTTCAGCAATCGTATCTTGATTAATCAAGTGGAAATTATCCTTAGTGGCTGGTACATGTAAGGAAACGATATCGGCTTGTTTAAGCACATCATCCGGACTATCCAAGTAGATACCTTGCTTAGCGAGGTCAGGATTGGGGAATGGATCATAAGCCACAATCTTAGCTCCGAAACCTTGCATAATTTTAATCATAACTTGGCCAATTCGACCAGTGCCTAAGACACCTACCGTTTTACCATTAATTTCACCAGCTACATTGGGAGCCCACCGAAAGTCATGCTGACTAATTTTACGATCGTAAACCTTAGCATTCCGTAATAATTTCAAAACTTGGCTCACTGCAAATTCTGCCACGGCATTTGGTGAGTAAGCTGGAACGTTGGTGATGGTAATCCCATTTTGCTTGGCACTTGCTAAGTTGAGGTTATCTACCCCAACATTACGAACTGACAGGTCCTTAATTCCCATAGCCTGCATGCGGTCAAAAAGGTCTGCTGGATATTCACCAGTTTGGAAAGCTACAATAGCATCAAAACCTCGAGCCTCTTCTAAACTTGCAACCGTTAACTCTGTCGATACTAACTTCACTTCAATATCTGGATTTTCTCCCTGCCATTGAGCAAAAGCGGCTTTTTCATCTTCACGTACAGCATATGCTATAATTTTCACTTTGATCACCCTTCATTTAAATTTTATCTATTTTATTATAACCTAAGTAAGAACTTTCAGACTATTACTTTGCTAAAGCTTAAGACTTTTTTAGCTGCCAAGCACTAGCTTTAAGCCCCTTTCGTTTAAGATAGTTTTCTTTTTGGATACGACTTTGATGTTTGAAAGCATACTCCGCCTTTAAGGCCCGACTTTTATCAGCAAATTCTTCATGGTAAATGAGTTCTACTGGTCTATGCGTCCTGGTATATTTGGCACCTTTACCAGCATTATGAGCCGCCACTCGTTTGACTAAATCAGTGGTAAAGCCACCGTAGAAACTCCCATCCCGACATAAAAGTACATAGAAGTAATATTTTTTAGAGTCATTCTTTACCATATAGCAACTCTTTCACTATCCCCGTATAGTTCCCGGCTTCATCAGCAGCGACAATCGCCGGTAAAACTCGAACTCCATTCGGTTTACCGTCCTTAATAGCTTCAATCAAAACCATGTTGGCTTCTTGACCTGGTTTGGGGTGGATAAATTGTATCCGCTTAGGTGCCAAACGATTTTCCACCAAGGTGGTGATTAGTTCCGGTAAACGATCGGGACGATGAACTAAGTACAACTTTCCACCCATCTTCAGAAGTCCCGAACTAATTTGACAAATTTCAGCAAAATTAACCGCAATTTCATGGCGTGCTAAGGCCAGATGTTCATTAGGATTACGCTTGCTTTCCACCTCTAAAGGAAAATACGGCGGATTACACGTAATCGTGTCAACTGTGTCCTTAGTTAAATAATTAAACGCGTCTTTTAAGTCCGCATTACGCACTTCAATTTGATCTTGCAAATTGTTAAGTTGCACGGAGCGCTGAGCCATATCGGCTAACCTTTCCTGAAGTTCTACAGCCATAATATGAGCCTGCGTTTTATGGGCCATAAACAAGGCCACCGCCCCGTTACCTGCACATAGGTCAACTACTAACCCTCTGGGCTTTCGAATAGGCTGAGCAAAGTGCGCGAGTAGGACGGCATCTAATGAAAATGAAAAAACTTGGGGAGATTGAATGATTTTAATGTCATTGGCATACAAAGCATCAATTCTTTCCCCAGCATATAAAACTGATTTGGTCATCTAAATTTCCTCTTTATCTAAATTATTTCTTGAAATTGTGCGTAAAATTCTGCATACTTAAGCAGATAGCTAAATTACGAAAGGAGCTTATCTTTGTTTTATTCATTTATCCGCGTAGTTGCACGCATCGTTGTATTTATTTTAAATGGAAATGCCCACTACCTCAATAAAGACCGCTTACCCGAAGGAAATTATATCCTCGTGGGGCCACATCGGACCTGGTGGGATCCCATTTACTTTGCCTTAGCTGGTGCACCAAAAAAGTTTTCCTTTATGGCCAAGCAAGAACTTTTTAAAAATCCCATCTTGCGTTACATCTTAGTACACGCTAACGCTTTTCCAGTCGATCGGGCTAATCCTGGTCCGTCAGTTATTAAGACACCGGTTAAAAACTTGCGTAAAAAAGATTTATCCTTGATTATGTTTCCTTCGGGAACTCGCCACTCTCAAGAACTCAAAGGGGGCGTGCTTTTAATCGCCAAAATGGCGGGTGTGCCAATTGTACCAGCTGTTTACCAAGGTCCGGTAACATTCGGTGGCCTCTTAAAGCGTCAAAAAATCACTGTTAGCTTTGGCGAACCCATTATGATTGATCGCCGGGTTAAATTAACCGAAGAATATCAGGCTGAAATTCTAGCTCAAATGGACCAAGCTTTTGAAAAAATTGACCACGAAGTTGACCCCAACTTCGTCTATCTCGATCCAGCTGAGACTAAAAAAAATGCAGAAAAATAAAAAAGGTCGCTCAACATCGGGGCGACCTTTTTAGACTACTTTTTACCGTAGCTAGCTTTCATTGAGGCCATCATTTGGTGAAGCTTCTTTTCAGAAGGTTTTTGTCCCATTTGAGCCATCATTGTTTTCAACATTTGTTCGTTGATAGGAGGATTCTTTTTCAAGTAATCTTCCATGTACTTACGAGCAGCAAAGAAACCACCAACAAGCCCTAAGACTAAGGCCAAAATAACGATTAAAATCCATACACCTGTTGTCATTAGATATCTCCCTTCTACTGAATCCTAGGTTAAACTAGGTCTCTTAAATAGTTTACACAAAAAGAAGACAAAGATAAAGCCCCTTAGGTTAATTAATTGTCACGTAAACCACGTTTTCTTTGGATATCAATAACCTTTTGCGGAGTAACTTCCTTACCATTTTTATCGTAAACCTGTAACATTTCGACATGACTACGGAAATTTTCACGAAACATAGCCAAGTAAGTTTCACGTAATGTTGCTTGTTCTTGACGTTCAACATCAGTCAAGCCAACCGTCTTTTTCTTCTTGGCTAATTCATTGATGCGGTCAATTAATTCTTGAGGAATTGCACCCGCTTGAACTTTTTTATTCATATCTTTCTCCTTATTTTCACTTGTAATTGGACCTTAGCCCTCGATTTAAGATGAAACATCAAAAAAGCTGCGCTCAGAGCCAGCTTCTTGTTACACTACTTAATCTTCACCTAAATTTTAAGTCATTTTATCTTTTTTGACAAGCAATCCACTCTAATTTCTTGATTTTTCTGTAACTTGCGACTACGGGAAAAACTATGCTACAATGCCACGAGGAGGTGGTCACATGAGTCGCCAAGCACAAAACGAAAAAAAACAAAGAGACATTCTATCCTTTATTTATAATTATCTAGAGGCTAAAAACTATTCCCCTAGTATACGAGAAATCCAAGCGGGACTTTTAATCAAGTCTCCGGCAACCGTCCATAAACATCTCAATGAGCTTGTTAAAAAAGGTTTCTTAGCCAAGGATCAAGGTGAAGATAACAGTTTGCGACGTAAATCACGGAATGTGACCGTCACAGCTTCTGGAGCCAGTTTTCTTGGACGAGGATTGAACCGTAACCACATTCCCCTTCTAACCGAAGAAATCACTTCTCCAGTTATTGAACTGGGGGATAAGTCGGGACGGACCTACTTTCCCATTCCACCAAATCTGGACCGCACCGATCCACTTTTTATGGTTGCCTTGGCAGATGATGCCATGCTTGATGCCCACTTACTCAAAGATGATTTGGTAATTGTCCGAAAACAAGAAAATTTCAAGGACGGTGATATTGTGCTTGTCCTTGGTCCCCAAAACCTTCTAACCTGTCGCCGATACCGTTATAAATCGGAAAAAGTACACTTAGTAGCTGAAAACCCAACAGCTAATGGCTATTATTTAGAAGAAATTCCCCCTATTTTAGGCAAAGTTCTCTCCGTCTATCGTATTTTGTAAACAAAAAAACTTAAGAAGTTAACGTTCTTATCCGCGTAATTTCTTAAGTTTTTTAAGTTATAAGGATTTTTCTCGCCACTATTTAATCTGTTGACGGATTTTAGCAGAAAGTTTGAGTAATTCCTTGGCATGTTGTAAGGCTAAATCCGTAATCTCACTTCCGGCTAACATCCGTGCAATTTCCTTTACCCGCGCTTCATCAGCTAAAATTTCTAGGCTCGTTTCCGTACGGCCATCATGAACGTGTTTGGCGATGAAGTATTGATGTTGCGCAATGGCTGCCACTTGCGGAAGGTGGGTGATACATAAAACTTGAGAATTGCGTGCTACCTGACTAATTTTTTCAGCAATTCCTTCAGCAACCCGACCTGAAACCCCAGTATCTACTTCATCAAAAATAATCGACGTAACCCCTTGTTGTTGGGAAAAGATGGTTTTTAGAGCCAACATAATTCGAGATAATTCTCCTCCGGATGCAATTTTAGCTAGAGGGCCCATAGATTCTCCTGGGTTAGCTTGCAAGTAAAACTCGACTTTATCCAAACCATGACTGTTCAAAGTTGAACCCTTTTTAAATTTAACTTCAAAAATGGCCTTTTCCATGTAAAGTGCAGCTAACTGTTTATGAACTGCTCTTTGGAGATCTTGAGCAATTTCCTGGCGCTTTTGGCTCAGTTCTTGAGCCAACTTTAAGGCCTTTTGTTTGGCCAACTCCACTGCTTGCTTTTGAGCCGCAGAATCACCATTGCCCTCTTGCATTTCATTAAGCTCCGCTACAATTTTTTGATAGTACCTGAGAATTTCTGCCACACTATCACCATATTTACGTTTTAATTGGTAAATCAATTCCAGACGTTGCTCAATCTGATTCAAGCGATTTTCATCCCATTCCATCTCATCCAATTGATCGTAAACATCCCGCGAAGCATCTTGCAAAGTATAGTAAGCGTCGGCCAAACTTTGAGCAATTTCTCCAAACTTTGGGCTTAGGTCACTAATTTTTTGCATGCTTTCTAAAGCCACACCTACATTTCCTAAAGCATCATGGGTATCCCCTGACAAAAATTCATAGCTTTGTCGCAAGGCCTTATTGATCGCTTGGTAGTTATCTAAACGGTCCTTTTCTTCTTTAAGTTCCACTTCTTCATCGACACGCAAATTAGCTTCTTTGATTTCTTGGGCCTGAAATTCTAACATGTCCATTCTTTGTGCCCATAGTTTTTCGTTTTCTTCTCGCTTAGCTAAGGCGGTAGCTAACTTTTGATAGTCATCGTAGGCTACTTGATATTCCTGTAAAAGAGGTTGTAAGTCATTGGCATAAGAATCGAGCAAATTAATATGATTTTCAGGCCTCATTAACTCCTGGTGTTCATTTTGACCATGAATATCGATTAAAGTTTCCCCTACCCGCCGTAAAGTTGCCAAATTAACTAAGTTACCGTTAATCCGACAAACATTACGTCCGCTACGGTAAAGGTCTCTTTGTAAAATTAACCCATCATCTTGATTTTCAATGCCAACCTCTTCTAAAATGGCAAGGGTCTTAGCCTTATCAGGAATTAAAAATAAACCTTGAATAACCGCTTTATTTTCACCTTTACGTATGAAATCACTCGACCCCCGGCCACCAGCTAGTAAGCCTAAGGCATCAATAATAATTGATTTCCCAGCTCCCGTTTCTCCGGTTAAAACCGTCATTTCGTCTTGAAAGTCCACATTCATCTGCTCAATCAACGCAAAATCACGAATACTTAATTCTTGTAGCATAGCATTCCCCTTTCAAAACAAAACTAATCGAGCTTAACCCAACTATAAAAGGTTTTGGCTAATTGTTGTGCCGCTTGAACTGATTTAGCAAAAATCATAACCGAGTTGTCATCACATAAGGTCGCAAAAACTTCTTCAAATTTATTTTGCTCAATCATGCTTGATAAAATTGGTCCGTTTCCCGGAAGAACCTTCACAAAGCACATTTCATTATGTGTATCACAAGACACAAAAGAGTCACTTAAAATTTTTTCCAAACTTAATTGGTTACTTTTTTCTGTCGGCACATTATAAATATACCCACCATCATCTTGAGGAATTTTTACTAATTGCATTTCTTTGACATCCCGAGAAATCGTGGCTTGAGTAACGTAAATTCCTTGCTCATCCAAGCGTTTAACGAGGTCTTCTTGACGATAAATTTCCTCGTTTTGCAATATTTGTTTAATCAATTCTTGACGATCTTTTTTTCTCATATTACAACTTCACCTACTTAATCAACTTTTTATCCTTTAATTCTAAAGTTTGGTGAGCCTGCTTGACAACAGCATCAATGTCAATATCGGCCGCAATGGCGCCAGTTTCGACAGCCTGTAAGTGGACTAAAAATTCGATATTACCTTCACCACCCGTAATTGGTGAAAAGTCTAGCTCAGCCACTTGGTAACCACTTTTAGCTGCAAAATTAAGAATCTCTTCCAAAACATCTTGATGAACCTTTGGATCGCGAACAATCCCATTTTTGCCAATCCGTTCCCGACCAGCTTCAAATTGCGGCTTAATCAAGGCAACTACAGAGCCCCCAGGTTGAATAATAGTATGAAGATTGGGTAAAATTAATTTCAAAGAAATAAAAGAAACATCGATAGTCGCAAAATCTGGTTGACCAGACGTAAAATCGGTTAACTTAGAGTAACGAAAGTTAGTATTTTCCATCACCACTACACGTTCGTCTTGTCGCAATTTCCACGCCAATTGATTGGTCCCCACATCTAAGGCGTAAGATAGCTTCGCCCCTTTTTGAAGAGCCACATCTGTAAAACCTCCCGTTGAAGAACCGATATCCAACACCGTTTTATTCTTAATTGAAGTATGAAAAACCTTCAAAGCTTTTTCTAGTTTCAAACCTCCACGACTAACATAAGGCATTTTGGTACCTTTAAAGTGAAGTTTGGTTGCCACATCAATCTTCATTCCGGGCTTATCTAAGCGTTCCTCATTTTCACCTAAAATCTCCCCGGCCATCACCGCTCTTTTAGCTTGTTCCCGGGTATCAAAGAGTCCTTGCTCAACCAATAATACATCTACACGTTCTTTTTTCATTCAAATAAAATCCTTCATCTTAAATTTCAAAATATTCTAAAAATCCTGTTAATAGCGTGACATCATAACCCATTAAAGTAATGTCAGCTAAAACATCAGTGGCTTGACTCAAGGTAGCCTGGAGTTCTTGCTTGGCTCCGGCAAGACCTAAGAGGGCGACATAAGTGTTTTTCGCCTCTGCAACGTCCTTACCGGCTGTTTTCCCCAGTTCGACAGTTGTCTTGGTCACATCCAAAATATCATCATAAATTTGGAAAGCTAAGCCAAATTCAAGCCCAAATTTACTGAGTTTAGCCACTAAATTATCATCAACTCCAGCTAAAAGTGCTCCAGCTTGACAAGCATAGGCTAGCAAAGCCCCAGTCTTTTCGTTGTGGAGTTTCTTCAACGATTCCAAACTTAGTTGCTTACCTTGACCAGCCATATCAGCTACCTGGCCAGAGACCATACCTTGAACACCTGCAGCCCGACTAAGATTTTGAGCCAATTTAACCTGCAAATGCGGATTTAACTTGGTACTTAAGATCAAATCAAAAGCATTAGTCAAAAGGCCATCTCCAGCCAAAATCGCCAAAGCTTCCCCAAAAATTTTATGATTAGTGGGCTTCCCCCGCCGTAAATCATCATTATCCATAGCGGGTAAATCATCATGAATCAAAGAATAGGTATGGACCATTTCTAAGCTAGCCGCCACTTGAAGACTATTTTGATCAATCTTACCATTTAAAACATACAAACTTGCTAACATTAAAAGAGGACGAATCCGTTTCCCTCCCGCCTTTAAGGAGTATTGCATAGCTTTTTTCAAGCTAGCTTGCCCTTTAATTTGTCCTAAGTAATCTTCTAAGGTCTGCTCAATTTGGGGTAAGTAAAGATTTTGAAAATACGTTACCTGTTGATTCATGACTAAAGTTCCTCAGAGAACGGTTCTTCTTGGCCGTTATCATTGACCATCTTGGTAAAGGTCGTTTCGGCTTGGGTTAAAGTGTCTTGAAGTTGCTTGCTTAAAGACATACCTCTTTGGAATTGTTGCAGTGAGTCTTCTAAGGAAACATCCCCTTGTTCTAGACGATTAACGATTTGTTCTAATTCTGCTAAGTTTTGTTCAAATGTTCTTTCTGTCATCCTATTCACCTTTAATTTCTGTAATTTTTGCTTGTGCGCTCCCGTCAGCTAACTGTAGGGCCACTTGACTACCAACTTCTAATTCCGCCACACTGTGAACCACTTGGCCTTTCTTTTGGACATAGGCATAACCTCTTTGCATAACCTTAAGCGGTGAGACAGCATCAAGCCGTCCAATTTGACGTTGCCAATTAGCTTGACTAATTTCGATTTTACGTTTTTGCGCCATTTGCAGACGAGTTTGTAAATTAGCAATGTTAGTTTGCCCTTGGTGAATCCGCGTCAGCGGACTTTGATTTTGCAAACGTTGGGATAGATTATCCACCCAAGCACGGCGATTCTGTAACCCTGTACCAAAAATCTGTTGCAGGTTTTGTTTCAAAAAGTCGACCTGTTGTATCTGACGTTCATAAATCCGCAAAGGATTGGTAAAAACATAACTTTGCATCAATCTTTGATAAATTTGTTGTTTAGCTGCTAAAGTATTCCGTACGGCTTGTTGCAAACGCAATTGAGCTTGTTGAATTCTCATTATCTCTTCAGCTAGAACCGGCGTAGCTAATTCCGCTGCGGCCGTTGGCGTAGCCGCCCGCACATCAGCTACCAAATCACTTAAAGTGGTATCAGTTTCGTGCCCCACAGAAGAGATAATAGGAATTTGGCTAGCAAAAATTTCCCGAGCCACGGCTTCTTCATTAAATGGCCAGAGGTCTTCTAGCGAGCCACCCCCACGTCCAATAATGATAGTGTCGAAATCACCACGAGCGTTAACTTCCTTTAAACGACCAACTAATGAAGCTGCTGCATTTTGGCCTTGTACCACGGCTGGAAATAAAACTAATTGTACAATTGGATAACGACGCTTAACCGTGGTGATAATATCCCGAATTACCGCTCCTGATGGCGAAGTAATCACTGCAATTCGCTTAGGATAACGTACAAGTGGTTTCTTATAAGCCGGATTAAACAATCCCTCTTGGTTCAATTTAGTTTGTAATTGTTGGAAAGCTTGGTATAAAGCTCCAATTCCCAAAGGTTCCATATGCGTCAAACGAATTTGATACTGCCCCCGACCTTCATACAAGCCAACATCCCCAATGACTAAGACCTTCATCCCGTTTTCCGGTTGAAAATTCACTCGAGCAAAATCATTACGAAACATGGTCACACTAACTTCAGCGTTTTCATCTTTCAAACTAAAATACTGGTGGCTAGGTCGTAACCTAAAGTTAGAAATTTCTCCCACCACCATCACCTGCCTGAGATAAGGATCCTTACTAAATTTCAAGCCGACATAGTGGTTTAACTGACTAATCGTCAAATATTTCTTTTCTTCTGCCAAGAAATCACCCTCTTTGTGCAAATTCAACCGTTTGTTTCATTAACATGGCAATTGTCATCGGACCCACCCCACCAGGCACAGGTGTT
This sequence comes from Ligilactobacillus equi DSM 15833 = JCM 10991, assembly GCF_000615765.1. GTDB lineage: Bacteria > Bacillota > Bacilli > Lactobacillales > Lactobacillaceae > Ligilactobacillus > Ligilactobacillus equi. Next base: position 140,137 of record NZ_BAMI01000001.1, on the reverse strand, counting down.
AGATAAGCAGCTTTGCCTAACATACTTTCAAAGTCCACATCCCCAACCAAGGATCCGTCTTCCAAACGATTAACCCCGACGTCCACGACAACAGCTCCTTCTTTAATGTAAGAGGCATCTAGCATTTGTGCTTGCCCCGTAGCTACAATCAAAATATCAGCCTGGCGCGTCTTTTGTGCGAGATTTCGTGTTCGACTATGAGTCACTGTGACGGTCGCATCGGCATTCAACATCAAAGCCGCCATCGGACGCCCCACAATATTAGAACGTCCCACAATAACTACGTCCTTACCACTAGGATTGATTTTGTAGTGCGCTAACAGTTCCATAATTCCCCGAGGGGTACATGGTAAAGAGTAAGGTTTGTTCATGAACAAGTGTCCTAGATTAATCGGATGAAAACCATCAACGTCTTTTTGAGGTGAAATAGCATGCGTTATCTTAGCTTCGTCAATTGAGTCTGGCAATGGCAATTGGACCAAAATACCATGAATATTAGGGTCTTCATTATATTGATAAATCAAATCTAAGAGTGCTTCTTGGCCCACCGTCGCCGGTAAATGATGGTCGACCGTTTTTATACCAATTTTTTCAGCCGCTCTTTGCTTATTGCGCACATAAACTTGACTGGCGGGATCATCCCCCACCAAAATCACTGCTAAGCGTGGGACAAGCCCATTTTGAGCTACTTCGTCTTTTAATTGGGTCCGAATTTCTTGCGCCAACTTTTTTCCGTCCATTAGGGTTGTCACAATTAACCCCTCCGTTCCTAAATATCATTAAGATAATTTTAGCATATTTCCCGATGATGCAAAATAAAAAAGCAGTCCAAAATTGACTGCTTTCTCTTAGGCTAAGAAATTTGCTAAAACGGCGTTGATAAACTTCCGGGATTTATCATCAGAAAATTCCTTTGCTAATTGTAAGGCTTCATTTAAAGCAATTTTTGCGGGTGTTTCAGTGTACTTCATTTCATACACTGCTAAACGAAGAATTGCCAAATCAGCCTTGTTTAAACGGGCGATTGACCACCCAGCTTTTAGGTGTGTCCCTATTAAATCATCGATTGCCAGGCGGTTAGTAAGTACGCCTTCAACCAACTCTTTAATATCTGCTGGCACTTCATTTTCAACGTCAGTTTGATTATCTAATAAATGGGCAAAAACTTCTTGTGCATTTGTTTCTGGATTACTACTCATTGCAAATAAAGTTTGAAACGCATAGGTCCGCTTATCGTGTTGTGTGATTGTCATTATTTTTCTTCCTCTTCGCCAAATAAGTTATCTGGATCAATTGCAGGTTGACCATCATTTTTTTCTGGTACAACCCCTTGCACATGAACATCAACTTGATCAAGCGTTAAGTTGGTCATGAACATAACTTGTTGTTTCACTTTTTCTTGAATTTGTTCAGCAACCTTAGGTACACTAACTCCATAATTCAAGTAAGCATAAACATCAACCTTCAAACCTTGTTCATCTTGGTTAAGTTTAACACCTTTACCCCGCGATTGACGTCCAAATAATTCAGAAAAGTTATTCGCAAGCGTCCCACGCATGGAGTAAACACCGTCTACTTTGCGCGCAGCAATGCCAATAATCACTTCAATAACTTCGGGTGCGATTTGCACCGTCCCTAAGCTAGGTTCGTCACTCGCTAAGACAATGTAATTATCTTCAGCCATTAGCAAAAACCCCCTTTGAAAAATTAAGCACGTGAAATGTAGGAACCATCCACCGTGTTAATTGTTAGAACATCCCCTTCGTTGATAAAGAAAGGAACTTGGACAACAACACCAGTTTCCATTGTTGCAGGTTTAGAACCACCAGAAGCGGTATTACCTTTAATAGTAGCTTCAGTTTCCTTAACTTCTAAATCAACAGTGTTAGGCAATTCTACTCCTAAAGTTTCGGCACCGAACATAATGATAGAAACAATTTCGTTTTCCTTTAAGAATTTCAATTCTTCTTGAATTTGGGAACCTGGTAATTCTAATTGTTCGTATGTGTCAGTATCCATAAAGACATGGTTGTCACCATCAGCGTATAAGTACTGCATCTTCTTACGATCAATTTGAGCTTGAGCCACTTTTTCTCCGGCCCGGAAAGTCTTTTCTTGTACCGCACCTGTCCGTAAGTTCTTTAACTTAGAACGTACAAAGGCACTACCTTTCCCTGGTTTAACGTGCTGAAATTCTACGACACGCCATAATTCACCATCAACTTCGATGGTTAAACCATTTTTAAAATCATTAACTGAAATCATGAATAATCCTCCTACAAAATTTTAGTATACACTCCATAATATCAATATTTTCACCACGATTGCAAGCTCTTTTTACAATTCCAGCCATTCTTGCTTAAAATCTGTCAAGTTTTCATAACCATTTTCAGTTACTAAAATATCATCTTCAATCCGAACCCCACCAACACCAGGTACGTAAATTCCTGGTTCAATGGTAATAACTTGGTTAGCTTGCAAGTAATCTTCAATCCGGCTAGAAACATTCGGACCTTCATGAATATCTAAACCAATTCCATGCCCCATCCCATGGTTAAAGTAAGGACCATAACCTTTGCTTTCGATATATTGCCGACCAATTTGGTCAAGCTCTTGTCCGTTAACCCCCGCTTTAATCGCGGCAATCGTCCGATTCTTGGCTTCCAAAACGATTTGATAGATCTTTTTAATTTCGTCAGACTGAGGTCCCAAAGCAAAGGTTCGGGTCACATCTGAGGTGTAGTAGTCTTTGTAAAAACCAAAATCCAATGTAATTAAATCACCTAGTTGAATCAATTTATTCCCCGCAACTCCATGTGGCCAAGTCGTTTTTTCACCACTCGCCAAAATTGTTTCAAAAGAAGCCTGACTCGCTCCTTTTTGTTTCATGAAGTATTCCAAGTCGTTAGCTAAAGTAATCTCTGTCATTCCAGCTCGTACATGGTTTAAGATAAAATCATAACCTTGAGCCGCTAATTGACAAGCTTGGCGAATTTTTTCGATTTCATCGGTATCTTTAACCGAACGTAATTGTTGAATCACACCACTTAAGGCCACCACATCTGACCAAGCGTTTTCATCCAAATAATCATAAGATGCATAATCTAAATCACTTTCAAAAGCAAGCGCGACGACCCCATCTTTTTGACTACATACTAAGGCTTCTTGCAAATAGGCGCGGGTAATTTTAACTTGATAACCTTGCACCTGACTTTTAATTTGTTCTTCAAAACGGCTATCCGTAATAAGATACTGGTCTTTTTCGGTAATTAAAAGTAAACCATCATCACCTAAAAACCCACTCAAGTAATAAATATTAGTGCGATTGGTTACTAAGAAACCATCAACACTCATTTGGGCCATTAAAGCCCGTAATTTCTTCAAGCGCGTTTGATACATCTAGTCACCCCTCTTTAATCCACGCATCCAACTCAGTTTCGGAAATTTGCAACTCCACCAAACCAAACTTTATAATAATATGCCAAGCATGGGTGAAAGCTTCCATGTCATTACTAAAAAAACTCTTATTCACCAATTGATTCATAATCAAAAAGACACTACTTTGACTTGGAGCTTGCCACTTATTCTTAAAGTTAGCAATTGTGGTTTCATCGAGCAATAATTTGTATGCCCATTGTCTTTGATTGGCAATGCGAGCAAAGGCCAGTAAAAATTCCCCGTAAGCTGCCAAAAGCTGGTCAGGTGCAACTTTAACTGCTTTAATTAAATCAGCCTGAGCAACTTGCCAGTTGATATAGGCCTGACCTAAAATTTCTTTATCGGAAAAATCTCTTTGCACAAGGTAATTCTTTTTTTCTTGTCGCCGTGCTCGCACTAAAATTTGGGATACATCCACATTATTCACATCCTAATTTAAAAATAACGGGCATCCGAACGAATGGCCACTTCTGCTTGATTAGTCAAATACCAGTCTCGTAAGAAATCATATTTAAGCAAGAGTTTTACCAAAGAAACTTCTTGCTTTTCATCCCTTACACCTAAAACCCATTGATGTCCTTTGCCCTCCTCAACCAGGTCCACATCAAAGGCAGTTAAAGTTATGCCCCCATTAAGTTCCAAAATTGCGCGACTATAAATATCCGTTTGTAAACGATAGTTAGCCTTTTGTGCTTGAATAAAGAGGCGATCTAATGCGGCTTCAGGCGTTTTATCACTAATCATCGGATAGACTCCGTGGTTATCAGGGTCCAAGACATTGAAGTCCACATCAAAACCATATTGTTCCTTAAAAATTAAGCCCAGGTCTAAGAAATAATCCACCAGACTTAACAACACCTTTGGGGGCACCGCAGCAGCCTGGTACTTTTGTAATAACAGTTTGGTGAATGCTTCACTATTAAAGCGTAAAATTCCATCCTTAAAGTCTAAATAAAAGATATCTTGCCCACTTTGAACTTCTGTATAGTAGGCCTTGGCTTGGTCTAACTTAGTAAAGACAAAATTACTTTGGTCTTCAATTCCTGGAAATTGATGGCTCAAAGCCAATTTAGCCTTTTCGCTTTGGAGATTCATCGATTTTTTTCTTGCTAATTCCGATAAACGGTTCAAGAACAAAAGGTAGTAATCTGACTTACTATACTGTTGCGGATAAGTTACATAAGCAGTATTTAAATCATAAGCCGCCAATTGTCTGATGGCATTGAATAGTTCTTGGTAATCCTTAGTTGCCACTAAGGTATCAATAATTTGGGTAAACTCCATCCCATGTTTGAGCCCATCTTTTAAATGTTGACTATAAGCTAAAAGTTGGTCACTGGCTGTTGGCGTTACTATTTTAGTACTATCTTTTTGACCAGTACTTTTTTTCTTATCAATTTGCTTTTGCTTTTTTGTCATCTGTACTCACCTACCCCTTTTGCGTCATTAATTTTGTCAGGTAGTTATGATATAGACTAGCTACTTGTTTTTGGAAAGTTTCAAAACTACCAAATTTCGTCACGATACTTTCTCTTTCATAACCTAATAAGGTATCTTCCTTAGATAATTCTAGAACAACCTTTTCATTATCACGAATTTTTTGGTAGGCTTCGTTAGCTTTTTGGTCAAGATCACTTAAATCGCTTAATTGAGCTTGCAATTTTTGCTTTTCATCTTTTTGTTCGCCCGACCGCCAAAAACTTGTTTTTTCTTGCGCTAGTTCTTTAATCTTTTGTCGAATTTCATTCTTTTGAGCATCACGTTCATCTTGACCATCAATTAAAGCTTGTAAGCGATCGTTTTCTGATGCTAATTCGTGAATTCGAGTACTGTTATAGCGTTGACCTTGAGCTTCAAGTTCGAAAGATTCCTTAAGCTTAGCTAATTCTTCTTGGTCAAAGTTTAAGGCTAAATGCAATACATCCAATTGCCCAAAAAGTCGCCGGCCCCACCAGTTACCAAAGTAAAACTGAAATTGACCAAGATCGGTCTTTTCAAAATAAAAGAACGGATATTCTTCCCGCAAGTAGGCAATCAATTTAGTGCTTAAATATTCATTTAAAAAAGCATAGCTGTCATTAATTAAATGGTCATATCCCTGGTTTTTACGACCATGACGTGCTTGGACAACTTCTTTATCATACCGTTCCGTGTCGATCAATTCATAAACCAGACGATCATCTTGCCGCTTAACAGCATCTTCTAATGATTTTAAATATTCAATCTTTGCAACCAAAACCTGAGTTAGATCGTCAGTAGCTTGGTCGTGTTGTGGCAATTCAAACTGATTTCCATCCACCATTCTTTACATCCCCTTAAATTATTTCTGTATACCTCTATGTTACACAATTTTAACTAGCTTGAAAATACTCTTAAACTTTTCTTATTCTTGTCTTTGGTATTGGCGTTTAAAGTCTTTAACTCCAGCCAAAACAAATTGACCTGGATCTGCACTCACCTCGAGCTGACGATTAGCTTCATTTGCGAGCACACTTTGATAAAACTGTTCATATTCAGCCACACTTACTTGTTTTCTGTGTGCTAAAAGTTCTTGATGTCCAATTAAAGCATCCTGGAAACCTGGTTGTAGAATTCCGGAGAAAAACTCAGCTTGAGCCCCAGATCCGTAACTGTAAAGGCCAAGCCTTTGTCCCGCCACTAAATCTTGACTATTTTCCAAGAGAGAAAGCAAACTCAAGTATAAGGAACCGGTATAGAGGTTACCAACATTACGATTATATTCTCGAGCAAATTCAAATTGTGCTAGCAAACGCGCTTGGGTCGCTTCATCAGCATGTGCGACTGCTTGACGTAACCCTTTGAGTCCTTGCTTGGTGTAAGGTAAGTGAAATAAAAGAGCACCAAAATCTTCTACCGTACGTTTTGTTTTCTGACTGTAAGCACTAAAAACCTGATTGAAGAAATCAAGGTAAACATTGGTAGAAAACTTTCCGTCAACCATAGCTTCACTATGTCCCAAAGGTCGCCAAAAATCCATGATATCTTTGCTGTAATAACTTGCTTCTGCATCCAAGGCCAAAATTTGCGGGTCCTTAGCTACCAACATCGCTACAGCACCACCACCTTGGGTGGGTTCGCCCTTAGTTTTTAAGCCATAACGAGCAATATCGGCACCGATAATCAAAGCTTTCTTATTTGGATTTAAAGCAATATGACCTTTAGCTAACTGTAAGGCTGCTGTGGCTGCATAACAAGCTTCTTTCATCTCCACGGCTCGTATTTGATGGGATAAGCCTAATAAATTAGCCACATAGACTGCGGCCGCCTTAGAATTATCAATACCAGATTCAGTCGCTACAATCACTAAATCGATGGCTTCCTTATCTATTGGACTTAAAATTCTAGCGGCAGCATTAGCTGCTAAAGTTACAATATCTTGACTAGGGGGGATAACGGCCATTTTACTTTGACCAATCCCCACTAAATATTTACCGACCTCTTCATTTCTGGCCTGAGCTAATTCAGCCATATCGACATAAAGATTACTGGTATAAAAACCGATTTTATCGATTCCGATTTGCATATAAATTTTTCCATCCTCTCAAAAATTTTCTAGTTCTATTATCTCATTTTTTGCTGGTAAGTGCTACAATTTAAGTAAGAGAAGCCCTACAAATTTAGGAGGTGGCAAGATGGAAAAAGCATATCAACTCTACGTTTATGGTCACGTGCAGGGAGTCGGTTTTCGTTACTTGACTAAGATGCTGGCCGACCAGTTAAAATTAAGTGGGATGGTTAAAAATCTCCCAGACAGTCGTGTTTACATCGAAATTCAAGGACCTAGTTTAACGGTTAGTCAATTTATTTCGGCCATCAAGAGCAATCCTAGTCCCGCTGGGCGCGTAGATCAGGTTGATATAAAACCCCTAGCGCTTGATAAAAAACGCCAAGATTTTGTTATCTATTACTACAGTTAATTTTGTATAATCGTTGAAATTACCGACTTTTTCCAGTATAGTAAGGTTTGTGAATATTTTGAGAGGAAAGGAATTTTTAGACTTTCATGAAAAAGAAACGTTATCTCACTATGGTCCCCCTCTTTTTGACCATCATTTTATTTTTAAGTGGTTGTGTCCGCCGGACAGCAGAGGGTAAACCTTACGGCTTTATTTACGAAAAAATGGCCGTCCCTACCCAAAATCTATTGGAATGGATTTCCAACTTACTGGGTGGTAATGGTAACAGTTATGGTTGGGCCATTATTATCATCACTTTAATTGTTCGCCTGTGCTTATTACCCTTAATGTTGGGACAAATGAAAAAGTCTACCATCCAACAAGAAAAAATGGGGCGGATTCGTCCGCAAATGCAAGCAATCCAAGAACGACAAAAACAAGCCCAAACTCCGGAAGAAAGAGCTGCTATCAGTCAAGAAATGATGGCTCTCTACCAAGCCAATGGTATTTCTATGACCGGCGGAATCGGCTGTTTGCCAATCTTGATTCAAATGCCAATCTTTGCAGCGCTATACGCAGCCATCCAATATTCAACTGAATTAGTTAAAACTAACTTCTACGGTATCAACCTTGGTTCGCGGAGTTTCACATTTGTGCTCTTAACCTTTGCGATTTACATGTTACAAGCTTGGTTGTCCATGCAAGGCATTCCTGAAGAACAAAAGCAACAAATGAAATCCATGATGTTCTTAACCCCTATCATGACGGCTACTTTTACTTTTGCCTCACCAGCTGGTTTAGGACTCTACTTCTTTGTCGGGGGGATTATTGCTTGCTTGCAAACCCTTTTAGTCAACGCCATGCGTCCACGCATTCGCCGGGAAATCGAAGAGGAAATGAAAAAAAATCCGCCTAAACCAGTAGCTACCCCAGCGCGAACAGAAATTAAGGCTACAGAAAAGACGGTAACGGAAACAACTACCAAGAACAGTGTCCACCCAAAACAAAATCAACGTCGTAACGCCGGTAAACAAAACCGTCGCTAGACGCCAAAAGCTCACTTTCCATTTTTGAAAAGTGAGCTTTTTGATTACTTATTTATCTATCATCGAATAATTTGAAGCTATTTTCGAATCTAATTCACTGCACTTTTCTAAAATGAAATCGTACATACCCACAAAATAAAAGCACACTTGAGACATTTCTCAAATGTGCTTTCTTAAATCATATCAGTTATTATTTCTTATTCACCAAAGGTAAAGTTACTCGAAAAATAGACCCCTGCTCAAGGACACTATCAACCGTTAATTTACCATGGTAACCTTCAACTAAACGTTGGGCAATAGCTAATCCCAGTCCATTGCCCCCTTTATCACGACTGCGGGCTTTATCTACTCGATAGAAGCGAGAAAAAACTTTCTTGAGATTTTCTTCAGAAATTCCTTCTCCAAAATCTTGCACCGCAATTTGAACATATTTACTATCACGCGATAAGGAGACATGTACTTCCTTGCGCTCACGGGAGTATTTCACCGCATTGTCCATGAGGATAATCATGATTTGTTCCAAGTGGTTACGATAAATTTGTACCATAGTGTCTTTTTTCAAGTCATTATCTAAAACAAAGGTAAAATCAGGATGAATCATTCGGAAATTATTAAAAACCTGTAACCCTAACTCCCAGGCATCAGTTTCTTCGTTCTTAAAATTGATTTCCACCTGTTCAGCCCGAGAAAGATCCAACATTTCTTGAATCAAACTCTTCATCCGCGAAATTTCTTGTAGAGAAGCAGAAATAGATTCTTCAAGCACTTCAGGATCATCTTTCCCCCAACGTGATAAGAGATCCAAGTGTCCTTGAATAATTGCCACTGGCGTCCTCAATTCATGGGAAACATCTTCGACAAATTGCTGTTGTTGTTCAATATAACCTTGCATTTGATCCAACATGGAGTTAAACATCAAACTTAACTGAGTTAATTCATCATTTTGACTGGAGATTGGCACTCGCACTTTGGCCAAAGCATCCCCTTCTTTATCCACCTTGATTTCTTCAATTGTTTCATTCAAATGATCAACTGGACGTAAGAGCCAGTTGGTCAACATGTAACATGCCAATCCCGTCATCAAGGCTGCGGCCAAACCAAAAATCATAAAGACCAACATCAACTTATTCATAGTGGTGTCATAATCAGTTAGCTTGTTAGTCACTTGTACATAACCTAGAAGTTGGTTAGTTTGTTTGGAGCGAACTTTTTCGGTCGTCGCATAAATGGTATGACCATTTTTCTTGATTACACGACTCTGAATATCGTTATTCTTATTAAACTTAACTTGAGCCTTCCGCGATGCAAAAACCTCGTCACCGGAAAGATTGTAAACACTAATCCCGATATTTTTGCGGGACAGATTCACAAAAACAGAATCCGAATAAAAAGGTAAACTCTTAGTACTTTCATTCTCACGAGCATTTGTAAAGGCTTGAATATTTGCCATCAGTTCTTTTTTAACTTTAGTCGTGGTCAGCTCACTATTGAGTGCTTCTAACCGCACGACGGTCGTCGAAATAGCAGAACGGGCATATTGTTTTTCTTGTTGTAAGAGCAAAGTGGCAAAACTTTGGTACAACAAGATAGCAAAGATTGTAAAAATAACCAAGACACCCGTTCCTAGGCCAACTGACCATTTTAGTTTTAAGGACATAAACTTCTTAAGTGGGACTTCTTCTTGATTGCTTTGCATGACTTAATCACCAAATTTCCATTTAGGAACGCATAACATAACCAGTCCCACGTACAGTTTGGATGTAACTATCTTCACCAGGAACATCAATCTTATTCCGTAAGTAACGAATGTAAACATCCACCACATTAGTTTCAATTTGTGTTTCGTAACCCCATACTTTCTTTAAAAGAACGTCACGAGCCAAAACAACGTTGATATTTTCCATCAAGGCTAATAACAATTCGTACTCACGCTTTGTCAGTTCAATAATTTCATCACCCCGACGAACCACACGATTTTCTTTTTCAATCGTTAAATCACGATAAGTGACCGTTGTCTGCTTAGAAGCGTTTTGTTCACTTTCTAAGTCAACCCGGCGTAAAACGGCCCGTAAGCGAGCTAATAGTTCTTCAATTGCAAACGGCTTCACAATATAGTCATCAGCCCCGTGATCAAGTCCAGAAACACGGTCAATAACGGAGTCACGAGCCGTCATCATAATAATTGGAGTATTCTTAACTTGACGTACACGACGACAAACTTCCAAACCATTTAATTCTGGAAGCATTAAGTCTAACAAGATGGCATCCCATTCTTCTTCCAAAGCTGCTTCAAGCCCTTCCCGACCATTTTTGCAGGCTTTAGTTTCGTAACCTTCGTGTTGTAACTCAAGTTCAACAAAACGTGCAAGATTCTTTTCATCTTCGACAATTAAAATTTTGCTCATTTATAATTGCTCCTTTTCCATTTTTAAATTTTCATCAGTCTAATCAAACTATACATTAAATTTTAACATTTTTTGGCTATTTTTGATATACATATTTGGGGAAAAACCTAATTTTAAGCAGAATTTACCGTCCGAACATAATAAGATATCTCCTCATAAAAAAATAAAGAGACGCTTAATAAACGTCCCTTTACCTTAAAAACTTCTTATTGTTCTTCATACCATGGGTAGTGGTACATACCTTCACGATCAGTCCGTTCATAAGTGTGGGCCCCAAAGTAGTCACGTTGAGCTTGAATCATGTTAGCTGGTAATACAGCTGAACGGTATTGATCATAATACGTAATAGCTGCTGCAAAAGCTGGGCTAGCCACCCCAGCTTTAATTGACAAGGCTGCCACATCACGAACTGCCGCTTGGTATTTAGCTGCAATATCCTTGAAGTAATCATCTAACAAGAGATTTTGTAATTCGTTATCTTTGTCAAAGGCATCCGTAATCTTTTGTAAGAATTGAGCTCGGATAATGCAACCTTCACGCCAAATTTCGGCTAATTGACCAAATTGTAAATTCCATTCGTAGTTAGCAGACGCTACTCGTAATTGTTCGAACCCTTGTGCATAAGACATAATCTTACTGAAGTAAAGGGCTTGACGAATCTTTTCAACCAAGTCCTTCTTGTCGGCATCCGATAATTGGAAGTCTGGACCTGCTAATACTTGGCTAGCTTGTACCCGTTCATCCTTGAAAGTTGAGATGTAACGAGCGTAAACTGATTCAGTAATTAATGATTGTGGCACCCCTAATTCAAGTGCAGATTGTGATGACCACTTACCAGTTCCTTTGTTACCAGCCCGGTCTAATATCATATCCACAATCGGCTTGTCTGAACCTAAATCATCCTTACGAGTTAAGATATCTGCAGTGATATCAATCAAATAAGAACTCAATTCGCCTTGTTTCCATTCTTGGAAAATGTCAGAAATTTCTTCCACAGATAAACCTAAAACATTCCGTAATAAGTTGTAACTTTCAGAAATTAATTCCATATCACCATACTCGATTCCGTTGTGAACCATCTTGACATAATGACCAGCACCGTTAGGCCCAATGTAGGTTACACATGGCTTGCCATCTTCTGCCTTAGCAGAAATTTGTTCTAAAATTGGCGCTACCAAATCATAGGCATCTTTTTGACCACCTGGCATTAAGGAAGGACCTTGGAGGGCGCCCAGTTCCCCACCGGAAACACCCATCCCGATAAAGTTAATACCAGAGTTGTCTAAGGCTTTATTACGACGAATCGTATCTTCAAAGTAGGTATTTCCGCCATCAATTAAGACATCACCTTGGTCCAACAATGGCACTAATTTTTCGATAAAGGCATCGGTTGGTGCCCCAGCCTTAACCATCAATAAGATTCGACGTGGCTTTTCGAGCGAGTTAACAAAGTCTTCTAAAGTGTAGCTAGGTACCAACTTCTTATCAGCGTGGTCTTGCATCACTTGTTCCGTCTTAGCAGCGGTCCGGTTGAAAATTGCAACAGTATATCCTCTGCTTTCAATGTTTAAGGCCAGGTTTTTACCCATCACGGCCATTCCAATAACCCCAATTTGTGGTTTATCCATGTGCATTTGCCTCCTGCGTATTAAGTAGTCTTTAGACTCAAATTTAATTATAATATTGCCATAGTTTCAAGTAAAGCCTTATTTGAGCACAACTTCTGGCGCGGTCCCCTCATTAACCGTTGTGGGCGTGATGACCACTTCTTTAATATCATCACGACTTGGTGTTTCAAACATCACATCACGCATGGTATCTTCGATGATAGAACGTAAACCACGGGCCCCCGTATTACGGGCCAAAGCTAAGCTAGCCATAGCTTCTAAGGCCGCTGGTTCAAAGGTTAATTCCACATCATCTAAGGCGAGTAACTTCTTGTATTGCTTAACCAGAGCATTGCGTGGCTCAGTTAGAATCCGTACCAAGTCAGCCTCTGTTAACTTTTCTAAAGCTGTTAAAATTGGTAAACGTCCAATAAATTCGGGAATTAAACCAAACTTCAACAAGTCTTCCGAAATGATTTGTTGCATAATACTTTTAGACTCATCAAATTCTTGCTTATTATCAGTCCCAAAACCAATGGTCTTTTCTCCTAAACGGTTCTTAACCATGGTTTCAATGCCATCAAATGCTCCCCCCACAATAAACAAAATATTAGTGGTGTCGATTTGAATAAATTCTTGTTGGGGGTGCTTTCTTCCACCTTGAGGCGGTACATTAGCAATAGTACCTTCCAAGATTTTTAATAGAGCTTGCTGAACCCCTTCACCAGAAACATCCCGAGTTATAGACACATTTTCGCTTTTTTTAGCAATTTTATCGATTTCATCGATATAAATGATTCCCCGTTGGGCACGTTCCACATCATAATCGGCATTTTGTAAAAGCTTCAAAAGGATGTTTTCCACATCTTCTCCGACATAGCCTGCTTCGGTCAAAGTCGTAGCATCAGCAATGGCAAAAGGCACATTTAAAATTTTGGCCATACTCTGAGCTAAGAAGGTCTTCCCAGAACCTGTTGGCCCGACTAAACAAATATTACTTTTTTGCAATTCAGTTTCATCATCACTGGTTAAGTTAGCATTGATACGCTTATAGTGATTGTAAACCGCTACAGCCAAAGTTTTTTTGGCTTCATCTTGCCCAATCACATATTGGTTCAAAGTATCTACAATTTCTTTGGGTGTTGGCACTTCGCTCATAGATGGGGTTGCTTTTTCTTGACTTTCTGTTTCAAGCATGGACTGAGCTAAGTCCACACATTCGTTACAAATGTAAACTCCAGGACCGGAAATCATACTTTTGACTTGATCTTCAGTTTTACCACAAAAGGAGCATACTACTGCTTCTTGTTCATCTGGATTGTCGTACATATTCTTACCACCTTATATCTTCTTGTATGTTAAGCATATTCTAACAAATATTTGTCACATTGCCTAATAAAAAGCTTGCTTAACTTAAAAAATCACAGCAGGACAGCCCCGCTGTGATTTTTAGGGAAGAATTTTATTCTTCGTCCTTCTTACGAGTTTGCTTTGCTGAGTCAGCAATCTTTTCAACCACTTTACGCACAGCAATATCGTGTTGAAGCATGTCGTCTGATAATGCAGAGCGAACTGCAGCTTCTTCCATACCAAATTGACCAGCTAAGTTCTTGATTTCAGCTGCAATTTCTTCTTCGCTAGCCACGATACCTTCAGCCTTCACGATAGCTTCTAAAACAAGGTTAGTTTTAACGCGCTTTTCTGCACCATCTTCGAATTGTTTGTGTAGGTCATCTTCAGTTGTACCAGTTAATTGGTAGTACATTTCTGGTGAGATACCTTGTTGTTGCATACCAGCTAGGTATTGTTCCATTTGACGGTGTACGTCTTCATGAATCATAGCTTCTGGAATTTCAGCAATTGTAGCATTTTCCACTGCCAATTCAACCGCTTCATCTTGAATTGCAGTTTTAGCGGCAGCAACTTTTTGTTTCTTCAATTCATCAGTGATCTTAGTCTTTAATTCTTCTAAAGTGTCAACATCTTCGTCGGCATCCTTAGCAAATTCGTCGTCTAATTCAGGTAATTCTTTAGTCTTAACTTCGTGAACAGTTACTTCAAAGACTGCGTCCTTACCAGCTAAATCTTCAGCTTGGTAATCTTCTGGGAAAGTAACGTTAACATCGAAAGTTTCGCCTGCCTTGTGGCCTACGATTTGGTCTTCAAAGCCAGGGATAAAGGAACCAGAACCCAATTCAAGTGAGTAGTTTTCGCTCTTACCACCATCAAAAGCTACACCATCAACCTTACCTTCAAAGTCAATCACCACTGTGTCACCATTTTCAGCTGCAGCATCTTCTTTAAGTACTAATTCAGCTAACTGATTACGACGTTTTTCCAATTCTGCTTCAACATCAGCTTTAGAAACACGAGTGTTTTGACGGTAAACTTCTAAGTCCATGTATTGACCTAGAGTAACTTCTGGTTCAACTGTCACCTTAGCAGTTAAAACCCAAGCTGCATCTTTTTCCATTGATTCAACATCAATACGAGGTTGGTCAACTGGTTTAATATCAGCTTCAGCAACAGCCGCAGCGTAAGCTTCTGGTAAAACTGCATTCAAAGCATCTTCGTATAAAGCTTCTTCACCGTACATCCGATTGAAAACTTGACGTGAAACTTTACCTTTACGGAAGCCAGGTACGTTTAAGTTCTTCTTCACCCGGTTGAACGCAATATCCAAACCTTCCTTGATTTTTTCTGGTTGCACTTCGAAAGTTAATTGACCTTCATTAGTGCCTTCTTGTTTTTCCCATTTAGTAGACATTATGTTTCCTCCATTAAAATTGTATTTTTACAATCTTAGTAATTGCATACTATTTAATTTTAACCTAGAAAAGCCCTTTTGTAAATATTTGCAGTTCTATTTTTACATCTTTCAACCACTTTTATTTTGGAAGGCAAAATAAAAAAGCCCGTAAAACGGACTTTTTTAAACAACTATTAGTCGTCGATTTCTGAAACCACACCGGCACCAACAGTACGGCCACCTTCACGAACAGTGAACTTAAGACCTTTTTCGATGGCAACTGGGGCAATCAATTCAACAGTGAATGTAACGTTATCCCCTGGCATAACCATTTCAACGCCTTCTGGTAATTCGATAACACCAGTAACGTCAGTTGTGTGGAAGTAGAATTGTGGACGGTAGTTTGAGAAGAATGGAGTGTGACGACCACCTTCGTCCTTAGATAAGACGTAGACTTCACCCTTGAACTTCTTGTGAGTTTGGATTGAGCCTGGCTTAGCTAAAACTTGACCACGTTCGATTTGATCACGGTCAACACCACGAAGTAAGGCACCGATGTTGTCACCGGCTTCACCCTTATCAAGAGTCTTACGGAACATTTCAACACCTGTAACAGTTGTCTTCAATACTTCGTCCTTAAGACCAACGATTTCAACTTCTTCACCGACTTCGATAGTACCACGGTCGATACGACCAGAAGCAACAGTACCACGACCAGTGATAGTAAATACGTCTTCGACAGGCATCAAGAATGGCTTGTCAGTTGGACGTTCTGGAGTTGGGATGTATTCGTCAACGATGTCCATTAATTCTTGAATCTTAGCCTTTGCATCAGCATCGTCTTCCAATGCTTTCAAAGCAGAACCACGAACAACAGGAATGTCATCACCAGGGAAATCGTATTCTGATAATAAGTCACGAACTTCCATTTCAACTAAGTCTAACAATTCTTCATCGTCAACTAAGTCGCACTTGTTTAAGAACACAACGATGTATTCAACACCAACTTGACGAGCCAATAAGATGTGTTCACGAGTTTGTGGCATAGGACCATCAGTTGCGGCTACAACCAAGATTGCACCATCCATTTGAGCGGCACCAGTGATCATGTTCTTAACGTAGTCAGCGTGTCCTGGAGCATCGATGTGAGCGTAGTGACGAGTTTCTGTTTCATATTCAACGTGAGCAGTGTTGATAGTGATACCACGTTCACGTTCTTCTGGAGCAGCGTCAATAGAAGCGTAGTCAGATGCTTCAGCCAAACCTTTTTCAGATAACACCTTAGTGATAGCTGCAGTTAATGTAGTTTTACCGTGGTCAACGTGGCCAATAGTACCAATGTTAACGTGGGGTTTTGTTCTTTCGTAATGTTCTTTTGCCATTAAAACGAACCTCCTGATATTTTGCAAGAATAACCTGCAATTAAATTGCCGATAATTCTTTGATTTTATTATACTACTTTCCTAGCTAAATTCCAACAAAATTGTTTAGAGAAATTTATTACTAAGTAAGTTTTCCTTGAATTATTATATAGACCTTCGCTCCTTTTGTAAACAGAAAAAGCTTCTTTTTTTGAAAAAATTTATTTTTCCCACTCTGTAAGTGTTTTCTCAAGTAAAAGTGCTAGTTTCAAGTCACTTTCCATCTGAATTTTTTCTTCCTCGGGCAACAGAATCGCGAGGGCTTTTTCGGCCTGGTCTAACCAAGTAATTTTTTGCTGCACAATTTCGGGCCACAGCAATAACAACTTAAGATTTAAAATTTGCCAAAGATAGTTCTGACCTTTTTGACTAAGCCTACTTTGAATTTGCTGGGCTAAAGCTTGATAATCAGAAATTCCCTCCAACATAGGGAGTTCTGCCGGTAGCAGCTCACTTTCGCCGCCCGTCACGGTTAAAAATTTAACTGATTGCTTACTTTGCAGTTCAACCAAGCTACGTAAAATCTCAATCCGGATTAAGGTAGCCACGTTGCAATCGCTAAGTGCACCTTTTGTTGCTTCAATAAATTCGCTCCCTGTTAATTTTTGCGCAGCTTGTAAACTTGCACGTTGTTCAAAGATATCTTCCGCTCCCAAATATTGTAGTTGCTTCATCACTGTAGTATGTTGACTTTGATAGGATGCAGAAAATTCACCCCGACTTCGAGCCACTGTTTTTTGCCACATACTTTCTTCAGTAGCTGTTAAATAAGGTTTAAGACTAGCGAATAAAATATCTAACCAAAGATTCCGTTGGGCAGCGACTGCCACCTTCAAAAAGCGTGGCAAAAACTCATTATCCGCCAAATAATCCTGTAGGCGTTCTTGACTAATTTCAAAGGCCTGGGCATACTCTTGAGCCAAATAAAGACTCTCCATCAACTGGTAGTTATGGCGAAAACTGGGCTTCTTAGCATAGAGTTCCGCATATAATTGACTGGCTTGTAGATAATTTTGGGCTTTCAAAGCTGCCTGGGCTCGAGCGTTCAATCCATCCATTTTTTCCTCCAATTTAAAATAGCTCCTGAGTTAGGAGCTACTTACTTTAAACCCGCTTATTAACACTTCGGTTGGGCTTAACTTGTTTATTTTTATCTTTGGCTGATTTTTTCATACTTTTTTTGCTAGCTTTTATCTTGGAATTTTTCTTACTTTCCAAGTTATTCTTGCTATTTTTCTTGCCAAAGTTACGGTACTGGTTAATTTCCATAATGACTGGCAAGATTACTGGACGCCGTTTAGTTTGTTCATATAAGAACCGGTTCAATTGCTCACGTACATCCTGCTTTAAGTGAGACCAATCAAATTCCTTGTTATCTAAATTAGATTGCACAGCTTTTTTGACAATTTCACTGGCTTCCGTCATTAGATCACGACTAGTTTTCACATAAACAAAGCCTCTTGAAGTCAATTTAGGTGTATCAACAATCTTCTTTTTGCGTCGATCGATGGTTACCACAGCCACAAAAATTCCATCTTCTGAAAGAATCTTCCGGTCCCGTAAAACAATATTACCAATATCACCGACCCCAATTCCGTCAATCATTGTATCCCCGACTTCAACGGAAGAAGCGACTAACATCTTGCCATTAGTATATTCGGCCACATCTCCCTTGTTTAGGAGAAAAACATTTTCGGCTGGAATTCCCAATTCTTGAGCGTGACGACCATTAGCCGCCATCAAACGATATTCCCCTTGAATTGGAAAGACATATTCTGGCTTCAACAAGTTCATCAGTAACTGTAAATCATTACGACTAGCGTGACCAGAAGTATTGAATTCTTCGGAAATCGAACGCACATCGGCCCCAGAGCGGTAAATTAAGTCCCGTGTTCGAGCCATGGCGGTATCCATGGCATGCGATGGCGTGGTCGTAATCAAAACTTGGTCGCCTTCATGTAAGTTGACATAACGGTGACGACCCAAAGCCATTTTCTGTAAAGATTTGAGTGGTTCACCCGAACGACCAGTCTCCAAGATTACCAATTCATCATCCGCGTAGTCATCAATCTTATTAATATCAATCAATAAATCATCGCTTGGCAAAGTTAGTTTCTTTCTTTGCATAGCTGTACGCACAATCTTTTCGATATCATGCCCGGTTAAAGCCACCTTACGTTCATTTTCCGCAGCTGCATTTAAAATTTGTTGCACCCGCAAAATATTGGAAGCGACACAGGCGACTACGATTCGTCCTGGACGGTATTCGAAAGTTTCACTAATGAAATTGTAAACTTCTTGTTCATTAGCAATTTCGGTCGGGTTATCAGCGTTGGCAGAATCAGACAAAAGCGCTAACACGCCTTCTTGACCAATTTGGGCTAAGCGCCCTAAGTCAGTTTGGTAACCCTTTGCCGCAGTTTGGTCAAACTTAAAGTCACCAGTGTAAACAATGTTACCTTCGTCTGTCTTCAAAACAATCCCTAAGGATTCAGGAATCGAATGGCTCGTCTTAAAGAAAGAAACAATCACATCACCAAATTCAATCTCAGTTTCCGCATTAATCACATGAAAATCTCCGAACTTCTTAGTTAGTCCTTCATTTTCACAGTAAATTTTGGCCAAAGCTAAAGTTAATTCAGAACCAAAGACTGGAACGTTAAACTCTGAAACAAAGTATGGTAAGGCCCCAATAGCATCGGCGTGGCCGTGCGTTAAGAAAACCCCGACAATACGACGTTTATTTTGCTTCAAGTATTCAAAATCAGGAATCACAATATCAATCCCTAAAAGTTCGTTTTCAGGGTATTTTAACCCGCAATCTAAGATGAAAATTCGGTCGTCAATTTCGACGGCATACATGTTCTTGGCGTTTTCTCGCACCCCGCCAAGTGGGACAATTTTTATTGTGCTCATTTTACTTCCTCTTATAATCCTAAGTCAAGCATCAACTTTTGTGCTTGTTCATCCGTCAAATCTACTAAAGGCAAACGTGTTTTCCCCACTGGTATTTCCAATCGATTTAAGACTGCTTTTACCGGTGTTGGTGACGGATATGAGAAAAGCAACTTCATTTTCGGTGTTAATTGCCGCATTAAACGCGCCGCTACCTCATTTTCCCTTGCGGCATAAGCTGCATACATTTGCACCATTTCAGAGCCATATATATGACTCGCCACGGAAATGATTCCTTGTGCACCAATCGCCGCTGCTGCTAAACTTTCTGCATCTTCACCCGAGTAAACAAGAAAATCTGCTGGCGTTTCTTCTACCAACAAGGCTAAATCCTCTACCCCTGTACAACTCTTAATCCCCGCGATTCGAGGATGCTTGGCCAAAGTAACGACCGTTTCAACTTCCATCTTAACTCCAGTCCGACCAGGAATATTATAAATAAAGACTGGCAAGTTACTTGCATCAGCTACTGCAGTAAAATGAGCTAACATGCCGGCTTGGTTAGGTTTATTGTAGTAAGGTACCACAACTAAAACTGCGTCAACCCCAGAAATTTGACTTACTTCATGGGTAAATTCGAGCGTTTGCGCCGTAGCATTACTCCCCGTTCCAACCATCACCGGAACCCGTCCTGCAACGTACTTGACCGTTGCTTCAATCAAAGCTATCTTTTCAGCGTGACTTAAGGTGGGGCCTTCACCTGTTGTCCCATTAACTAAGATTCCTTGACTGCCTGTGGCAATCAAATAATTAATTAATTTTTCTAATCGGGAAAAACTCACCTGATTATCATCATCAAATGGCGTTACCATTGCGGTAACGACCTTGGCTTGTGTAAAATCCATATTATCAACCTTTCCTCATGGGAATACTTTAAAAGTCCCCTTAAACAAAGAAGCATTAAATCAACTTCCCGTCATTTTGACGGTAATGAGCGAGTAATTGAAGAAACCTTCTAATCGTTTGTGTGACCTTTCAAAGCACCCTATTTTTTAACTGTTACATTGAGTATTAATTATATCATAGTTTGGCTGATTTTTCGATTTTATCACAAAAAAAGAGGAACCTTCCCTAAAGGAAAGTCCCTCCCAGTGAATTAACGACGTAAGCCTAAGCTCTTAATTAATTCACGGTAACGTTGTACGTCAGTCTTACGTAAGTAAGCTAACAAGTTACGACGGTGACCGATTTTCTTCATCAAACCACGTTGTGAAGCGTGGTCTTTCTTGTGTTGACGAATGTGTTCGTTCAACTTGTTGATATCTGCAGTCAAGACAGCGATTTGAACTTCAGCTGAACCTGTGTCGCCTTCGTGACGTGCGTATTTTTGCATAATTTCTGTTTTAGTCATGTTTTCCATTATGGGAAATCCACCTTTCAAATAAATAATTGCCATCAACCGGGTAAAACGTCGGTGTCGTCGTTAAACTAAGTTAATGGTTTGTATTTTTAATACCAGTTTAGTGTAACGTTTTTCCACTTTAAATGCAAGAACTTTTTTATACAATTACTGTCAAGGAAATTTTCTTGACAGTTCCCGAATTTTTTTATTGCAATGTTTGCGGGCCTCTTGTATAATGATTTATGTTGAAATTATGTGAGACCGAAAATGGAATCATAACTTGGAGGTGAAATTAATGCCAATCATCAAATCAGCTATCGAACGTGTACGCACAAACGAAAAAGCTAACGCTAAGAATTCTGCTCAATTAAGCAAAATGCGTACTGCTATCAAGAAATTCGAAAAAGCTAAAACTGCAGGTGCCGACAACGTTGAAGAATTATTCAACCAAGCCGTATCAGCTGTTGATAAAGCACAATCAAAAGGTTTAATCAAGGCTAACAAGGCTGCTCGTGACAAGTCACGCATGGCTGCTCGCTTAGCTAAATAATAAGCTTAAAAATCCCTTGCCGTTGGGCAAGGGATTTTTTATGCGCTTTGCTTTTGATTGGTGTATTTTAATAAGAACAGTTGGAATAGTAATTCTGGATCTTGATTAGTTGATTTCAACTGTTCTTCAATACCAACTAAACCTAAATAAGCCCGTTTTAAATCTCCTACTCGAAAGTAGCGAAGTTTTTTTAAGGCAAGACTAACCCGATATGGGTGGACTTTTAAGGAAGAAGCAATACTACCTTGGTCATAATTACTCCGCTTTAAAACGGCCGTCTGCAGTAATAGTCGAAATTGTCCCAATAAAATTGCATTAATTTTGAGCGGTTCTTCCTTTTGTAAAAGCAAATCATGATATAGAGTCAAAGCATCTTGTAGGCGCTTTTGCAAGACAAATTCTACCAAGTCAAAGACAGTTTGCTCGAGAGAGCGGCTGACCATCCGTTCAACTTGATCCTGGGTGATAAGCTTATCGTCCTGGGCTAACAAGAATAATTTAGGCAACTCGGCCATAATCAAAGATAATTTAGCATCAGTTCTTTCTAAGAGACTTTGAAAAGCGACCGGTTGCATCTGATAACCAGCTTGCATTAATTCATTATCCAAATAGTTCCGTACTTCATTTTCTTGTAAAGGATTAACATCAATCAAGACAGCTTGCTTTTTTAAAACCTTAGTAACCTTTTTACGCTCATCTAATTTCGCATAAGGTGCCATAATGACTAGAGTTGTGGTCTCTTCTGGTTGTTGTAAGTACTTGACTAAACTGTCAATATCTTGTTCAAAAGGAACCTTTTTATTTTCCCCGGTCAAAAAATAAGGTCGGTTAATAAAGACGAGCCGGCGTTCCCCAAAAAAAGGAATGGACATGGCATCGTTGACTGCCTCAGAAAGCGGTGTAACTTCCATGTCGTATTGACCGATATTTAAATCTTGTTCTTCTTCCGGGATAGTCTGCATTAATAGTTGATAGGCCCTTTGCGCCAAGTATTCTTCTTGGCCTAAGATTAAATACACCGGTGCCAAGGAACCTTTTGGCAACACTGATGCTAATTCCCAAACTTTCATCAAAAGCCTCCTTCAATTTTTCTACTTATTCATTACTTTATATAAGTGCTTACTTGTGGTCGACCCTTTACTATTCGTAAACTAATCATTCCGCTATGAGCAGTATTTAAGTAAGGCACCCCATAATTTTTTAAAGTTGCCAAGGTTTCTTGGTTGGGGTGACCATAACGATTATTCCGGCCAGCCGAAATGACCGCTAATTTAGGTTGCAAAGCCGCAACTAAACTCGGATCTGTAGCAGTCTTACTCCCATGGTGACCAGTTTTTAAAATCTGGGCCCGTAAAGTAGGATGCTGCTGTAAAATTTGCTTTTCACCATTACGGTCTAAATCACCAGAAAACCAGCAATTAATCCCATAATAGCGGTAAATAAAGGCAATAGAGTCTTCATTACTCCCTTTACCTGGTTGGAAAGGATGTAATAAGGATAAATTAGCCGGCCACCCAGAATGATGCTGAGTCGTGATACCTTTGACTTGTGTAGGCTGAATCCGACTGGCCACTAAGCGCCGCTGAAAAGAAGAGCTCTGCTCCATACCAGCCGGAATCCAAACTTGCTTCACCTTGATTTCTTGGCTGATACTAGGAAAGTTCCCTACATGATCAGTGTCCTGATGAGTTAAAATTAAATCATCGATATGATTGATTCCTTTACTCAACAAATAATTAGCCACTACAGTTTGACCATTGGTTTTACTTTGCCGGGTCTGCCAAGTTTCTTTTTGAAAAGACACCTTACCACCGGTATCGACTAAAATAACTTGCCGATTACGAGCTGTGCGTATCAAAGTACAATCACCTTGACCAATATCAAAGTAAACAATTTCTCCGTGCCAAGGATAGTGCAACCACATAAAGTTTAAACTCACAACTAGAAGTATGCACCAGCGATAATAGTGCTTATGAGGATGCACTTTTAATAATAGCAGCATGAACAGGACAAGGCAAACACTAATTAAGGCAGGCTTACCATAGGTCACTAACCCCGCATGCTGATCTAATCTGGCAAATAATTGACATAAAGCCCACAAAAGACGATTACTAAAGGAGCGTATTGGTTGTAGAAAAGTTCCCAAGAGCACTGTCGGTAAGATTCCGTAGGTAAACAGCGGTCCAAATAACCAACTCAACAAAATTGTCCACAAACTATATTGATAGCTACTATATAAGAGTAAGGGAATCGAAAATAAGTTAAGCATTAAATTTTGCCGCCAGGCCACTTTATCAGGGACCACAATTAATAGTAAAGTTAGAAGATAACTCATTTGGCTCCTAGATTAAAGACACTTAATGGACGCCAAAGACAAGTTAGCAAACCAACTAAGCTCCAGGCTTCTAGCGTGATAATTTTCTAGATCCCAGCTGACTTAAACTCCGGAACCATACCATCCCCACTGCTCTTAAAAGACTAGTTGAAGCTCCCGCTAACAAAGCGTAAAAAGGCAACATCACGACTAATAGGAGATTTTCTAACCCTGGCTTTAGCCGGAAAAATTTCGCTAGAGTGCGCAAGAACCCTACCACGTAAAAAACATGCATCCCAGAAAGACAAAAGAGATACAAAAGTCCCAATTTCTTGATTTGATTAAGGGTGGTCTGAAATTCAACCTCACTACTCCCAATTAAGAGCAACTGAGCAAAGGAACTCAGGGGTTGCGGTAGCTTTTGTAAAGCCAAGGCACTCTTTTGTCGCCAAGCATGGATGGTGGCTAACGTTAATCCCCTTTCCTTTAAATCACCCACCCGTCTCAATTTATCCGCCCGTAAACTAAGATACGTTTGCTTACTACGCATAAAAAATTGATAATCGAATTGATTTTCATTGGTAGGAGGGCTAAAAGCTTGGACTTGACCAGTAAAAGCGTACCTCCCACCTTTAGCTAGTTTCTTTAATGCTAACTGCTGGGATTTTTGTTTCAAGTAAAGGTACAGTTGCACCTTTTGTTTTTTCTCTAACCAAACCCCCGTAAAAGTCGCTAAGTCACCGTTAACTTTGACCCCATCGGCATAGACCGAATGGTTCCCTGGCACTTTTGGACTTCCCGTGGTGTTTGACTTTGAACGGTTCGTTTTTCTTGCCAGCCTACACCTAAAAAGACCACAGCGGTCACCGTAACTAGCAAAATGATTTTTTTATCACGAGTAGCTAACACGCGTAATCCCCACAATAAGGCAATCACCCCGATTAAGAGGTGGGGCTTAATCACGAAAAAACAGGTAATAATTGCGGTAACTGCGCTAAAAAAACAGCGCATCTAGTTTACCTAATTTTCTTGGGTAATCTGACCAACATCTTCTAGATATTGGTCATCAATTTTAACTTGTTGCACAGTTACCTTTTTCTTTTGTAATAACTGCATTGCGTAAGAATCATTGTGATAATTTCTTAAATAGTGGATTTTGGTAATTCCGGCTTGTAAGAGCATCTTGGTACATTGCAAACAAGGAAAATCTGTCACGTAAACTTCGGCCCCGTTAGTAGGAATTCCAAACTTAGCACACTGTAAAACGGCGTTCATTTCAGCATGGATGGTTCTTTGACAGTGACCATCTACCATGTAACACCCCACATCAATACAGTGGTCATCACCCGAAACCGCCCCATTGTAGCCACCAGCAATTACTCTTTGGTCACGTACCAAAATCGCCCCTACGGCTAAACGTTGACAGGTACTGCGCATGGATAAAATACTGGCCTGTAGCATAAAATATTGATTCCAAGGAATTCTTTCTTGCATTATTTTCACCCCGTTTTTTCTAAGTATAACATACTTCCCTTAGATTACTAATTGTGAGGCCAATTTCGCATAGGTTTTTTCACCGATACCACTCACATTTTGTAAATCTTCCAGGCTCTTAAAGCCCCCGTTTTCTTGCCGATAAGCAATAATATCATCAGCTCTTTTATCACCAATGCCACTTAAAGTCATTAATTGTTCCTTACTTGCAGTATTCAAATTAATCTTATCACCTGTTTGATCACTAGCATTACTACTTTTATCCGTATTACTTGTCGCTAAATTAGCTTGATTTTGCCCCACTAAGGCCTGCGAATCCGGCAAATCCGTTTGCCCATTAGTCGGTACATAAATCAACATCTCATCTTCTAAATGATAGGCTAAATTTACTTGATCTAACCATGCGTCCTTCGTAGCCCCGCCAGCTTTGGCTACCGCGTCACTCACTCGAGCCAGATTCGAAAGCCTATAAACACCAGGCTTTTTAACCGCCCCCTTCACGTCAACATAAATCATTTTCCTTTCTGTCACCTCACTACTAACAGGAAAAGCGGAATTTGAAGACAAACTTGACACGCTAGTTTCTGCGCTAGCACCCCATGTCTCAGTCTGTGCTGAAGCGAGACTATAATCCGTGCTCTCCGCAGGGCTCCGAATCAGATAAAACCATCCGCCAACTAAGAAAATAGCACTGAGTCCTAAGATTAGCGGTAACTTCTTAGCTTGCCAAAATTCCCAAATTTTACTTTTGAGTTCTTCCATTAAAACACCCCCTCTATATATTAAATACGCAAAAAAAATTATTTTTTGACAAAAAAGTCAATTTTTTGCACAAAAAAACCTAGTCGTCATGTTACGACTAGGTTTCCATTACTTTTAGTACATTTCGAGATATTGGTCAAGTTCCCATTGGGAAACTTCTAACCGATAAGCATCCCACTCCAGACGCTTAGCTTCCATAAAGTTCGAGTACAAGTGAGGCCCCATAGCTTCCTTAATCACATCATCAGTACGCAATTCCTTTAAGGCATTGTGTAAGGTTGATGGCAAGTCGGCAATGTTGTTGGCTTCCCGTTCTTCTTGAGTCATGGAGTAGATGTTGCGGTCTACCGGTGATGGTGCTTCTAATTTGTTCTTTAACCCATCTAACCCAGCGGCTAAAACAGCGGCCACAGCTAAGTATGGGTTAGCAGATGGATCTACGGAACGTAATTCCAAACGGGTAGAAGCACCACGAGCAACAGGAACCCGCACTAATGGAGAACGGTTGTGACCAGACCAAGCTACGTAAACTGGTGCTTCGTAGCCAGGCACTAAACGCTTGTAGGAGTTCACCAATGGATTCATCAAAGCTGTGTAACTACGGGCGTGCTTCAACACCCCTGCTAAGAAATGACGGGCATTATCTGATAATTGTTCGTCGCCATTTTCATCAAAGAAAGCATTACCGTCCTTATTAAATAAGGACATATTTAAGTGCATCCCAGAACCATTGATTCTTTCCAAAGGTTTGGGCATAAAGGTTGCATGTAAACCGTGCTTACGCGCCACAGTTTTCACAACCAATTTAAAGGTTTGGATATTGTCACATGCAGTCAAGGCGTCTGCATATTTAAAGTCAACTTCATGTTGGCCAGGAGCGACTTCGTGGTGGGAAGCTTCCACATCAAAGCCAAGTTTTTCTAATTCTAAGACGATATCACGCCGGCAGTTTTCTCCCAAGTCAATCGGAGCCAAGTCAAAATAGCTCCCCTTGTCATTTAAGTGGGTCGTTGGACGACCGGTAGTTTCATCCATCTTAAATAAGAAGAATTCTGGTTCAGGTCCGATATTAAAGTCCGTGAAACCTAATTCTTTCATTTCATCTAAAATACGGATTAAGTTATTCCGCGGATCCCCATAAAACGGTGTGCGATCCGCATTGTAAACTTCACAAATTAAGCGCGCCACTGTTCCATGTTCGTTTCCCCATGGGAAAATCATCCATGTGGAAAGATCAGGGTATAACCACATATCACTTTCTTCAATCCGAACAAAACCGTCAATCGAAGAACCATCAAACATCATTTTGTTATCCAAGACCTTGTCTAATTGACTGATAGGTACTTCCACATTTTTAATCGTTCCATAAAGGTCAGTAAACATTAACCGTAGGAATTTAACATGTTTCTCCTTAACATCTTGACGAATCTCGTCCTTAGTAAAAACTTTCTTTGCCATTATAATTGCTCCTTGCGTAATAAGTTGACTTAGAGATGTTGATTATGCGGAAAAGTCGTTGGCTTGCCCAACCCACTAACATTAATAAACTCTTTTTGCAAAACGCGACGCATTTCAGCATCCGTCATCACCCGGTTTTTAGCTTCTTCTTGAAGCTTTGCCTTTTTGGCAGCTTCTTGGGCATAGATTTCCTTAATGCCCGCCATATTGATGCCTTCAGCCAGGTAATCCTTGATTTCTAACAATTTATCAATATCGTTCAATGAATACATGCGACGGTTACCCTCACTTCTAGGGGGAACCACCAAACCTTGTTCTTCATAATAACGAATCTGACGCGCACTAAGGTCCGTCAATTTCATTACTGTACCAATGGGTAAGACAGCCTGTGAGCGTCGAAGCTCTTTTTCCTTCATATCTGCACTCCTTACTGAATTACATGCTTATCATAACAAGCAGACCAATACTTGTCAAGCGTTTCATGTAACGTTTTCTTACATAGTATAAAATGTTTCGTTCACGGCGTTGGTAATGGCTAATTTCACATGTTCGTACGATAAGCCCCCCTGAATATAAAGGGCAAATGGTTCACGCAAAGGACCGTCGGAAGATAATTCGACCGTAGAACCTTCAATAAAACTCCCCGAAGCCATAATGATTTCGTCTTCATAACCTTCCATAAAGGACGGTACCGGATCAACGTAGGAGTTCATCGCTGAGTAGTGTTGGATGGCCGCACAGAAATTAATCATAGCGTCACGCTCGTGAAAAATTACCGTTTGTACCAAATCTGTCCGTGGCGCATCCCAGGCTGGTGAGACTTCCATGCCGACCTTTTCTAAAAGCGCAGCTGTGTAAATGGACCCCTTAATAGCCTGTACAGTGGTATGTGGCGCCATAAAGAAACCTTGGTAGATATCACGCATGTAACCCCAAGTTGGACCTTCGCCCTTACCAACCCCAGGAGCCACTAAACGCGCGGCGGCGGCTTGAATCAAGTCCGCCCGTCCAACTAGGAATGCTCCCCCTTTGGCAATACCAGCCCCGGCATTTTTAAAGAGAGAACCAGCCATGAGATCAGCCCCATAAAAGGTTGGTTCTTCGTATTCAGTAAATTCACCATAGCAATTGTCAATGAAGACTACCAAATTGGGGTTAATCTCCTTAACGAACTTAATCATCTTGCAACTTCAGCCACCACAAAACTATCACGAGTGGAGTAACCACGGGAACGTTGAATAGCGACCATTTTTATGGATTGGTCTGTTTCCAAAACCTTACGGGCATTCTCATAGTCTACTTGACCATTATCTAGTAATTCGGTGGCCTTGAAATTAATTCCAAATTCCTTCATCGTCCCAGGATTATCGCCGGCAATCCCGATAACTTCTTGGATGGTGTCATAAGGTGTTCCCGTTAAGTAGTAAAGAGTGTCACCAGGGCGTAAGGTCGTGTAAAAGGCCGTATGAATGGCGTGGGTCCCTGATACCATTTGCGGCCGCACATAGGCATCTTCCGTCTTAAAATAGTCTGCGTAGATTTTTTCAATCTTTTCGCGACCTATATCATCGTAACCATACCCCGTCGAGCCAACTAAGTCTTCTTCTGATACACGGTGTTTGCGAAAGAGACGGAGGACACGTTGTTGGTTATAGAGGGCCACTTGGTCCATTTCTTCTAAGCGCGGTGCGATTTGGTTTTCGACTTCCGCCACCTTAACTTGTAATTCTTGGGGTAAATCTTGTTTCCAACTAATTGTTTGCATATTATCCTTCCTTTGGATTTAACCAAGCCGTTAAATCCTTAATAATTTTATTTTCATCTTCTGGGTGTAAGACCAGGTCATACCAGTTAACCTGCATCTTGTTTCTAAACCAAGTCAATTGTCGCTTGGCATAACGGCGAGAATTTTGTTTGATGTCCGCCTTGGCTTCTTCTAAGCTGATGTGACCTTCAAAATAAGGATACAGTTCCTTGTAGCCAATTCCCTTACCAGCAGGCAAGGCTAAGCCCCCCGCTTCGTAAAGTCTCCGAGCTTCTTCCAGGAGACCTGCTGCAAACATCTGATCCACTCTTTGATTGATGCGCTCATAAAGTAAGGCGCGATCAGTATTAAGTCCGATAATAAATGCCTCAAAGTGAGGATTGGGTTGGTCTGCTTGGTCTGAAAAGCGTTGCCCGGTCTTTTCATAGACTTCCAACGCCCGAATAATCCGACTGCGGTTGCGCACCGGTATCTTAGCGGCAGCTTGTGGATCGATTTCATCGAGTTTGTCCCAAAGAGCTTGACTGCCCTTTTCTTCAGCGAAAGCCTGCCATTTTTCACGATAAGCCAGGTCCGTTTGGTCGAATTTATCACCACCGAGTTGGTAACCATCTAGTAACGCCTGGAGATAAAAACCCGTCCCCCCAACTAAGAGAGGCAAGTCGCCGGCTTGACTAATTTGAGCCGTTAGTTCTTCTGTCGCTTGGATAAAATCGGCCACCGACCAACGTTGGTCAATCTCCTGACAGTCGATAAGATAGTGTTGGACCTGAGCTTGTTCGGCGGGAGTAGCCTTAGCTGTGCCAATATCTAAACCGCGGTAAACCTGCATGGAGTCGCCGGAAATAATTTGGCCAGAGAAATGCCTGGCCAATTTCAAAGATAAGGCCGTCTTCCCCACGGCGGTTGGGCCCACGATTAAAACAATTTTTTGTTTCAATTTTTCTTTCCTTTCTCAGTGGATATAATCGTTACTTATTGTAGCATTTTTCTAGCTTTTTGGGCAGAAATCTTTGGGAAAAATTAACGGTTTTCTCTAGCTATTCAAGGTGGAATCGTTTTATAATAAAAGTAATAACTCGAAGGAGGAAAAAAGTATGAAAAACTTTACTCGTGGTGCTCTTTTCGGTGTAGCAGCTACACTCGGGACTTTAGCTGGTTGCCTTTACGCATTCAAAAAGTCAGTGGTTGAACCAATTGAAGAAAGAGAAGAAATCTTAGACCAACACCGGCGGCGTGCCTTACGCAAGAGCCGCTCCGCTCACCAAGGTTAAAAAACTAGACAAAGCCAGACTCATTTGTGAAGTCTGGCTTTGTTTAATTACCAATGATAACCAAAAAAGCCAAGATAGGCTCATCCTGACTTTCAGTTTAGTATTTAGCTTTTTTGGTCTTGCCATCCCACTTGGCATAGCCACCTTTTAAAATGTAGATTTCATTGAAACCTTTTTTATTAAAGACGCTTAGCAATTCGAACGCAAAGGGAGCGGTTTTGATCGTAAATATAAACCGGCTTATCCTTGCGTAAGGCATTTTCATAAAGGGCAAATTGGCTATACGGCATGCTGCGCGCCCCTAAAATATGACCAGCTTCAAAATCGGCACTTTCACGGATGTCGACAACTTGACCTTTGCGTAAACCCGCCTTGAACTCTTCGTTTTCTACCACTTTTGAAACTTTACGACCGACCAACCAATTGTAAATTTGGACTCCGATAATCCAAGCTAAAATTAACCATAAGACAATCGTTAGGGCCGTTATTGTTGAAATTGCTGCAAACACAATTCCACCTCCCTTTGCTTAATAAACTTTTTTACTTAAATTGTAAGGCTAATGAAGCGGCTCCAATAACCCCAGCATCATTTCCTAATTCAGCCAACTTCAAAGTTGTTGAAGTCCGTACCGTCGGGAAGGCAAATTCTTGGAAATACTTATCTACACGGTCTAATAAGAAACGACCTGCCGCAGATACCCCACCCCGATAACAATGTATTGAGTTTAAGGTTGAACCTAAGTTAGCCGCAGCTAAACCTAAGTAGTAACATACACGGTCAACAACCATATCCGCTAACTTGTCTCCATCCTTAGCCAAATCGAAGACTAATTTTGAAGTTACTTCTTCACCGTTGTCGACAGCTTCTTTAAGGTGGGATTTACCAGCGAATTCTTCCGCCATCGCACGCGCTACCCGGACCACCCCGGTTGCGGAAGCATAAGTTTCTAAACAACCTTTGTTTCCACAAGTACATTCGAAACCACCTGGGTGAACATTAATGTGGCCGATTTCACCACCGGCACCCATCCCGTGGACTAATTTTCCGTCAGTGACAACCCCGCCACCAACACCAGTCCCTAAGGTTACAAAGACTACTTCTTTGGCATTGTCACCAGCACCCTTCCAGCTTTCACCTAAAGCAGCTGAGTTGGCATCGTTGTCAACCGCAAATTTAATGCCTGTGCCAGCTTCAATTTCGGCTTTAACATTTTGGAGGGTCTTCCAGTTCAAGTTGTAGGCCCCAACGACCGTCCCTTTTTCCACGTCAACCGTCCCGGGAGTCCCCATCCCGATTCCGATAAATTGGTCCTTGTCCATCTTGTAGAGGTCAAGGTGATGGTTAATGGAAGCTACGATATCAGGCACGATGTGGCTACCTTCATCTAAGATATTTGTTTCAACACTCCACTTTTGTTGAATGTCACCATTTTCTGTCAAAATGGCAAATTTAATAGTTGTCCCACCAAGGTCAACCCCAATTAACTTCTTATCCATCAGCTATTTACTCCTTATTATCTTTTACTTGCGTTTCTCACGCTGTTCTTCTTTGCGGTGTTCACGCGCCAAAATCATCTTGGCCGTCACAAAAGTTTGATCATCAATCACCTGAGAATCATGTAAGTGGTCGAGTTCTAAGGCAATCAATTCAATATCCCACATTCTTTTGCCAACATAAACAAAAATTCCAAAACTTTTCAGCAATTGCTGTACATCATACAAGTCCTTCATGAACACGTCACCTCTCAATTATACTGGATTTTCTCAATAATTTAAACCTTTGATGTACAAAAGTAGATAAATTATTATTAGTACAAGTCCGGCAAGTATACGCTGATTTTTAGGGGGACAATTACTTATCAAGTCAGGATATGATAAAACATAAGCCGTCAGGTATCCGGCCAATAAACCACCTAGATGGGCTTGCCAGTCGATATTGGCTCCGATGAAGATAAAGTTCAAGAGTATCAAAAGTCCAAACTGGCGGGTCAAAGACCATAGTGGTCCATTATCACGATGAAACTGACCATACATGAGAAAGGCCCCAAATAAGGCAAAAACCGCCCCGCTAGCCCCCACTGACACGGTCAACGGACTAAAAGACAAACTCGCAATGTTGCCGGCAATTCCGCCGATAAAATAAAGGGCTAACATTTTGATGTGTCCAAAGAAACGTTCGATATAGCCCCCCATAAAATAAAGGGTCAACATATTCATCAAGAGGTGTTCCAAATTTCCATGCAGGAAAACGGCAGTCACCAACCGCCACCATTGACCCTGGTAGATGGAAGGACCATACTTAGCTCCGGCGGTAATCAAAGCCAAAGTCGAAAGGTGAAAGTTAGAGAAAATCAAAACGGCTAAATAAACTAAAAGATTGAGAACAATCAAACTTTGGGTCACCCAAATTGTTTTACTAGGTCGCATTCTAATCACCTACTGTTAAAATTTTGTGAATCTGTATATCAGTGGTTTCTACCGGCCAGATAATTTGGTTTGTCAAACGTAAATCTTCAGCTAAAGCAATAGTATGACCGGGATAATCTTGGAGGTAGCGATCATAAAAGCCTCCTCCAAAACTAACTCGATCACCTTGTTTAGTAAATAAAAGCCCTGGTACAATAATTAAATCTAACTGATCTTTAGGAATAATCTGCCCGTCCTTAGGTTCGAGTACGCCAAATTTAGTGCGGATAATTTCCGTCGTCTTTTCTAAATAAATAAATTCCATCTGAAAATCAGGATAGGTTTTCGGCACACCGACCTTTTTGCCCTGGCTTTGCGCTGCTAAAATTAGCGGTTTAGTATCGATTTCGACTTTTTCACTTAAAACTAAACCGACACTTTGGGCCGCTTGCCATTCCGGCGTCTGTAGTAACTGTTGATATAAATCCAATTCCTGGGCAGTTTTAGCCCAAGAGTTAGCAGCTTGGCCTAGTTTTTGAAGTTGGACTTGCCGAATTTGCTTTTTTTCCATATAACCACCTCATTGTTATCAATAAAAAAAGCAGGACCAAAGCCTGCTGTTAATTATTTTGTTTCAC
The DNA here is from genome assembly GCF_000615765.1 of Ligilactobacillus equi DSM 15833 = JCM 10991. Lineage (GTDB taxonomy): Bacteria > Bacillota > Bacilli > Lactobacillales > Lactobacillaceae > Ligilactobacillus > Ligilactobacillus equi. The sequence goes on along the minus strand of NZ_BAMI01000001.1, from coordinate 106,596 downwards.
GGTGTAAAGTAACCTTACGATCGCGTGGGCAGTACTTCTTAAGTTCTAAACGATCTGGGTTGTTACGTTTGTTCTTATTTGTAAGGTATGTTTGTTCGTGACATTCTGTACATTCTAAAGTAATGTTGTTACGCATCTGTTCTGACCTCCCTTATACTTACTAATTCGCACGAAGTAAAAACTTCGGCTCTAACATAAATACTATATCATTTTTTAATCTTTATTACCAGTATTTTTTTGTCTTTTTTACTTGGCGTAGTAACCATAACCGTAGGCACCATCACTACCATGCACATCATTTAAGATAGCACCAATAATGTGGCCTTGAACATGCTTGATAGATTCAACTGCTTTGCGCACTGCATCTTTTTCAGACCTTTCAGCGCGTGTCACCAAGATGGTTCCATCCACACAAGTGGAGAGAATTTGAGCATCCGTCACAGATAAGACTGGTGGGGCATCAAAAATAACCAAGTCTAGTTGATCAGCCAAAACCGCCACCAAGTGTTGCATCTTATTAGAACCAATCAATTCTGATGGATTAGGTGGAATAGGACCCGAAGGCATTACGAAAAGGTTATCCACAGATGTTTCATAGATAATATTATTAATATTAAAGTTTTGTTCCGTCAAGTAATTGGTTAAACCTTGGGGACTAGAAATCCCAAAGGTTGAGGCAATCGTCGGCCGACGTAAGTCTGCATCCACCAAGAGCACACGTAAACCTTGCTTAGCAAAGGAAGCCGCCACATTAGCCGAAACAGTAGACTTCCCTTCAGACATCAATGATGAGGTAATCATCAAGGTCTTGAAGGATTTATCTACGCTAGAGAATTGGATGTTAGTCCGAATGGTGTTAAATTGTTCCGTAATGACAGAGTTCGGTTCCGCCACGGTGATCAATTTAACCCCCTTTTCCATACTGGTATTATCGATTTTATCTTTATTTTTCTTAAAAAACGCCATCATAAACTCCTTTATACCCGACGATTAGAACTCGTGTATTCACTACCCTTAATTGAGGATACATTGAATAAGTTCCGTTCGCTATCCATATGGTAAACTGTCCCTAAATTAACTAATTCTAAATCATCTGTTAAGAAGTCAGAATCTTTAACCGTGGTATTAGTTAATTCCTTAATTACAGCAATGGCCATCCCGATTAAGGCCCCTATAACTAAACCTACCGCTGCAAAAAGCTTCTTATTAGGGAAAGTTGCGTTGGTATTAGCTTTAGCCTTGGTAACAATGGTTACATTGTCAACTTTCATCATCTTCTTAATTTTTTCCGTAAAGACATCTCCAATAGTGTTAGCAATATCAGCTGCCGTATAAGCATTCGTATCTTCTACTGTAACTGAAACCACTTGAGAGTTGGTCGTATTGGATACAGTCACTGAACTTTGTAAACTCCCAAGGTTCCCCTTGTAGTTATCGGTCTTGCGGACTTGTTTTAAAACGGGTGTTAAAATCACCGACTTTTTCAAAACATCTTGGTATGTATTGATAGCTTGCAAGTCAGCTTGTTGGGCCGTATATTGGGTCGCAGTGTTGTCGGCCTTTTGGTTAACTAACAAATCAATCGTAGCGCTATACTTAGGGGTAATAAAGAAAGTCACCACCACGATAGCGACTAAGAGTCCTGCCACCGCCCAGGCGATGATTTTGGCTAAATCATCTTTGAGGGCTTTAATAATTTGCGACAAGTCAATAACTGTTTCTTGACTAGTATTGTCTTTCATTAAAATTCTCTCCTAATTATTAATTTCACGTAGTAACTAACTATTCAATTTTAGCATAAATCTTCGCAAGTATCAAAAAAAGATAGACAATCTTGTCTATCTTTTTTAATCAAGATTCTTCGTATCTTGAACATCTTTCCAGTAAGCTTCATAAATTTGCTTAACCGTGGTGGTATTGATTCCGGAAGATTCAGCACTAATCCCCGGATAAGCAACTACTACGACGACTTGCGGATTCTCTGACGGTGCATAGGAAACTGCACTCAAAGTTGTTGTTTCATTTTGACCATAAAAAGTTTGAGCTGTCCCGGTTTTGGCCGAAACTTCCGGTTTAATATCTGCTAAAGCCCCACCTGTCCGATAAGTCAAACTAGAGTGCACAACTTGGTAGAGCCCACTTTTAACGACATCCCATTCATCCTTGCTAGCTGTATAAGAACCTAAGACATTGGGCCCGTGTTGGTAAACTGTGCGACCTAACTTCCCACTCTTGCTAGATTCACGGATGGCTTGAAGAATATGTGGTTGGATACGATAACCACCATTAGCAATCATGGCAACATATTGGGCTAATTGAATCGTAGTATAGGCATCATAGTTCCCAAAGGACATATCCAAAGCCTTCCCGATATTAGCTTTTCCGCCCGGTCCTTCGTAGCCCGAAGTTTCACCGGGAATATCTATTCCAGTCTTAATCCCCAAGCCAAACTGCTTAAAGTTTTGACGTAATTTTTGGAAAATCTTGGGACTCATTGTCAAAGCCGTTCCTGGTTGATAGTCAAAACCGGCTTCTAACATGGCTAACTTCATCATGTAAACGTTCGAGGATACCGCCAAGGCTTGGGAGGCAGTCAAAGGCATCGTAGCGGAACCAGACTTGTTAAACCAAGATGATTTCGCAGGGTCCCCGCGATCTTAATCGGTGAATCAACTAAGGAACTATTATTAGGTGTGATAACTCCAGAGGTCAAGCCCCCCATCACCATAGCTCCCTTGACAACTGATCCCATAACAAATGATTTATTAATCGTCCCTAAAGCATCCTCAGTCACGGTCCCTTTTTTAATATTGTGGGTTGCGCCAGCTAAGGCCAAAATATTCCCGTTATAAGGATTCATAACTACGGCATAGCCCCCGTTCATATAAGGGTTGCCTCCCAAGTTATTTTTTACCTGCGTTTCAACAATATCTTGGACTTCCTTTTGGAACTTAGAGTTGATGGTCAAGACGATATCATCCCCCTTTTTTCCCCCGTATTGGGTAGTCTTTTTTAAGAGTTCCCCATTACGAGTTTCAGCCATGATAGTCTTTTTGGTTCCTTTTAAAACATTTTCGTACTTGGATTCAATGTAGGTTGAACCTACACTATCATTACGGGCATAACCTTGGGCTAGAAGCTGATTTAAGGAATTATCTGGTAAACCAGACTTTTCACTTGTCACCGTCCCAATCACAGATTGAACTGCCTTACCATTAGGATAGTTACGTTTCCAGCTAGTTCCAACGCTAATACCAGCCATTTCTGATTGGTGCTCACCAACCAAAGCCATTTCTTTGGAAGTCACACCAGACGTCTTCAAATAGACAGAAGATAAGGAGTAAGCGCCATTCATCTTTCCATACAAAAGGGCTACTTCTCTTTGCTTAGGACTGAGGTCATCAACTAGGTTGGCCTCACGAATATATTTACTTTGAGCCCGATATAAGTCACTAGCCTTCAAACTATCTGCCCTCGGAATATGCTTATTAACTTGTTTTTCGTGTTTCACTAAATAATAATCGACCTTGTAAGATTCAGACAAATCATCGGTATCCACAGTGATATACTTGGTTAAATCTGTGGCAATCGCATACAACTGCTCGGACGTCACGTGGGTGGGCTTAGTATAAACAATGGCGCGAGAGGACTTATTGCTAACTAAGACCCGCCCGGTGGCATCATAAATTTGCCCCCGTTGCACATTTTGTGTCTCTGTTTCTGTTGTCGCACTTGTTACCTCATTTTCAAACATGGCTCCATGGAGGATTTGGAGGTAGGCCAATTGCCCAATTAAGGCGGCAAATAACAAGAAGACAATTAAAAACAAAAAGTTAAGCCGGAAGGGAATGTGGGAACGGTTCGGATTTTGGCGTCTTCCGTCTTTGGGTTTGTTCGTAAAAAATTTCACGTTCTTTCTCCAATCTTTCTCAAAACATGTTTTGAGTCTTCTTACTCTCTACTATCCTACCACAAACCGCACCAGGTGTTATAGCTTTTGCCCTTAAAAAACTCTAAAATTCTTAATTCGCTCTTACGAAATTCTTAGGACGCAAATAGTAAAGAATGTGCTATCCTTAAAGTAATAAATTTTTATGTTATGATTTTTTGAGGTGTTTTTATGTCGAAATTGCGTACATATTTTAGCCGGAATTACCCGCTCCTTTTGAGCTTTTGGGGGCCTTTGGTGCTTATGCTAGGCTATTTTGTTTACCGTCAAATGTATCCTTTTGGAAAAGAAAGTCTCTTAACTGTTGATTTAGGTCAACAATATGTCGACTTCTTCCAATATTATCGTCAAACCATCCTCCATGACCCCAGTGGTCTTTTCTACTCTTTTTCCAAAGCTATCGGAGGTGAGATGCTGGGCGAGTGGCTTATTATATGTTGTCACCTTTCAACTTAGTCCTACTCTTTTTCCCAGACAAAAGCATTATGGCCGGAGTCATGGTCTTGACCTTACTCAAATACGCCACGGCTGGTTATACCTTTGGTCGCCTTTTAGTGCAAAGACAAATCCAAAGTGGTATCCTGGTACCGGTCTTTGCGACCTCTTATGCCTTGATGGGCTGGGGGATTGCCAACCAATTAAATCTCTTGTGGCTCGATGCGCTAGTCTTTTTACCTTTAATTATACTAGGCTTATTAAACTTACTAGACCGCGATCATGGGGTAGCCTATGCCTGGTGGTTAGCCTTAATGTTGGTTGCCAACTATTACATGGGCTACATGATTGCCATTTTCTTGGTGCTCTTCTTTATTTACTATGAAGTCGCGCATTTCCAAAATTTGAAAAATAGTTTCCGACAATTTTGGCTTTTTGCCAGTCGTTCCTTACTTGCAGGTGCCAGTGCGGCCTTGGTCTTGTTACCAACCTTCTTTTCACTCCAAGCCAGCAAGGGACAATACTCCCAGAGTGTTATCCACGCTAAAATTGAGTATAACCCCCTGAAAATTTTATCTAAGTTAACGCTAGGATCCTTTAACTTCAAACAGATGCCTTCTGGTTACCCCAATATTTTCGTCGGATCTTTGGTCCTCTTTTTATTTGTGACCTACTTTTTTAGCAAGCGTTTCAGTTATCGGGAAAGAATCTGTGCCTTTTTAATTTCTGTCTTCTTGGTGGTTTCTATGTTCTTTGAACCCTTAGACCTTTTTTGGCACGGAATGCAATTTCCAGTCTGGTACCCTTACCGCTTCAGCTATCTCTTATCCTTTTGGATGATTTACCTGGCGGCCAAGACTTTTGTTAAGCCAAACTTTGCGCCACATTACATGTTAATTTGGCTCGCCTTCTTTCTGGAAGCCGGTATTGTTCTTTACACCTGGGATCAACTCAAGAAGTTCTCCTATGCTACGACAACAACTTTGATTTTTTCGGCGCTCCTAGCTGTGATTGTTCTCTTAATTTTTTCAATTCAGCCAGAAAATCGGCGCGCTAGCCAGCAGCGTAATGCCTGCTTATATATCGTGGTGATCACGGAAATGATGCTTAACGCCGTCTTTTCTTTGAACAACCTCAGTTACCTCAGTGTTGCCGAATACAGCGTACCTAGCGCGGCCCTCCAAGCAGATAGTCGAAAACTCAAAGAACTTGATACCGGCCTATATCGCACGGGGCAAACCTATGCTCGAACGAAAAATGACGGACTGGCTCAAGGCTTCAACGGGGGAGCTTACTTCTCCTCGGCCTTAGAAAAAGCCATCCCCGACTTCTTCGGTCAAATCGGAAACTGACGGGGATAATTATGTAACTTACGCTAATGGCACCTTAATTAGCGATGGTTTGCTGGATATGAAATACTACTTCCACCAAAAAAATGATCGTAATCAAAGTAACGATAGTCATGTTGACCTCGACCCTTTGACTGAAAGTTACAATCTCAAAGATTATAAACCAGTCGCTGATTTAAATCAAACAGCCATCTATCAAAACCCTTATGCTACCTCGCTTGGTTACGGGGCTAATAAAGCCTTGAAGCAACTCAAACCTTTCTATAACGCCCCTATCACTTACCAAACGAGCTGGCTTAATGCTGTGACTGGAGCGTGGCCTACAACAGCCTACTTCCAAGCTCAGAACTTCTCGGAAGTTATCTTCCAAAACACTAACACTGCTACTACCCTAACCGGAGCGAAAATTTCACGACTGGACAAAAGCAAAAATGCCCAAATTATCTTCAAATTCATCCCTAAGAGTGACGATCCTTACTACTTAACCCTAGGTAACGGACTTAGTAGTGATTACGTTGACTTTTATCTAGGTAACCGCAAGCTCAACCATTACGAAACCTTCCGCCATGTAGTGGTTCTTAACGTGGGAAACCTTCAAAAAAATCAAGAAGTTACCATTACTGCTCGCCTCAAGAAGAATAATCTCTACTTGAACAACTTTGTCCTCTATTCTTTGGACAAACAAACCGTTACCGCCAAGCTTAAGCAAGTTCAAAAACAAGCTTGGCATATTAAGAAATACAACCAACGTTACCTCACCGGTTCAGTCAAAATTTTAGACAATGACCAAATTTTCACAACTACCATCCCTTACTCTAAAGGTTGGCAAGCCTATGTTGATGGTAAACAGGTTAACACTTACAAGGTTCAAGATACCTTTTTAGCCTTCGACATCGGCAAGGGGAAGCATACCGTTACTCTTAAATACTGGCCACCTTACCTCAACTTAGGCCTGGCCCTTAGCCTTTGTGCTTGGATGATACTTCTACTTTTAGCCCGACCTGTCCATAAATTCTAATTTAAAAAGCTATGTTGCCAATCTAGACAACATAGCTTTTTCTTTTACGACTCGAAGGAGTCTAATTTTAGTAGTGCATTAAACTTAGAACGTCGTAGCCTTCAAGCTTGTCACGACCGTTTAAGGCATCTAATTCGATTAAAAAGGCACAACCCACGACGATTCCCCCGAGGCTTTCTACTAAATCAATAGTGGCTTTAATAGTCCACCTGTAGCCAAAAGGTCGTCGGTGATGAGCACTTTTTGACCCGGTTTCACGGCATCTTTGTGCATATGAAGTTCGGAAGTCCCGTACTCTAAAGCATATTCTGCCTTAACAGTTTCCCGTGGTAACTTACCCTTCTTACGAGCTGGCGCAAAACCAACACCTAAATCATACGCAACCGGACAACCCACGATAAAACCGCGCGCTTCAGGTCCCACAATCATTTCAACACCTTTGTCCCGTGCGAATTGAACGATTTGGTCAGTGGCTTGCTTGTAAGCTTGGCCATCAGCCATTAATGGGGATAAGTCCCGAAAAACAACACCTTTTTCGGGGTAATCAGGAATACTTGCGACATAATTGTGTAAATCTACTGCCATAGATTGAAATTTCTCCTTTATTTCGCCATCTGTGCCAAGACCCAATTTTCTAGGTCTTGACTAGTACTTGCTAGCAATTGTTGGTGGACTTTGATCCGTGCTAATTGCTGTTGATATACATTGGTCTGAATTAAATCTTTTTTGGTTTCACTAGGTTCAATCCAAAAAGAATTTCTGTCCTGTCTTATTTTAACAAATCCGGCGTCAAAAAACACGTTTAAGATGAAATTTAATCTTGAACGTGACATCTTCAACGCTCGGGCGTGTTGATTTAGACTTTGACGATAAATTTCGCCATGCCGGAGCAGGTACTTATACATCATACCAAATTCTGCGTGCTGTGGTAACTGATAATTGGCTAAATTATCCTTACTATAAAAAATTAGGTTAATTTGTTGACACTTTAACTGACCCAAAACCTCACTTAAGGTAGCTAAATCGGGCGGACAATCCACGAAAGTCACTCCTTTAGCCTCTGTTAGTTGAGCAATTTCACTGGGGCCCACCATAAAACTTTGGTTATTCGTTACGACCTGGCGAGAACGTTCCAGCAATTTAGTATCAAAAATCAAAAAATTACCTCCTGCTTGCAAAATTTCAAGTAAATCTTGCCCGGAAGCCATTCGGCCGTCTACGACGCGCACCCCAGTTTCTGATATGCTAGTATCTTCCTTGAGACTAATGGCCGTTTCTGTCGCAATTTGCCAATCAGTTGCTAACATTTGTAAACTGCGTCGCCCTTGCCATTCGTTGATTTCCAATTGACCGACAAATTCTAGTTGATCAACCTGACTGGTCATGGCTTCAATTTGGTCAGCCACCTTGAAGAACATGACATCCATTTGAGCAGGTTTAAGCGGATTTGCACTCGCCAATTGTAGCTTAAGGTGTTTTCCCTCACTTAACTGACGAGTACTTTGAACCTGATAATCTGTTAAGCCGAAATAGGGTTGTTCGTTACCTACTCCAAATGGTGCTAAAGCTTTGAGGCTATCCACCAATTCAAAATTCACACTAGCCAAGGGTAAAATTCCGGCTAGAGTTAATTCAGGCTTCCTAGCCTGCTCGAGGTTAACAGCTTGGGCCGCTTGATCTAAGATTTCTTGAAGTTTGGGCAAATTTTCTTCCTTAATTGTCAGGCCACAAGCCATGTGGTGCCCCCCAAATTTTTCCATGATGTCCCGATGTCCATCCAAAGCCTCAAAGAGGTTAAAGGCTGTCACCGACCGCCCCGAACCTTTGGCAATATCATCTTTAAGACTAAGAACTAGACTTGGTTTCCCCGTCTTTTCCACCAGGCGACTAGCCACAATGCCGACCACGCCTTCATTCCAGTCAGGACCAGCCACCAGGTTCACCAAATGACTATCTTCCAAATTTTGCAAAGCTTCAGCTTCAATTTGTTCCACGACTTCTTGCCGTTTAGTATTCAAGGCTTGCAGCTTCTTAGCTAGTTCTTGGGCTCTTTGATCATCTAAAGTCGTCAGAAATTCGACTCCTTCTTGAGCATTACCCATCCGCCCGAGAGCATTTAAGCGCGGACCCAAACCAAAGCCAATATCGCTTTCCGTCAGGTCCCCGAGGTGTTTACCCATTTCCGATACTAGATAAGCCAGTCCCGGTCTTTGCCCTAAGTTTAAAGCTTGAAGCCCAAAAGTTACCAAAAGTCGGTTTTCATCCTTAAGTTCCACCAAATCCGCGACAGTTCCTAAGGCCGCCAAGTCCAAGAAATCTTCCGGAATTTCATCTAAGAGGGCAGAAGCTAATTTGAAAGCCACCCCGGCCCCAGACAGGCCACCAAACGGATATTCACTTTCCGGATAACGAGGGTGTACCACAGCGTAAGCCTCAGGCAATTGGGCGGGTAATTCGTGGTGATCAGTCACAATCACATCAACGTTGCGACTTTTGGCATAGGCTACGGCTTGACTTCCCGTAATCCCGTTATCCACAGTGATAATTAGCTGGTTACCTTCATCAATCAGTCGCTCGTAAACTGCAAGGTTAGGTCCGTAACCATCTTGAAAACGGTCTGGAATGTAGTAAGAGACATCCATCCCCAACATTTCCTTGAGCACTTCATAAACAATGGCCGTACTGGTCAAACCATCAACATCGTAATCCCCATAGACAACAACCTTTTCGCCCTTTTCCGCAGCTATTTGAATCCGTTTTACAGCTTGATCCATGTCATGTAATAAGAATGGATCGTAAAAACCGTCCGGTGACGGCTTTAAAAAGGCCTGCGCACTAGCTACATCCTCGTAACCCCGCGCAACCAATAGTTGGGCAATAATAGGATCAAGCCCTAACTCACGGCTTAGTTCATTGGCTTGGTCTTGGTTAGCTGACATTATCTTCCACGTATATTTTGCTTCCACCCAAAGCATCCCCTCTCGTTATTTTTTATTAAAAACTCCCCCAGTTAAATGATCACCTATATGTGGGAAAACCTGGTAGAGATGATGTGCGACATTCATACTCTTAGGGAGGTTGATTTCACGCTTATTTGTCCCAATAGCTTTGACAATTTTGTGGGCCACCACTTGCGGGTCAAGTACATAACTCCCCAAACTTTTCAAGTAGTTACCAGAGCGATCAGCTCGGTCGAAAAAATGTGTCTTGATTGGTCCTGGATTTACGGTTAAAACGGAAATTCCTAAGGGTTTAAGTTCCAAGCGCAAAGCATTGGAATAACCTAAAACCGCAAACTTACTAGCGGAATAAACACTGGCCTTAGGAGTGGCAATTTTCCCAGCCATGGAGGCAATGTTGACAATTGCCCCACGCTGACGACTTGCCATCTGTAAGGCTGTGTATTTGGTCATATACATAAGACCTAAGACATTGACCCGAAACATTTCTTCTGCAATGCTCATGTCAAAATCTAAGGCAGTTTCCATCATTCCAAAGCCGGCATTATTAACCAAAACGTCAATTGGACCGACTTTAGCCTCCACCTTGGTCACCACGGATTCAATTTGTTCAGGATTACTTACATCTAATTGGTAAGCAAAAGCCAACTTTCCAGATAAGGCCTGGCAATTGGCAACTACATTTTCTAACTGTTCCATCCGGCGGGCACAGGCCACCACAATAGCGCCTCTTTGAGCTAATTCATAGGCAATTTGTTCGCCCAAGCCCCCTGAAGCTCCAGTGACCAACGCCACACGGTTGGTCAAATCTTTTAACTGTCGATATGTCATTGTCTTTCCTTTCTATTTGGGAAACGGCACCTGGTAAACATCAAAGTCACGTACCACCTTGGTATTAGCGAAGATCGCTTGAGCATCTTTTTCTAACCGATGCACCAAAGGCCCCACATACCGAGCAGAAATGTGCGTCAGTAACAACTGTTTGACGCCAGCCTTTTGGGCAACGGTTGCGGCTTGAACGGAAGTTGAGTGGTAGTAGTTACGCGCTAACTTACCCTCACCTTTTCCAAAAGTACTTTCATGCACCAAAATATCGGCATCTTGAGCCAAAGTTTCGATATTGGGTACTTGACGAGTATCACCTAAGATGGTAATAATTCGACCTTTCTTGTTTGCACCTAAGTAGTCCTTACCATCCAAAACACGGCCGTCTGGTAGAGTCACAGTCTTTCCTGCCTTCAATTGCCCGTAAAGCGGGCCGGCAGGAACTTGGTCGGCACGCAACTTATCAACTAAAAGTTCGCCAGGATAATCTTTTTCCACCACACGGTAACCGACACTTTGAATCCGATGTTCTAAATTCTTAAATTCCACGGTGAAACGGTCCGTATCTAAAATGACCCCTTCATCTTCTAATTCAACATAATTAATGGGGTAAGATAACTTACTTTGGGAAATGCGTAAACTCGTTTGCACAAACTCTTTGACCCCTTTAGGCCCATAAATCGTTAGTGGCCCCATTTGATCGCCACCTTGAAAGGAACGACTGCTTAAAAAGCCAGGCAAACCAAACAAGTGATCTCCATGTAAGTGCGTGATGAAAATTCGATCAACCTTTCGTGGCCGAATTGTTGTTTTTAAAATTTGGTGTTGGGTGCCCTCACCGACATCGAAGAGCCAAATTTCATTACTTTCATCTAGAAGTTTCAAAGCAATTGAAGTCACATTCCGAAATTTAGCGGGTGAGCCAGCCCCAGTTCCTAAAAATTCTAATTCCATTAGATATTCTCCTACACTTTCTAAAGGATTTCTCTACGCAAAACGCATCACATTATATTTTACCATTTTTCCCACGTAATATGCCAATTAAATTCTTTAACGAAATTTTATGGTTCTATAAATTTAATTTTTTAAATATAATTTAAAGGGGTTATTTTATGCATTTTTCTGGGTAAATTTCCCCTTTTTATCAATTCAAATATTTAAATGTATTAAAAAACAATCTAAGAATTTTGGCTTAATTCTTAGATTGATTAAACTTGACTAAAAATTGTCATTTAGGGGTTGACCACAGGATTCTACAATTAACCCATTACATTAAACTTCCATTCCCGATAGCTTGGCCTGCATGGCTTTAACAACCACGGAAGGCACTAATTCAGAAATATCACCCCCAAAACGGGCAATCTCCTTGAGCATCGAGGAAGATAAGGCCGTATACTTTTCATCTGCAAATAACAAGAGTGTTTCGATTTCAGGCGCTAATTTCTTATTTAAGTTAGCAATCGTTTGTTCGTACTCAAAATCCTGGTGATTGCGAACTCCACGTATAATCACTTGAGCCTCGACTTCGCGGGCCAAGTTTACGGTTAAGTCTGCCGGTAAAATTTGAATAGACACATTATCTAACCCTTGACAGGCTTCTTGTAACAAGACAAGTTTTTCTGTCGGACTAAACCACGCTTTTTTACTGGTATTATTGCCCACAACAACTAAAAGTTGATCATAAAGCTGACTTGCCCGTTTGATTAAATCTAAGTGGCCATTAGTTAAAGGATCAAAGCTTCCTGGAAAAATAGCTTTCACTAAACTTCACCACCTAAATACCGATAATAAGTTAAGTAGGTAATTCCATAATTAACCTGTTTGAAACATTCAAAACCGGTTAATTCACCTGGTAAATGAGCGTCTTCATCGGTTTCACAAACAATTATTGCATCCTCATTTAACAAGTTTAAGGTCACCAATTTTTCAATGGTGACTAGAATTTGCTGCTTCTTGTAAGGTGGATCTAAGAAGACCAAATCATAACTTTTTCCAGCCAAAGCCAAACGTTCCATGACCTTAAAAGCATCACCTTTAAACACCTGAAAGCAATCTTCTTCCTTGGTAACGGCGATATTTTCCTTAATCGTTTTAACAGCTTGGTATTGACGGTCAATCAGAGTTGCGTGGTCAATTCCGCGGGAAACAGCTTCGATTGACAAGCCACCAGAGCCGGCAAATAAGTCTAACGACTTCCCACCCGCAAAATAAGGTCCCATAATATTAAACATTGATTCTTTGACCTTATCGGTTGTGGGACGGGTTTGCATCCCCGGTACCGCCTTGAGGCGGCGTCCACCATATTTTCCAGCGATTACTCTCATGATTCTTTCTTCTCACCTTTATTTACAAATTTTTCTTGATCTTCTGCGGTTAATTTGAAGGTCCCAATCATTTTTTCAAAATCCGTCACCAACTCTGGACGTGGTGACAAAATGATATCCTTAACATAACGTAGCTTACGTAGTTGCGCTACGGTTTTCTCGACGTCTTCTTCATTTACATAAAGTAAGACATATTTCATCTTACGAGAAACATATTGAATAGCACCGAAACGACGCATCTGCTTACTTTGCTTGAGATGCTGTAAGTAAACAAAGATTCCCCGTCTTTTTTGGGCTACAAATTCTTCCAAAAGTTCCACATCCTAATCCTTTTGAACTTCCATTAAGAGGTCTTGGCTCGCCAACGTATCACCATTTTTAACATAAATCCGTTTTACTATCCCAGCAAATGGGGCTTTAATCGCCGTTTCCATCTTCATGGCTTCAGTAATAATTAATTCTTGGCCTAACTTGACCTTTTCACCTTCTTGAACTTGTACTTTCAAGACCGATCCACTTAAAGTAGCTGCGATTTGACTTTCATCACTCAAATCTGCCTTAGGAATCGCATTTTCAGTAACTTTTTGGCTTTGATCCTTCACCGTGGCTTGTAAGACTTGACCGTTAACAGAATAGAACATATTACGCATCCCTTTTTCGTCAGGTTCAGAAATTGAATCCAGAGTAATCAACATAGTCTTGCCTGGCCCCATTTCAAAGTGCATAGTTTCACCAACTCGCATTCCTTGATAAAAAGTGGTCGTATCTAGACGCTGGATTTGGCCAAAACGCCGCTTGTTGGTAATATAAGTCTTGAATACTTCAGGGTACAGAGCATAAGATAATACTTCTTCTTCGCTAGCTGGACGTTTCAAAAATTCTTCTAATTCTCGCTTACCTTCATCAAAATTGTAGGGTTGTGCTAGACTACCTGGCCGGACCGTAATTGGCTGTTTACCTTTTAAGACCAGTGCTTGCAGTTCGGTTGGAAAACCACCTACCGGTTGACCTAAATCACCGGCAAAGAAATCTACCACTGATTTAGGGAAATCTATTGTCTTCCCCTTCTCATAAATAGTTTCTTTATTTAGATCATTTTGTAACATAAATAAGGCTAGATCACCTACCACTTTGGAACTAGGGGTTACCTTAATAATATTACCGAGAAGCTCGTTAACTTCTTGATACTTCCTCTTTACAACTTCAAAGTTGTCAATCCCCAAGGATTTCGCTTGTTGTTGCAAATTAGAGTATTGTCCCCCCGGCATTTGAGTTTGGTAAATATCCGTTTGTGGTGCTGTCACATTATTAGAAAAATCTTTGTAAAGTGGCTTGATTTGTGACCAATATTGGTTAATCTTTTCGATATTGTCAATTGCTAGCTCTGGTTGCCTTACATTGCCTTCCATAGCATAGTAGAAGGACGCCATACTTGGTTGACTCGTGGTTCCTGCCAAGGCCGAAGAAGCAACGTCTACAATATCAGCACCAGCTTTGCTTGCTTCCACCAAAGTAGCTACCCCATTACCTGTCGTATCATGGGTGTGGACATGAACCGGCACATCCAAATCCGTCTTTAATTGTCCCACCAATTCAAAGGCTGCTTGTGGCTTCAAAAGACCAGCCATGTCTTTAATCGCTACAATTTGTGCCCCAGCATCAACTAGCTGCTTTGCTAAGTGACGGTAGTAATCCAAGGTGTACTTCGTTTCATTTGGCGATAAAAGATCACCAGTGTAACACATCGCCCCTTCAGCTATCTTACCTGTCTTCCGAGCAAACGCCAGTGGTTTTTCCATTTGATCAATCCAGTTTAAACTGTCAAAAATTCGGAAAACATCTACCCCATCAGCAGCAGCCTTCTCAATGAAGCGTTGCAAAACATTATCAGGATAGTTCATATATCCTACCCCGTTAGACCCCCGTAAAAGCATCTGTAGGAGTGTGTGTGGCATTTTTTTACGCATCGTCTTTAACCGTTTCCAAGGGTCTTCACTCAAGAAACGATAAGCCACGTCAAAGGTCGCACCTCCCCAAACTTCAGCCGAGAAAAGTTTAGGGAAAGCTTTTTCATAATTTTCAATTGCTGGCAACATATCTTTTGTTCGCATCCGTGTTGCAAAAAGACTTTGGTGAGCATCCCGCATAGTCGTGTCTGTTAGGAGCACTTTGTCTTGATTTTTAATCCAAGCTACCATGCTTTCAGCGCCTTCTTGGGCCAAGATATCCTTAGCTGTTGGTGTAGTATTTAACCTAACAAAATCCGTTTCAAAGTGGACTTCAGGAATTTCTAATTTTGGTCGTGCTTTAACACCTGGAAAGCCATTTACTGTAACATCACTGATATAATCAATGAATCTATCTTGTTCTTTTTCCTCTTCTTCCAACTCTGTAGCTTGAAAAAGCTCAGGAGTTTGGTCAATAAAGGTTGTAGTGGCTTGCCCGTTAATAAATTCAGAATTTTCTAACACTTTTTCCATAAAGGTAATGTTAGTTTTAACCCCCCGAATTTGAAATTCCTGTAGAACCCGACGCATTTTCGCCACAGTATCAGGAAAAGTCAACGCATGTACACAAGCCTTGACTAATAAGGAATCAAAGTAAGGCGTAATAACCGCTCCAGTGTAGGCATTTCCCCCATCTAACCGAACTCCAAAGCCACCTGGTGAACGGTAGGTTTCAATCGTTCCAGTATCTGGTAAAAAGTTATTCGCCGCGTCTTCAGTTGTAATCCGACATTGGATAGCTGCTCCTCGGTAACTCAAATCTACTTGGTGTGGTAAACCAATCTCAGTAAATAAATTTTTCCTGCAGCAATTTGAATTTGGGCTTGAACAATGTCAATATCAGTAATCATTTCCGTTACCGTATGTTCAACTTGAATCCGAGGATTAACTTCTACAAAGTAAAAATCATCATCTGTAACTAAGAATTCAACCGTTCCCGCATTGTAATAACCCACACTTTTAGCTAAAGTTACAGCTGCTTGACAAATTTCTTGCCGACGTTTATCTGGTAAGACACTAGGAGCAAATTCAATCACTTTTTGGTTCCGTCTTTGCACCGAACAATCACGTTCAAAAAGGTGTAAGGTATTGCCATACCTATCAGCCAAGATTTGTACTTCAATGTGCTTAGGGTTAACCAAGTACTTTTCAATATAGAGTTCATCATCCCCAAATGATTGCATAGCTTCACTCCGAGCCCGATCATAGCTTTCCGCTAGTTCGGCCTCACTGTGAATAATTCGCATTCCTCGGCCCCCACCACCAAGAGCAGCTTTAATCATAATAGGGTAACCATGTTTTCTTCCAAAATCACGAACATCATTGACAGATTTAACCGGATCTTGACTTCCAGGAATAGTCTTTAATCCAGCTGCATGAGCTGCTTGCTTAGCAATTAATTTATCTCCAAAAATTTCGAGGTGTTTTAAATCAGGTCCAATAAAGGTAATATTATTAGCAACACATTTCTTTAAAAATTCCGCATTTTCAGATAAGAAACCATAGCCAGGGTGAATTGCATCCGCACCGGTTTGTTTCGCTACCCGAATAATTTCATCAATATCGAGATAGGCTTCTGTAGGTTTTTTCCCTTCCCCAATGAGATAAGCTTCGTCTGCTTTAAAACGGTGCATTCCGTACTCATCTTCCTTAGCATAAACCGCTACAGTTGGTAAACCTAGCTCTTGGCAGGCACGAATAATGCGGACCGCAATTTCGCCACGATTAGCAATTAAAATTTTTTTCATCGTTCACAGGGTTCTTACCAAAAAAATGATAAGTTACCCTACACCTCCTTTACAATTCAATTTATAAACTCATCTTCTTGTAGTCCTAGCAAAATAAATTCTCCTACTAAGAAGTATTTATTTCTAACGTCGTGTTGGTCCTTGACTCGGGTTAACCGGTCTTTGTGGCCGACGTTTTACTGACATTTGAGTACCTTGAGGGCGAAGCGATCTTAATATTTCTCTTTGTTCAAGCTCATCTTCACCTAATTTAGTTTGAATCGCAATCTTATTAACAATTCCAAGGCTCAACGTTAATACAAACAAACTCGACCCTCCGTAAGAAATAAAAGGTAACGTCACCCCAGTTAAAGGCAGCATTCCTAACATTCCACCGATATTAAAAACCGCTCCGGTAAAAATAAAGGTGGCTATCCCATAGCAAACTAGAGTATTATAGAGACTTCTGGTGCGTGAACCCAGAATAATAATGCGACAAATGAGTCCCGCAAGAAGTAATAAAATCAGACTTACCCCAATTACCCCCCATTCTTCACTGATAATAGACAAGATAAAATCAGTATATGGTTCGGGCAAATATCCTTGCTTTTCAATCGAATTGCCAATACCGACACCCGTCCAGCCACCATTGCTAATAGCATAATAGGAGTGAACTAACTGTCGACCTGAAGTTTGCACATAGTCAAAAGGATTAGTAAAATTTTTGATGCGCTCAGCTTGGTAAGCTGGGATAAATGGCACGAACTTTTTCACCGATGCAATATAAGTCGCAATATAAATCATTATAATCACCGGAATTACTCCCCACATAAAGCGCCAGCGAAAAATAATTTTAAGCGCAGCTATTAACATAACTAGATAAATCATCAAATTAATTGCCAATCCGCCTAAATCGGGGGCCGCTAAAATAGCAATCATTTGCATAACAAAAATCCCTAAGGTTAACCATTTCATATTTTTACTTTTACCTAGTAGAACTTCTGCAAAATAAATTACATTAATCAGTTTTAAAAATTCAGCAGGCTGAAAACTAATAGGTCCCAGGGCAACCCAACCAGCTGCCCCATTAATTCGTGGACCAATAAGATCCAACCCTAATTGTAAAGCCGTCAGACAAATAACTAAAAGAAAGTTAAGTGGAAAACGCCCACGAAAATTTTGAGGACGATACGAGGCAATAACAAAAATTACCAAAGACATTGCCATCCATCCTGCTTGTTTTCTTAAATAAGTTGTCGGTGATTCTTTCGCCAAAGCTAATTGACCCGAGCTGGCAGAATAAATCATCACCAGACCAATAAACATTAAAATGATCATCATTCCAATGAGCCAAAAATCACTATATTTAACACGTTTGAAATCCGGTTTAATTTGTTTCATAAATTTTAACACCTTACATTATCAATCTCTTTTACGTCAAATTAGACTCTTTTTTAAGTATATCATAAGCCAGTATCTTCCCACCACAAAAAACCGCTCTCATATTGAGAACGGTTTTCTTTAAAAGTCTTAGCTATTAGCACGTTTAGCCGCCTTAGCTGCCTTTTCACGCGCGTTGGTCTCTAAGATACGCTTACGTAAACGGATGCTTTCTGGCGTAATTTCCAACAATTCGTCTTCATTTAAGAATTCCAAGGATTCTTCCAAAGTCAAGTGTGTTGGCTTCTTGATCGTGGCAGTTTGGTCCTTGTTAGAAGAACGGACGTTTGTCATGTTTTTACCCTTAGTAATATTAACGGAAATATCACGTTCTCGTGATGATTGTCCGACAATCATCCCTTCATAAACTTCTGTACCTGGATCAACGTAAATCACACCACGACCTTCAATCCCCATAATCGCGTAAGTCGTTGCTTTACCTTGGTTGATTGAAACTAAGGCACCATTACGACGACCTGGTTCCCAGTTGCGAATCACTGGCTTGTATTCTTCAAAAGTATGGTTCAAAATTCCATAACCACGTGTCATCGATAAGAATTGGTTGTCGTAACCAATCAAACCACGCGTTGGTGTTGAGAAAGTAATCCGTGTTTGACCGTTGTTACCAGTTTCCATGTTGGTCATTTCACCCTTACGTTGAGCCATGGAATCGATAATTGCCCCAGAGTATTCATCTGGTGTGTCAATAATTACACTTTCAAACGGTTCAGATAAAACCCCATCAATTTCTCGGTAGATAACCTTAGGGCGAGATACGGCTAACTCGAAGCCTTCACGCCGTAAAGTTTCAATTAAGATAGATAAGTGTAATTCCCCACGACCAGAAACCACCCAAGCATCTGGAGATTCTGTATCTTCAACACGTAAGGAAACATCTGTGTGCAATTGCATCTTCAAACGATCTTCTAACTTACGCGCTGTCACGTGATCACCTTCACGACCAACAAATGGACTAGTGTTAGTCATGAATGTCATTTGTAAAGTAGGTGGGTCAATCCGTAAAACTGGTAAAGCTTCTGGATTATCAACCGGACAAACAGTTTCCCCAACGAAGATGTCCTCCATTCCGGAAACGGCAATTAAGTCACCGGCCTTAGCTTCTTCAATTTCAACCCGTTGTAAACCAAAGAAACCAAAGAGTTTTGTAACCCGGAAGTTTTGTTGAGAACCGTCAAGTTTCATAACGGTAACTTGGTCCCCAACCTTAACCTTTCCACGGAAGACACGACCAATACCAACCCGACCAACGAATTCGTTATAATCGAGCATGGCCACTTGGAATTGCAATGGTTCGTCTGAGTTATCCACTGGAGCTGGAATTGTGTCCAAAATTGTGGTAAAGATTGGATCCATAGTATGTTCTTGGGTTGCCAAGTCAGAGTCAAGTGATGAAGTCCCATTCATTGCTGAAGCGTAAATCACTGGGAATTCTAATTGGTCTTCGTCAGCCCCTAATTCGATGAATAAGTCAAGTACTTCATCAACTACTTCATCAGGACGAGCACCCGGACGGTCAACCTTGTTAATAATTACAATTGGGGTTAAGTGTTGGTCTAAAGCCTTCTTTAACACAAAACGCGTTTGTGGCATGGTACCCTCAAAAGCATCGACAATCAATAACACTCCATCAACCATCTTCATAATCCGTTCCACTTCCCCACCGAAATCGGCGTGTCCTGGAGTATCTAAGATGTTGATTTGCTTACCTTGGTAACGAACCGCGGTGTTCTTGGAAAGGATAGTGATCCCACGTTCCTTTTCAATATCATTGGAGTCTAAGGCCCGATCGCCAATTTCCATGTGTTCATCTAAAGTATCTGATTGCTTCAACAATTCGTTAACCAAGGTTGTTTTACCGTGGTCAACGTGAGCGATAATCGCAACGTTGCGAATGTCATCACGTGTTTTCACTGTTTTTCTTCCTTTCAATATTCAGAACTTTTGGCTGCCTAACGTGCTTTCACTATTTTTTATAAAAATCCCCGCCGAATCACTTGAAAGCAAGTTCAGGCGGGCCTTGGTCTTTATGAAAGAAGCTGCAAAACTTCTTCACACACACGCTTTGGCGCCACTAATACATCATTTGATGATAACACATTTACCTCACTGCCGTCAATATTTACCACGCTTAAGCCCAAGCTTTCTGCTAAAATTTTTCCCGGTAAAAAATCCCAGGGACGTAAATGCGATAAATAACAAACACATTGACCTAAAATGACATGTAGATATTCAATGCCAGCACTACCGTAAATACGCAAACCACTACTCTGCTTAATGGCTGCTTGCACACCATGATAATTATTGATCACCATAGGCCACGATCCCCCAAATAAACCTTCACTTAACGGTAAATCTGCGGGCGCTGTAATCTTCTCACCATTACAAAAAACGCCACCTAAAGCCGGACCACCAGAAAGAAGCTTATCATTAACAATGTCATAAATGTAGGCCAATGCAGGCTGGCCTCCAGCATAAACCGCCACCATACTAGCATAGTGCTCTTTTTGTTTTACAAAATTCATAGTGCCATCAATAGGATCAATGACGAAAAATAACCCCGAATACTCTAACATTCCCTCTTGTCTGAGGCCTTCTTCCCCTAAAATTTTAGCAGCGGGAAAATGACGGTGAATTTCATTTTCATAAAACTTTTCAATCATTCGATCGATGTCAGTTACCAAATCTAAACGCGAGCTTTTAGTGGCTACATTCGGATTAGCTTGTTTAGCGAGGATTTTTTTTCGTCCTGCTTTCATCATGATAATAATTTGCGCATTAATTTTTTGAAAATCTTCTTTCATAAAAGTCGCTCTTTCTAACTTAACCGTAGAGTTTTCTTCGTATTACTTTGGGCTACCTTCGTCGCTTGATAGATACTAAAACCTGAATTTTCCAAAAATTCCCGATCTAGTTGCTTTTGATCCATGATTGCGGGGACGACTTGCCGGTAGGCTTGGTACTTAGTCATAAATTCTTCTTGATTAATGCCTTGTGTATAAGCTTTTTCTACTGCGGTATAAAAAGCGCTCACCGTAATAATTTCGGCGGTGGTCCACTCGGGACGCAAGGGATATGCAAAACTGTCTGTCATAAAAATCACTCCTTTAAATTACTTAAGTATATTTACTCACATTTTTTATGAAAATATGCTATGATTGAGAAGAAAAAACGGGAGGTAATTACTTTGATTACAATGGACAATATTATCCGCGAAGGTAACCCTACCTTGCGGGCACGGGCCGAAAAGCTAATTTTCCCACTCAGTGATGAGATTAAGCAAACCGCCCATGAAATGATGGAATTTCTTGAAAATAGCCAAGATGAAGAAATCGCGGCTAAATACCACTTACGTGCTGGCGTTGGTTTAGCCGCCCCTCAAATTGACAAATCAATCCGCATGACGGCGGTTTTGATTCCCGGAATTGAAGCCGGCGATGAACCAATTTTCAAAGACGTCTTAGTCAACCCAACCATCCTCAGTGAATCCGTCCAAATGGTGGCCTTAGGCGAAGGTGAAGGTTGCTTATCTGTCGACCGTGAAGTGCCGGGTTATGTACCCCGTCACGATCGTATTAAGGTGCGCTGGTACGACCTCGATGGCAATGAGCACATCGAACGTCTCCGCGATTACCCTGCTATTGTGTTACAACACGAAATTGACCACTTAAATGGAATTCTCTTCTACGATCACATTAACAAGGAAAATCCTTTGCAAGCACCTAAAGATATGTTAATTCTTGAATAAAGAAAAAGACTGCCGCTTTGGCGGTCTTTTTTCTTTACTCTAATCTACGCGTTTAACATCACGAATGTAGGCAGCAGTATCTTCATTTTTATTTTCGGCGACATCAAAATGTAACCTCCCGTCACGTAGCCAAATATCGGTTAAAGCAAAGCTCTTAAAAGCAGGTATGGCAACTTTTTGTGTTTTAAGTTGTGCTTCAAGAAGTTCGCTAAACTGCGTGAGATGTTTTTCAAAGTTTGGAGACACCTCACACTCAAATTCGAAGGCCAAAACCCGTAGCCCCCAGATCTTAGCAACATCTTGACTTTGAGCTAAAGAAGATAAAACGTCCCTTTCCATGTTGAGCTGAGCAATTGTCGCCACAAAAGCTTGCTCCACTGCGGGAATTGTTTCTTGTCTACTTTGAGCCTTAATGATTAATAAGGATTGCTTGCGTTTTTTTACTCGCCAGACGGTTATTAACCAAAAAACGAAGACACCCACCAAAACCAGCGCAATTACTGCTTGCATCTTTACCACCCCACATTTTCTTAATTTTATTATACTATCTTTTACAAGAGATGCCATCTTTTTAGCTAACTTCTATACTTAATAGCTAAACTGTGCTAAAATAAAAATTAACATTGTGGAGTCACTTGACTCGTGCGGACCTAGGCTTTTAGCCTAAAACCATATTTTTAAAGGAGTTTTTAACTAGACATGATTTTTAAAGTTTACTACCAACCAAGCAAACGGATTAATCCTCGCCGTGAAAATACTGAGGTTTTATATTTAGATACAGATAGCAAAGTCAACGCGCGCCTTTTAGTAGAATCTAAAACTGAATACAATGTGGAATTCATTGAAGGTTTAGACGAAGATACTTTAAATTACGAAAAGGAAAGCCCTAACTTCAAGATTACGGAGCTTTAATATGAAAAAGCTGAACGTAAAAAATAACGAAACCGCCGTTTTTGCTTTAGGTGGTTTGGGGGAAATCGGAAAAAATACTTACGCCATTCAATTCCAAGACGAAATTATCGTGGTAGATGCGGGAATTAAGTTTCCTGAAGATGACCTTTTGGGAATTGATTACGTAATTCCTGATTACCAATACCTCATCAATAATCAAAGCAAGATTAAAGCATTGGTGATTACGCACGGACATGAAGACCATATTGGTGGGATTCCCTATCTTTTAAAACAAGTTAACATGCCCATTTATGCTGGTCCCTTAGCTTTAGCTTTAATTAAAAGCAAGCTTGAGGAACACGGTTTATTGAGAACTACTGAACTTCATGAAATTAACGAAGATAGCGTCTTGAAGTTCCGTAAAACCAGTGTTTCATTTTTCCGCACGACACACTCCATCCCTGATACTTTAGGAGCGGCTATTAGGACTCCCTCTGGAACGATTGTTGCTACAGGAGACTACAAATTTGACTTAACACCTGTGACAAATCAACCACCTAATTTACAAAAAATGGCTAAGTTAGGAGCCGAAGGTGTCTTATGTTTACTATCTGACTCAACCAATGCCGAAGTACCAAACTTCACTAAGTCTGAACGTTGGGTAGGACGCTCTATTCGTCGCATTTTCGAAGAAGTTGAAGGTCGCATTATCTTTGCCACGTTTGCTTCTAATATTTCTCGAGTCCAACAAGCTACAGAAGCCGCTATCGCTAAAGGTCGCAAAATTGCCGTCTTTGGACGCTCCATGGAAGCTGCGATTGTTAATGGACGAGAATTAGGCTACCTTGATATTCCGGATGATTCCTTAGTGGATGCCCGCGAAATCAATAGTCTACCTGCGAACCAAGTCATGATTCTATGTACTGGTTCGCAAGGTGAACCAATGGCTGCTTTAAGTCGAATTGCTAACGGAACTCACCGTCAGGTTAACATTCAACCTGGTGATACGGTAGTCTTTTCTTCCTCACCAATTCCTGGGAATACTTTAAGTGTAAACAAGGTGATTAATGAATTGGAAGAAGCCGGTGCGACTGTTATCCACGGAAAAGTTAACAATATTCACGCTTCCGGTCACGGTGGTCAAGAAGAACAAAAGCTAATGCTTCGTTTAATGAAACCTAAATTTTTCATGCCTGTTCACGGAGAATACCGAATGCTAAAAATTCACACTGAATTAGCTGAAAAATGTGACGTACCAAAAGAAAATTCCTTCATTTTGGAAAATGGGGACGTTTTAGCCCTTACTAAGGACTCAGCTCGCGTAGCTGGGCACATCCAAGCCGGTGATGTCTATGTTGATGGTTCCGGAATCGGTGACATCGGTAATATCGTCTTACGCGACCGGCGTATACTTTCAGAAGAAGGCTTAGTGGTAGTCGTTGCAACCATTGATATGAAAAAACGCGAAATCTTAGCCGGACCAGATCTCCTCTCTCGTGGATTTATCTATATGCGTGAATCAGGGGAATTAATCAATCATGGACGACGTCGCTTATTTCGAACCATTAACCGAGTTTTAAAGGCCGATAGGGTTTCAGAAGCAATTTTAAAAGAAGCTATCATAAATGACTTACAGGCTTTCTTATTCGAACAAACCGAACGTCACCCCATGATTTTACCAATGTTGATTACTTTATAAATTTCAAAACCAGCCACGTTGCTGGTTTTTTCTAATTATTTCTAATAATTACTTCTTTTTTCATGTTTTTTCGCTATAATGTTAAAGGAAGTATTTACGCTAGAAAGGAGGAGTGGTATCACCTAGATACCTAACCACCCGTGAAATCATTTTTTATCATTGTTAACCCCCAGGCCAATCACGGTCTAGGTCAAAAAACTTGGGAAAAGATTGAACCCCTTTTACAAAGTGGCAATTACATGTATCAAGCGGTCTTATGTAACCATAATATTGATTTTTTAGTGCGCTCTTTCCTCAAAAAAACTGATTATCAACTTGAGCAAACGATTTGCTTGGTGATTGGGGGAAACGGCACCCTACATGATAGTCTTAACGCCCTGAAAAAACACAGTCAAAGACAATTGCCATTGGCCTTAATTCCGGCTGGTAAAAATAATTCCTTTGCTAAAAATATGGGAATTTCTCTCAACCCTTCAACTGCTTTCAAGCAAATTATAACTACCCAACAAGCTATCAACTATGATATCGGCAGTTATATAGAAACAACCCATAAAACTGAAGGTTATTTTTTAAGTAGCTACAACATCGGACTGGAAGCTTATTTTGCTAGTCTTAATGCCCAAGAAAATTTATTTTTTAACAAATTGCATCTCGGATTAATCGGTTATTTATATAATTTACTTAAGACTTATATGAACCAGGAAAGTTTCTCGGTTACTTTACGTATCAATGGTCAATACGAATTTTTCAAGAAAGCTTACCTGGTAAGTGTCCACACTCACCAACCTTGCTTTGATCCACGTACTCACCTACAGGTACCCTTGGGTCACGCTAACGATGGGCAGTTGGAGTTCTTAGTAGCTGAAAAGATGAATATCTTCAAATTTCTCTTTTTAGCACTAATGGCCCGTATGAACAAACATGTTAGATTACCTTCTCTCAAACAATTTACCAGTAAACGTGCACATCTCATCATTAACTCCCTTGAATTTGGAGAAATCGACGGACAAGAGGAATCCAATCGTTACTATGACCTAAATTTTGAAATTGATTACTACCCATTTTGGTTTTCCTCACAAAGTTAACCCACTCAATTGTAACTATGATATAATCTAAAATCTTTAAAAAATAACCTTGTTGCCGATAAAAATGCAACAAGGTTATTTTCTATTGATATGATAACTGTGAACAATACTTCTAAAGTTGAACTGATAAGTTGGCGTGTATGGAAATAACCAAAATAGTAAAAGCCTCATTTTAGTTAACAATTTTCCGGGGTTAAACCTTCCATCCCAATCATAGGGTCAATTTGTTCTGACATAGCCAACGCAGGCGTCAAACAATATTCTTCCGCTTGTAACTCAACTACAGGATCAACTCCCTCTTGAATAGGAGTAACCACTACTTTTTGAACCTGCTTTTGTCCTGTAGTCAGAGCCAATTCACCGTTAAAAATCTGCTGTAATTTAGCTATCAATCCGGTTTTTCTTTGACCAGTTGTTGTGGACACACTTCTTTGGTAAGCTGATAATTGTCCCATCATGACTAATTTATTCTTGGCACGCGTAATTCCGGTATAAAGGAGATTGCGATTTAGCATGCGACTAAACTCATCTACCATTACCAAAATTACAACCGGAAATTCACTTCCCTGCGCCTTATGAATCGATAAACAATATGCCAAAGTTAATTCAGAAAATTCATTAGGCTTGTACTCCACTTCATTTTGATCAAAGTCCACCGTAATCTGCTTAGCAGTTTGGTGATCTTCCGCCAGTTCAATTCCCACTACTTTACCAATATCGCCATTATAAACACCTTTTTCCGGTTGGTTAACCTTTTGTAAAACACGATCCCCAATCCGCAAGATAAAATTATTAATTTCCACTTCTTTTTTCAGCTGACCTTGTCCCGACGATTGACGCGGATTAATAATCTCTTGTAGCTCATGATTCAGATTATCAATTCCTGCCTCCGAACGATACATGGGCGCTAATACTTGAATATCATCTGCCTTTAGCTGACTTTGCAAAGCTCGTTCAATAACTTTCTTCAAACGTACAGGAATCAGCCCCGCACTATTAGCCAAAAAAGACCGGTCAACTTGCGTCTGAGTAAAATTCTCCGGTAACTTACCCGCTTGAATAGCTTGAGCTAACACCGGAATCGTTGATTCTTCTTTTTGACGGTAAATTTGACGTAGTTCAACTTTAGGAAAAATGTCACTGGCCAGTAAATCCGCAAAAACTTGTCCAGGACCGACTGAGGGTAATTGATCTTTGTCTCCCACAAATAAAAGTTGGGTTTTTTCACCAAGATTACTGGTCAAAGTCCGCATCAGGTGGGTGTCAATCATCGAGCTTTCATCAATAATCAAAAATGGTTCTGTCACTAAATTTTGTTCCTCTTCCTCCAAATCTTGTCGCTGGTTAGAGGTTAGACCCAACCCTAACAACCGGTGAATGGTGCTCGCCTTGTAACCGGTTGTTTCAGCCATCCGTTTAGCTGCCCGACCAGTTGGTGCTGCTAAAGCTAATTCAGCTTGAGGGTGGAGTTTTTGGTAACAATGGACAATCCCATTAATAATCGTCGTCTTTCCTGTTCCAGGACCACCAGTTAAAAGAAAGATTGGACTTGTTAAGGCTTGATAGATAGCTTGCTTTTGTTCATCACCATAAGCAAGCCCTTGTTCTGCTTCAAAATCAGCTACTAGGTCTGTAATTTCTTCTTGGCTAGGAAAATCAGTATCTTGGAGACGACGAACTTGTTCCTGTAGGTTTAGAGCTATTTCTTTTTCGCTAATATAATAAGTCTTAAGATATACTTTTTGATCTTCTGTCAAAACTACATCCCCAGCTTCTTGCATTTGTGCCAATTCCTGCGCTAACTTTGGATACATCTTTTCAGGTGGCATGGTTGTTGCTAATAATTCAGCCCCTTTATCTAGAAGTTCTTCAGCCATCAAATAAGTATCACCACTGGTATGGCACGTCTCAAACAAGGTTTGCAGTAACCCCCCACGTAAACGTACAGGGTCTGTTTCTTGAATTCCTTGAGCATAGGCAAGGTCATCGGCAGACTTAAAACCAAAACCTTTGATATCACGCACTAAGCGGTAAGGATCATCCTTTACCACACTAAGGCTTTCTGTATGATAGTGGTTATAGATTTTTTCAACCATCCGTGTAGAAACCCCTAAACCATTTAAGTACAATAAAATTTCACTAAAGCTATCGTCCAACTTATTAAGTCCCTCAGTTAACGCCTGTGCCTGAGCAGGAGAAATGTCAACTTGCGCCAAAACTTGATAGTCCTGACGAATTTTTTGAATAGCTTGCTCTCCAAGAACTGTAACGACTTTTTGCGCAGTCTTCCTCCCAATCCCTGGAAATTCATCACTACTTAAATAAGCTATGAGGCCATCCTTAGTTTTAGGGAGACTCTCTTCATAACCCTGAACCTGGAGTTGCAGGCCATAACGACCGTGTTCCACTAAAGCACCGTAAAAAACGTATTCTCTTTGGGCTTCGATTTCAGGAAAACTCCCTGTCACAGTAATTGTTGGCAGTGACCATTCAAAATTTACTTCTTTGATGTCTACAACTAATATCTTAAAAAAATTGTCCTTAGACTCAAAAATCATGCGACTAATTGTGCCGACAACTTGAGACTGCTTGGGTTCAGTTATTACCATTTTCTTTCCCCCTATAGCTGATTTTTTTGCATAACCTTTTCTAAATCTGCAAGACGACCTTCTTGCTTTTGATAATAAAGACCATCCAACTCCTTGGCCTTAGCAAAATACGCTTGTCCTGCTTGAATTTTTCCTTGCGTCACTAAAATCAAACCGAGATGAAAAGCTGCCGGTGCACTTTGGGAATTTAGGTTCCAAACTTTTTGGTAATACTCTTGAGCTTGATTTAATTGTCCTAGAGCTAATAAAGAATCTCCTAAAAGTAGTAAGGCCACTTCATTTTTAGGTGCTTGTTCACTAACCGTTAAAGCATAGGCAAAGGCTTGTTGGTAGTGCTTTTGGGCATAGAAACCTTGGGCTTGCATCAGTTGAGCATCTAATTTAAGTTTCTTATCTTGAATTTTAGCAAACTCTTGGTTAGCCTCCACATAAAATTCCGCCGCATACAAGACATTCCCAAGGCCATAAGTTAATAAATCACGGTCTTTAGCATCTGTAAAATGGCTTAACGCCCGGCGGAATAATTCTTCGGCTTGCGGAAAACTTTGCATTTCAACTAAAGCACTGCCTAAATTATAGTAATTTTGCGCGTTTTCTGGATCCGCGTCAATTTTACCAATTAGCTCATGCACTAAAGTTTCAGCTTTTTGCTGTTTTTCTTTTCTCACCATTAGACCTTATCATCCTTTCCTAACTGCCGACTTAAATAGTCTACCTTATCCCAGGCTAAACAAGTAAAACTTTGCCCGTCATGACTTTCTAAAATCGTAGTGCTAGTATTACTAAGTCCTCCTTTGTCCCGCAAATGTTCTAAAGAATAACCCAACAAGTGACGGATTTCAGCTCCTAAGGCCGCCCCATGGCTAACAATTAAGATATTAGCTTCAGGGTAACGGCGACAAATCTCTTGAATCTTGGGGGTCATGCGATTAAAAACATCTTGGAAACTTTCACCACCAACAACTTCAGCCCGATATTTACTAGGATCATGACGAAAGGCCTGGTATTCATGGGGAAATTCACGTTTAACATCACTAAACTTCATTCCTTCCATTTTTCCCAAGTTAAACTCTTTAAAAGCATCGTCAAGTTGTAACCGTGGTGGATTATTAAGATGCTTAAGGATTTCTTGAGCTGTAATCCGCGCACGCTTGATTGGACTTGCATAGACCTTAGTAAATTCAAACTGTTGCAGATATTGACTTAATTCTTTAATTTCTTGATAACTTTGGTCAAGCAAAGGAGAATCGCCCCGAGCGCCTTGATAGCGACGCTCAAGGTTCCATTCAGTTTTTCCATGCCGTACAAAAAATAGTTTTGTCACTATAAAGTCCCCTTCTAATTTTTAATTATTCTCTTTCATTATTACAAAAAAAAGGGCTAGCGACAAGCTAAAAACCATATAAAAAAGAGGCCAGATTGCTCCAACCTCGTTAAAGTATTAAACGTATTGACGTAATTCACCGTTCATGTAAGCATGGTCAATCGTACCAGAACCTAAACATTCTTGGCCATCGTAAAAGACCACTTCTTGACCAGGAGTGATAGCCCGCACTGGTTCATCAAAGACAACTTCCGCAACAGTCCGGTCATCGTTAAATTTCACCGTTACACCGCTATCAACTTGGCGGTAACGGAATTTAGCCGTACAGTGGAATTCTTGACCACGATTGGTAATATCGGTCACGAAACTCAACTTGCTAGCATCTAAGCTTGTGGCATAAAGGTGGTCATTATGGTAACCTTGCCCTACTAACAAAGTGTTAGTTTCAAGGTCCTTACCGACAACAAACCAGGGTTCGTTACTTTTAGCATCTCCCCCGATACCAAGACCTTTTCTTTGACCAATGGTGTAGTTCATCAAACCAAAGTGTTCACCTTTCTCTTCACCATCAACGGTCATCATTTTGCCAGGTTGGGCTGGTAAGAATTCGCTCAAGAACTTGGTAAAGTTTCTTTCACCAATAAAACAAATTCCAGTTGAGTCCTTTTTCTTAGCTGTAGCTAAACCGGTTTCTTCTGCAATGCGCCGTACCTCAGATTTTTCCATATTTCCAATAGGAAACATAGCTCTTTGGAGTTGTTCTTGAGACAATTGGCTCAAAAAGTAAGTTTGGTCCTTGTTGTTATCGGCTCCACGCATCAAGTGCACCGTACCATCTTCATCGCGCTTAACTTGAGCGTAGTGACCCATGGCGATGTAGTCAGCATCCAGTTCCATCGCATAATCTAAGAAGGCCTTAAACTTAACTTCTTTATTACACATTACATCAGGGTTAGGAGTGCGACCCGCGCGGTATTCATCCAAGAAGTAAGTGAACACCCGATCCCAGTATTCTTTTTCAAAGTTTACTGAGTAGTAAGGAATTCCTAACTGATTAGCCACCTTGGCTACATCTTGATAATCCTCGGTTACGGTACATACCCCGCTATCGTTTTGGTCGTCCCAATTTTTCATGAAAACGCCAACCACATCATAACCTTGTTGCTTGAGTAGATAGGCCGTCACACTAGAGTCGACCCCACCACTCATTCCGACAACAACACGCGTGTTGCTGTTATCTGTCATAAATATTCACCATCATTTCAATAAGATTCTGAAATCCACGATTTGAAGGTCGTTTATTCAGTACTTGATATTATACGTGCTTTTTATAAAGAGTGCAACCTTATTTACTTACTTTTAAGAAGCATTAGTTAACTTTCTCTAAAATCTTTCTATCTAATAATTCAGCTAAGATAAAGTTTAATTGTTTTTCACTTTCTTCACGCTCTTTAGACTTGTAGATATTAACTTCACGCATCCCATTGGCAGTCACGGTTGCCAGTTTAAAAGTTTGCATATCGGCAGCAATCACTACTTTTAACTTGTAACCTTGGTTATAAGGAGAAAAAGGATCTAAGGAACGTTCTAATTGGAACTTTCCCCCTTTACTTTGCATGAATCCCACATCTAACAAACTATATTTTTTGATATTATCACTTAGGCGATACTTATCTTGACTACCTAAGACACTTGCTTCTTTACCATATGCCATTATCTTCTTTCCTTTCTTTGCTTCAAACGCGTCGTTACCTTGACTAAGGCAGCAACCGCTTGTTCAACTTCTGCCACGGTATTTTGCGCTCCGAAGGAGAAGCGTAACGTTTCACCTACACGTGGACTATTTTTACCATACATGGCTGCTAAAACATGGGAAGGTTCGAGCGAACCAGCCGTACATGCAGAACCGGCAGCAGCAATCACCCCACCTAAATCGAGATTCGTTAAAAGTGAATCGCTTGGGCAATCCTTAAACCATAAACTGATGATTTGGGGTAACTCACCATTTTGGTAGTGACCGTTAATTTCAAAGTCCACTCCCGCTGTTTGCAAACCATCAACCAAGGTTTGTTTTAAGTTCCGGTAGTGAGCAATGTGAGCTTGTTTTTCAGTTTGGGCAATTTCAACCGCCTTGGCAAAGGCAACAATAGCCGGTACATTTTCTGTTCCTGCCCGCCGTTTTAATTCTTGGTCGCCCCCCTTGAGTAACGGTTTGAAGTTAATACCATCCCGCCGATAAAGGAAGCCTAAAAACTTAGGCCCTTGAATTTTATGTGCAGAAGTTGATAGCAAGTCAATGTGCATCGCTTGCACATCAATTTCTGACACCCCATAAGCTTGCACCGCATCGGTATGGAAGAGAGCGTTAGATTCCGCCACAATTTCCCCAATCGCTTGGATTGATTGCTGACTACCAACCTCGTTATTTCCCATCATAATTGTCACCAAAATAGTATCCGGCCGCAAAGCTTGCTTCAATTGTTCTAAAGAAATTACCCCGTTTTCATCCACAGGTAAGTAGGTTACTTCAAAGCCCTCCTCTTCCAAAGCTTCTAAGGGTTTGAGCACAGCCTCGTGCTCAATTTGACTGGTGATAATGTGCCGTCCCGCTGCCTTGCGTGCATGTGCCACTTGGGTAATGGCAGTATTATCGCTTTCCGTTCCCCCACTGGTAAAGACAATTTCAGTATCCTTTTGGGCGTTAATTGACTGAGCAATGGTGTGGCGACTTTGATCTAAAAGCCCCCGAGCCTGGCGACCGTAAAAGTTCACCGCCGAAGCATTGCCAAAATTTTCCGTCATTGCCTTGGTCATAGTTGCAATAACTTCCGGGTGCATAGGTGTCGTCCCGGCATTATCAAAATAAATGTGTTCCATTTTAAACTTCCTTACTAAGCTAAATTGCTGAAAGCCACGATTAAAGGTCGTTTATTCAGTGCCAATATTATAGCTAATTTCTTAATTTTGGGCAAGTAAAGCCAAAGTCATCTTGGCTGAACGCTTACCGGCATCAACAATAAATTCATCAAAACTTTGGCCCGCTTCCTCATCACCTACGTCTGACATCGCACGAATGATAGCAAAAGGCTTATGGTATTGGTAAGCAACTTGAGCCACTGCTGCTCCTTCCATTTCACAACTCAAAGCCTCAGGGTAGATATCCTTAATTTGGTCAATTTGATCTTGACTAGAAATAAATTGATCCCCAGTAACAATCAAACCTTCTTTAACCGTTAAACCCGTAGTTTGAGCCGCTTGGATAACCCGCGCGACTAAAACTTCATCGGCGGTAAAAATGCGTGGTTGTTGTGGTAATTGCCCCGGTTCGTAACCAAAGACCGTCGCCATGGCATCGTGATAGGCTGCCCCCGTTGAAACCACTAAGTCCCCGACGTGTAGGCCTTGGCCAATCCCACCGGCAGAACCCGAGTTAATCACACAGTCAACTCCAAACTCGACAATTAACAAGGCCGTGGTAACCCCGGCTTGAACCTTACCAATTCCCGCCCGAACTAAGACAATTTCTTGATTTTCAATTTGGCCCGTGTAAAATTCACTGCCACCAATGTCTTTGACTTGACTATTTTCAAGGTGCGCACACAGTTCTTTAATTTCTTCTTCCATGGCACAAATAATTCCGTATTTCACTTTTTCTTCCTCTATTTCTAAAAATTAATAAAGCGCATAAAGAGCCAAGTTAAGATGATGAGTAAACTCAAAATTCCAATTACAATATCAAGTTTCCGCTTTAAAATTTGGGTCTTTTCTTCTTCACTGCGCAATCTATTTTGACGCCGACTTTCGGTCCGATTAAGCGGCTCATTAATTTCCGCCTGTTCTTGGTAGCGACGCGTTCTTCTTTCTTCCATCCGCGTTACCTACTGTAAGCTTTGCCATAGCATCACAGCCATGATAGTCTTAGCATCACAGATTTCGCCCTTAGCAATCGCTACTTGGACTTCCTTAATATCTAACCATTCCAAGTTAAGAATTTCGCCCTCATCTTGAGGTAATTTCTCACTTACAGGGCTCAAGCCGCTAGCATGGTATAGCGTTAATTTTTCATTGGTAAAGCCTGGTGAAACATAAAAACTGGTTAGCTTTTCCACACTTTGAGCTTGGAGGCGGGCTTCTTCGTTTAATTCCCGTACCACGGCACTCGCTTCATTTTCACCGGGTTCCAACTTGCCCGCAATAATTTCCAAAGTTTCTTGCCGTAAAGGTGCCCGCCATTGTCGCACTAACAGCATCTTGTTGTCCTCAGAAACAATCACTACCCCTACCGCATTGGCATGGTAAGCAATTTCTCGGGTGGCTTTCTGGCTTCAGGAGTCAGGACCGTTTCAACATCTAAATCCACGATGTGGCCATCAAAAATATGTTCCACGTCGATAACTTTTTCTTCAAATTCCATCTTATCCCTCCGTGACCTCTTTAACAAAAGCTTCATATTGGGCTTGTTCACCGGTGGCTTTCCATTTAGCCTGGCTAAAGTCACCCGCTAAGGCTGCGGCTAAATCTACTTCGACTTGGGCGACTTCAGTTGCATTACCTATCAAGGACATGTAGTAAGTCCCACTCTCCTTTTGGTGGACAATGGTGTTAACCATTCCCCCAGGATTTAACACGGTAATTCTTTCTTCTAATTGAACTTGTTCACCAAATAAGAGCACATACATCAAACTTGAAGCTGACATGGCCGTTCCACAGGCATTAGTGTAACCAACTCCCCGTTCATAAGTCCGGACAAAAATCTTTCCTGGAGCTAAAACTTCTACAAAGGAAACGTTGACTCCATCTGGAAAATAAGGGTTTTGACCATCATTGAGGTAAGAAGCCAATTCACCTAACTTATTACCTATGACTGTTTTATGGTCCACAAAGGCAATCAAGTGTGGATTAGGTACGGCCACTGCTGAAAAGCGTAGTTCTGGATCAAATTCGGGTACCACTTGATCAATTAACTTGTCCTGACCTAGGTGCATTCCTAAGTCTTCCGCCTTAAAGGAAACAGGCGAAATTTCGGCATCATAAGCGGGTACTCCAGGGTAAAATTCACCAGCTGCCTTGACGTCAAGGTCCGCATACATAGTTTGAATCTTGAATTCATCTTGTGCCTTCTTTTGAGCGAGGTAACGGGCAACGGTTCGTAAACCATTACCACACATGCTAGCTTCACTCCCATCAGCATTAATGACCCGCATGCGACCTTGAGTGCCAACGTGACCAGCGGTAATATCTAAAATTCCATCGGCCCCACCGTGTAAACCCGTTTGACGATCACAGATTTTTTGGGCCAATTGCCGTAATTTTTGGTCGCTGATTTTTTGACCAGGCAATTCTTCATCTAAGATAAAGAAGTCGTTATTCGAACCATGAACCTTTACAAATTCCATTATTTTCACCCTCAATTCTACTTATTTCAATGTTTTAATCATACCAAAAATAGCCTTAAATTGCGAATTTAACTCCTCAAAAAAATCCCACCCTCAAGGGTAGGATTTCTATAATTTTATTCTAAACCTTCAGCAACGGCTTCAGGGTAGTTTTCACGAACAATGTGAGCACAGTGGGCACAAAGCGTTGCTAAATCAGCATCTGAACCAACGTCAGTCTTAATCATCCGACAACGTGGACAAACCTCACCTTCCGCGTGTTCCACTAAAATTTTTACGTCTTCAAAGTCACTCGCTTCAGCTGGTGCTTGGTCTAATGGTAAGACATTTAAGCTAGACACAATTAAGGCTTGACGCACATCAGTATCTAAGGCTTCAAGTTCTGCCTTCACTTCGTCAGAAACGTAAAGGTTAAGAGAAGCTTCGAAAGACTTCCCGATTAACTTCGCATCGCGGGCTTCTTCTAAAGCCTTCATAGCGTTTGAACGTAATTCGAAGAACTTGGTCCAATTGGCTAAAATTTGGGCTTCTCCATCGTAGTGCTTAACTTCTGGCATTTCTGATAATTGCACGAATTCTTCGGCTTCCTTCAGGAATGGCCAAATTTCTTCAGTCGTGTGTGGTAAAACAGGGGTCATTAACTTATCTAAGTTAACCAAAACATCGTAAAGAACCGTTTGCATAGAGCGACGTTTCTTGGAATTTTCCGCTTCAATGTAAACCACGTCTTTAGCTACATCCAGGTAGAAAGCTGATAAATCAACGTTTAAGAAGTTCATCAAACGCTTGTAGATGGACATGAATTCGTAGTTTGCATAAGCATCCAAGATTTCCTTAGTAAATTGATTTAACTTAATGGTCATGTACTTGTCAACGGCTTCCATATCTTCGTAGGCTACCCGGTCAGTTTCAGGGTTGAAGTCGGTAGTATTACCTAACATGAACCGCATAGTGTTCCGGAATTTCCGGTAGCTTTCAGAAATTTGCGTAAAGCTATCCATTGAAACTCGTACGTCAGCAGAAGTATCAACAGATAAAATCCAGAGACGAATAATTTCGGCTCCCATCTTGTCAATAATTTCACTCGGTACGATGGTATTTCCTAAAGACTTGGACATCTTTCGACCTTGACCATCTAAAGTGAAACCTTGTGATAAGACTTGCTTATATGGCGCGTGATTAGTTACAGCCACGGAAGTAATCAAGGAAGAGTTGAACCAACCACGATATTGATCAGAACCTTCCAAGTACATATCAGCTGGATGTGTCAGATAATCACGTTGCGCTAAGACACCTTGGTGGGATGAACCAGAGTCAAACCACACATCCATAATGTCCATTTCCTTCGTAAAAATCCCATTTGGTGAGTGTTCATTGGTGTAACCTTCAGGCAAGAGGTCCTTAGCATCCTTTTCAAACCAAATGTTAGAACCATGTTTTTCCACCAAGTCAGCCACGTGAGCAATAACATCTTTATCTAAGATTGCTTCACCATCTTCAGCATAGAAGATTGGTAATGGCACACCCCAAACACGTTGTCTAGAGATAACCCAGTCGCCCCGGTCACGAATCATGTTGTGAAGACGCTTTTGACCCCAACCAGGAAGAATTGTACTTCATCAATGGCATCTAAAATGTTTTGGCGAATCTTGTCCACCGAAGCAAACCATTGTGGGGTTGCTCGGAAGATAATTGGTTTCTTAGTCCGCCAGTCACATGGGTAGGAGTGCACTAAGTCTTCTTGTAAAATTAAAAGACCAGCGTCTTCAAGCTTCTTTAGAGCCACTTGGTTGGCATCTTCGTAGAAGACCCCTTCAAAATCTGCTCCAGCTTCCTTAGTTAAGTAACCCTTATTATCAACTGGTGCAAAGATTGGTAAGTCGTACTTCATCCCAACATTGTAGTCATCTTCCCCATAACCTGGCGCCGTATGAACCAAACCAGTCCCAGAGTCAGTAGTCACAAAATCACCTAACATCACCAAGAGTTTCACGTCAGGGTTGAATGGGTGTTGGGCGGTCATGTATTCCATATCGCGCCCCTTAACGGTTTGCACTACTTCAAAGTTTTCCCAACCAAATTTTTCAGCACAAGCATCCACTAATTCGGAAGCAAAGACAAACTTCTTGTCCATACCGGCTGGTTTAACTACAACATAGTCGAAATCAGCATCAACCGTAATCCCTTCAGAAGCAGGGATGGTCCATGGAGTCGTTGTCCACACTGTAAAGTAAGTATTTTCGTCAAAAAGACCCTTACCATCTACGACTTGTTCCCCGTAGAAAGCAGTTGGGGAGGAAAGGTCTTGATATTCAACTTCGGCTTCGGCTAAAGCTGATTCAGATGACCATGACCAGTAAACTGGCTTAAGCCCCTTGTAGATCAAACCCTTTTCCGCCATCTTACCGAAAGTCCGAATTTGTTGTGCTTCAAACTCAGGATTCAAGGTCAAGTATGGGTTATCCCATTCACCGGCTACCCCTAAACGTTTAAAGTCTTTTCTTTGCTTGTCGACTTGTTCTAAAGCATACTTACGACATAATTCACGGAATTCGTTAACAGACATTGACTTGCGGTCAACCCCTGATTTTTGTAATTGTTGTTCGATTGGTAAACCGTGAGTATCCCAACCAGGAACGTATGGCGAGCGGAAGCCCATCATTGATTTAGAACGGACAATGATATCTTTGGAAATCTTGTTCATGGCGTGACCCATGTGAATGTTACCATTGGCGTATGGAGGGCCATCATGTAAGACGAAAGTTGGTTTGCCTTCGTTTAATTTTTGTCTTTGTTCGTAGACTTTGTTTTCTTCCCAAAGGTTTTCGCGTTCTAATTCCTTAACCGGAAGATTACCACGCATTGGGAACTTAGTTTTACCCAAGTTAAGGGTTTCTTTGATTTTCATCAATTTTCCTTCTTTCTTTTAAATTTGGATTTCCAGCTAAAACTAAAAAAATCTCCTCCCCATACAGGGACGAGATTTTCGTGGTACCACCCAAATTCAAAGCTTTCTCAGTTACCTAACAAAGCTTCCTTTGCAATTGTTAACGCCAATTAATCGTTTGAACTTACTTCGGTTCAGTCCAGCAGTTTCACTATGATGATAAAAATCACACAGGGAATTGCCAGTCTTTCACCCTCACCAGCTCGCTTGAATTATGCGTTTCATTTCGCGTTCATAGTACCGTTTATTTTTTAGTTTTTAACGATGACGTCCTCGTCGGCAAAGCCGGTATCGACTTGGTCATCACTGCCTTCTGGAAAGACGACGACAGTTTCATTGTCTGCTGCTTCAGGGGCAAAATCATCGCCACTGTTAACCACAACATCACTTGCCATTGATTTTACCGCGTCTTCATCTAAGTTGTCAAGACTTTCATCGTTACGAATTGCTTCCCGAATTTCTTGGTAATTACTGGTATCACCTTGCTTGAGAATTTCGTCCCATTCGCTACCTTTCACCACTTCTAATTGTGATTCCATCATGACTTGTAACTTTTGACGGAAGATGCGGGCTTGCTTACGTAAGTCATCAGTTTCAACAGCTAACTTCTTAGCTTTAGTTGAAGCTTCATCAACAATTTGGCGAGCTTTTTCATTGGCTTCGTCAATAATATCTTGCCCTTGCTTTTGAGCTTCACGGTTAATGATTTCCGCTTCTCTTTGAGAGTTAGCCTTAACCTTATCAGCAGCTTCTTGTGCCACGATAATTGATTGATTCAAGGAATCCTTCAAATCATTGAAGTACTTCAATTTTTCTTGGTTTTGCTTTAAACTTTCTGTTAAACGGTCATTTTCCTTTAAAGTTAATTCATAATCCTTGATGATTTGATCTAAGAAATCATTAACTTCGTCTTGATCGTAACCACGTAATTTAACATGAAACTCTTTATTATGAATATCTAAGGGAGTAAGTGCCATTCCCTAACACCTCCATCGTATTTAAACTTTTTTACTTTTTCTTTTTTAAAATTGAAATTGCTAAGCGTTGCTTAGCTTTTTTGGTAGGTCCCATTAGTTGATCGAGACGAATCCGACCAAAGCCACGAACTGAAATAATATCGGCCTGCGCTAGAACATAGTCCGGTTTTTCTACCATCATCCAGTTAACTTGAACTTTTTTTTGCTTAATCATTTCCTTCGCCACCTGACGACTAAAATGATATGCATGCGAAATTACTGCGTCTAAACGAATTGTCGTCACGGTCATTGTTTCAGCCTGCCACTCGTCCAGAGCAGTTACCAAGGTTTCTAGAGCAACTTCCTTAAGACGTACTTTAACCTTTCCAATAGCTTGGACCTGATTACAAAAGTAACTAGCCAAATTTGCTTGAGTTACAAATTGATAACGTAAACCATCTGTGATGATATCCCCCAGAACCTGACGTTCTAATCCAATGTTAACTAAGCTACCTAAAACTTGACCGTGACTCAGTTGTGCAAATTTAGTTGGATAATCCACCTCAATTAACGCCAATTCAAAGTCGGAAACTACTGGTTGATAATATTCCGGATATAGCAAAGCTCGTTTCCGTTCCGCCTCCGGATATCCTCCTGCATAAGCTACCTTAACATCGCTAAAACGCCCTTTTAGTTGCTCCAATATGAACCGCTCCCGCGGATTAAGGAAACGTGTCAAAATAGGGCGGTATTCATCCTGTGCCCGTTTGAGTTGTTCACTTAACTCCTCAAGCAATGGTTCCTCTTCTTTTCGATAATGTTGCTTAACTGCTATTTCCATTTATCTTGCCTTTAATGCTACAGTCCAAATCCTGTCAAAAGTCCAACTGCTCCCATTTGCACAAACTGCAAAGCTATCAAGGCCACCCAGGGTGAAAAATCTAAACCAAGGATTGGTGGAATAAACCGAAAAATACTCAAATATGGTTCACACAACTTGGTTAAAATTCGTCCAAAGGTGGTTTGATATGCGCCGGGAAACCAAGATAAAAGCACATAAGCAACAATTGCAAGTTCATAAAAACGGAAAAAATATGCCACTAATAATAGTATCAACGTATTCCTCCATTTGCTCTCAACTCACGAATATGTCTTTGCGTTTCACGATTCATATCACCTTCAACCATATAGTTGCTTGGTGTACATAGGAAAATTTCATCATTCAGACGCGTTACCTTCCCATCAATCGCAAATACCGCGCCATTCAAAAAATCTAGAAGACGGTGTGCTACTGGCGCATCAACTTTTCGTACACTAACAATTGCAGCTTGACCTTTAATAACGTAGTTAGCAACGCCTTTTATGTCTTCAAAGACCCTTGGTTCAAATAATTTAATATTTTGCATTACTTTTTTATTGTTTTCTTTACTATGAATCATCATGCGACTTTCACTATGATTCACCTTAAGGTCGGGTTGATTAGTAAAAATTGGTGTAGGATCTGCAGCCTCCACTTCTTCAAATTGGTCATACCCATCATCATAGTTGTTACTTCCTGACATCCAGTTACTAACTCTATTCCATATACTAGCCATCTTATCGCATCCTTTCTAGCACCACCAGTTTAGCGGTGGTTGAAGAATGGTGGTGTATCAACGTCATCACCTTGCGTTGCTTCATCTTCTTGAGAAGAACTAGTACCAAAAACATTGAATTGTTGCTTTTCAATGTTTTGGAAATCAGCGTCTCTTTGAGGACGGTTAGAGGCTTGGTTGTTAACACGACTTAAATCCCAATCACTCAATGGGTCTTGGCTAGCTTGAGCTTGACTTGGACGCGGACGTCTTACCGGTACTTCTTTTTTAACTGGTTTTTTATGTTCCTTGTCAATTCCTGTAGCAATCACCGTTACAATCACACCATCGCCCAAGTCTTCATTAATGGAAGTCCCGAAGATAATGTTAACGTCACTAGTTGCAGCTTGTGAAACAATGGATGAAGCCGTTTGAACTTCAATTAAGGAGAAGTCTGAGCCCCCTGTGATGTTTAAGAGGACTTGTTCCGCACCATCGATAGAAACTTCCAATAATGGTGAAGAAATGGCCTTCTTAGTGGCATCTTCTACCCGATTTTCACCTTCACCGTGGCCAATCCCCATCAAGGCTGAACCTTGGTTTTCCATCACAGTCTTTACGTCAGC
This sequence comes from Ligilactobacillus equi DSM 15833 = JCM 10991, assembly GCF_000615765.1. Taxonomy (GTDB): domain Bacteria; phylum Bacillota; class Bacilli; order Lactobacillales; family Lactobacillaceae; genus Ligilactobacillus; species Ligilactobacillus equi. Next base: position 65,690 of record NZ_BAMI01000001.1, on the reverse strand, counting down.
AAAGTCTAAGTTAACGTAACCTGGAGAAGTAATCAAGTCAGAAATTCCTTGTACCCCTTGACGTAAGACATTGTCGGCTTCTTTGAAGGCTTCCAACATTGGTGTATTCTTATCCACGATTTCTAACAAGCGGTCGTTAGCGATAATCACTAAGGTATCCACATGTTCTTTCATTTGGGCCACACCTTCAGCAGCAAAGCGCGCACGCTTAGGACCCTCAAACATAAATGGACGCGTTACGACCCCAACCGTTAACGCCCCTTGTTCTTTAGCAATTTTAGCGATCACTGGTGCCGCCCCGGTCCCAGTACCACCACCCATACCGGCAGTTACGAAAATCATGTCGGCACCAGCTAAAGCTTCGGCTAAAGCTTCTTCACTTTCTTGGGCAGCTTTTTGTCCAACTTCAGGATTTGAACCCGCTCCTAAACCGCGAGTTAATTTAGGTCCAAGTTGAATTTTTACTTCAGCGTTAGAATTTTTTAAAGCTTGTACGTCAGTGTTAGCAGCAATAAACTCGACTCCTTGTACGTTATCTGCAATCATCCGATTTACGGCGTTACCGCCAGCACCGCCGACCCCAATAACTTTAATAACTGCTTGATTTTCTTCATTTGCATCTAATGTGTATTCAAAACCTTCCATACCCATCAATTTACCTCCTTGATTTATTTAAATAATTCTGAGAACCATTTGAAGAACTTCCAATCACGGATACCCTTCTTGGCTAGATTGTCATCATCTATTGCTTGAAATTCTTCGTCAGCAGGTGAAGCTATATAGTCAACTTCTGGTTCTTCTTGGTAATGAACTAACTCCTGATTACTATCATCCACCGGCTCTGATTTGATGTTTGGTCTGTAGGAAGTGTTATGCACCACACTTCTTACCAGATGGTTAATTTCACTTTGGCGAACACCATATTCAATCAAACCAATAACCTGTGTGAAAGTTGGTGTACGTAAGCCCATTTCTTCAGGACGGTAAATTTTCACCCTGACACCAAAAATTTCTTCAGCTAATTCCTTAATTCCCCAAATATCAGCACCACCACCGGTCAGCACAATTCCCCCTGGCATTGATAAGGCATTAATTCCATCTAAAGCTTGGTAAATTTTACCAAAAATTTGCCGTAAACGAGCCTCAATAATTTGTGCTAGATATTCTTCTGTAATCATTTCAGGTTCTTGCTGACCCACAACTTGGACAGAAAAAGATTCTTCTGTTTCTGCCATCGAAGCCAAAGCATAACCATAAGTTGTTTTTAATCTTTCCGCATTAGCAGGAGAAGTATTTAAAACCACGGAAATATCACGGGTAATATAATTACCGCCTTCTTGATCAACATAAGTATACTTCAACTTATGATCATGAATCACTGCTGCGGTGGTCTGCCCACTTCCTAAGTCAATTAAAATGGACCCGAAATTACGCTCATCTTCTGATAAAGCAACTTGGGCACTAGCTATTGGTGCCACAACAATTTCATTAATCCGTACTCCCGCTTTTTCGACTGACTTCCGAATGTTATGAATAATAGTTGCTGAACCAGTGTACAAGACACCTTTCATTTCCAGGCGCATCCCCTGCATCTCGCGGGGGTCAGTTACACTGTAATCATCAATGATAAATTCATCCGGAACCACATCAATTACTGCCCTTTCAGGTGGAAGGCTTTGCGTCATAGCAGCTTGTACCACTGCGCGCACATCATCTTCCGTGATTTCACGTGACCGATTATTGTTATCGCTTAAGGTAATCATTCCACGACATTGCTCAATTTGAAGCATATTAGCTGGAATCCCAACAATTACTTCATCAATAGAAACATTAGCCTTTTCTTCGGCGTCTTTGATTGCTTCTTTCATCGCCCCAACAACTTGGTCGATATCGACAATTACCCCTCGACTCAGCCCCTTAGAGCGAACATTGCCATAACTAATCACATTAAGTTGACCTTTAACGTCTTCAGCAACAATGACCTTAATCGAAGTAGTCCCGATATCCAACCCTACGTACATATTAGTATTACTCACTAACTCGGCCTCCTACTCGAATAAAAGTTTTTTTCATAAATTTTTATTTTCAATAATTAGCATAATCCTAATACTTAGATTTTACCACATTTACTGGTTATTTTACCAATTTTTATCAATTTGCAAAGCTAAAATCTTACTTATTTTATACAATTTTAATGATAAGAATAAGAGTATGCCCCAACTTGAAAATTAATTACCCCAGCTTGATCCATCTGGCTAGCAATTTTAGCATAATATTTCATTTTTTGAGCCATGGTTTTGCGAGTCGCTACCACTTGATTACCATCACTCATGTAAAGTTTCAAACGATCTGGATCAGATTTAGTCGGACTAGCATGTACTTCAGAAACTAAATTTAAAATATTGGGCTTGAATTTTTGCACCTCTAGCACCACTTTTTGTAATGCAATTTCCTTTTTAAAACCATAATACATTGGTAAGGAGGCCGGCTGATCTGGTAAAGCCTTAGAAGCAACTATCCCCTTCTCAACTATTGGATATAATTTACTAGCTTTAACCATATAACCAACGGTCTTTTTTTCTTTCAAAACAACCTGCACTTGTCCTAACCCTATAGTTAGATTAGCTGTCTCAATGGTTGGAAAGGCCTGCTTGAGATTGCTAGCAATCTTACCTTCTCTGAACAACACTTCAAATAATGACATTTTCGGAATTAGCTGAGCCTCTTTTATTACCATTGCATCAGACTGCATAGTATTTCCCTTAACCGTTACTTTTTCCACTCGAAAAATTGGTAAAATATATAATAGGGCTAATAGCGTTAAAGAAAGAAACAAAATTAATAAACGCTTACTTCCCTCTTTTAGACGTCTCTCCTTTAGTGCCCCAAATTTAGGTAAATGGAACTCCGCTAGCTGTGGTGAAGAAATTTTGTAATGCTTTTTTCTCGTAACTTTCTGCAATGACTCTTTTTCTGCATGGGATAATCGCGCCTTTTCCCAGGGAGACAAATCATCTTCGCTACGCAACAAGTCATCATCCTTATTTTTTTTTCGCACCTCAGTTATTCTCCCCTTTTTACTTTTTAATTGACGTTAAGACTTGTAAAACTCGGTCACTAGCATCCCTTACACCAACTTGGTAAGCATTTTGCGCCATTTGCTTTCTTTGTTTTTCATCTTGTAAGAGTCGGTCAATTGTTTGCGCAAGGGTTTCACCATTCAAGTCATCTTCACGAATCATTAAAGCTGCCTGTTTATTAACTAAGCTTTGCGCATTTTTGGTTTGGTGATCCGCCGTTACATACGGACTTGGAATTAAAATTGACGGTAAACCTAAAGCCGTAATTTCAGCTAAACTTGTAGCCCCGGCACGCCCCACAATCAAGGATAATTCAGGTAAGATAGCTGGCATATCTGCAATATAAGGTACAATGAAGACATTCGCTGGTAAATCTTGAGTCCGATTATCAGCCATAATCTGATCATAGCGTTTCTGACCCGTGACAAACAGTACTTGATATTCTTTATCGGCAAAGTACTCTAACGCTTGCAAGCTTGCTTCATTAATTTTAGGCGCTCCTTGTGATCCGCCAAAAATTAAGACGGTCTTTTTATTAGCAGCTAAGCCATATTCACTGACTAACCGACCTGTCGCCTGCATTTGTGCTACTTGTTGTGCTCGGGGGTTACCAGTCATAACCACCTTAGTTGCCGGAAAAGCTTTTTTAGCATCATCAAAACAAATCCCAACTTTGTCAACAAAATGGCTCAAGAATTTATTAGTCACCCCAGCCACACTATTTTGCTCATGAATCATTGTAGGAATTTTAAGTTTGGCAGCAGCATAGACTACTGCCCCACAAACATACCCTCCAGTACCAATAACAGCATCAGGTCTAAATTCTTTGATAATTTTTTTGGACTCACGCACACTCTTTAAAAAGAGGTAAATGGTCTTAAGGTTGTCTACGGACAAGGAACGCTTGAAACCTTGAATGTGTAGAGTTTTGAGTTTAATTCCCGCAGCAGGCACAATTTTAGTTTCTAAACCACGGTCAGTCCCGACATACAGGACCTCCGCATCTGGATCTTGTTTTTTTAAATCCTCAATTAATGCAAGGCTGGGTAAATGTGACCTCCCGTTCCCCCACCGGATACTAACAAACGCATTTATTTTTCGCTCTCTTTCTTTATCAGTTCTTCAACCGCCTCAATATAACGATCACCACGGACCTCAAAAGTAGGCCATTGATCCCAACTAGCACAAGCCGGTGATAATAAGATTACATCACCAGGTTGACTCATTTGGTAAGCCAGAGGTACTGCTGTCACCGCATTTTCCGTTTTCACAATATTTAAAACTCCGGCATCTTGGGCTGCTTCTTCCAAAAGGTCAGCAGTTTCACCAAATAAAACAATCCCTCGTAAATTTTTGAAATATGGTTCTAAAGCTTCAAAGCTAAAGCCTCGGTCTAAACCACCTGCTAATAAAACAACTGGTTGTTTGAAGCCGGATAAAGCTTTTTCAGTGGCCTCCATATTGGTTGCCTTAGAATCATTGTAAAACTTTCGCTCTTTAAATGTTGCCACATATTGTGTTCGGTGCCTTACCCCACCAAAATTCATTAAGACTTGGCGAATTGCTTGAGCACTAACCCCCATTAACTTCGCCACGGCTGTTGCTGCTAAAGCATTTTCAAGATTATGTTCACCTGGTAATTTCACATCCGTTACTGGCATAATGGCCTCATCACGAAAATAGATGGTTCCATCTTTGACATAAGCTCCCGCTTGACTGAGATTTTGCCGCGAAAATGGCACGACTTGCGCCGAAGATGCTTGGCTTAAAGTTCGCCATTCTTCCTGATCCCAGTTAACCACAAAATAGTCATCAGCAGTTTGATTCATGGTAATCCGCATCTTAGCCTTCACGTATTCCTCGCGACTACCATGGTAATCAGTATGAGCTTCGTACAGGTTATTTAACACCGCAATATGCGGGTGTAAATCAGTAATCCCCAATAATTGAAAACTGGAAAGTTCCGTTACCATCACATCATCCGCTCCAATTTCTTGAGCAACTTGACTAGCGGCAATCCCAATGTTTCCAGCTTTAAAGGCGTGGTTAGGACGCGCTTGATTCAACATTTCGGTAATCATGGTTGTCGTAGTAGTTTTACCGTTGGTCCCCGTAATGGCAACTAATTGACCTTCTAAAATATCCGCAGCCAATTGGGGTTCAGTCAAAATCGGTAGACCCTGTGCTTGAGCAGCTGCCACTAACTCGTTGCGATAAGGAATCCCAGGGTTTTTAACAATTAAGTCACAGCCATCTAATAAACTCAAGGGATGACTACCAGTCACGACTCTAACCCCCATTTGAGTTAGCTGAGTTTGCACTTCCGGACTAGCTTCCTTCTTATCGTTAACGGTTACCTGAGCTCCTAAACGTAAGAGTAACTTAGCTGCATTTAAACCACTTTTACCCAAGCCGATAACTAGTACTTTTTTATCTTGATATTTTGTTACTTTTTTCATTTCCAAAAACTTCTTTCTACTGCACCTAGTGCAAGATAATCCAATCAGTAATTAAGGCAAAAAGCAAACCTACGGCCCAGAAAGTTAAATCAATACGCCATTCGCTCCAGCCACATAATTCAAAGTGGTGGTGAATCGGACTCATCTTAAAGAGACGCTTACCACCCGTCAATTTAAAGTAGCTCACTTGTAACATAACGCTAGCTGTTTCGCACACAAAGATAATCCCAATAAAAAGTAGAGATAATTCTTGATGTAAAAGAATCGAAACTGCTGCCAAAGCCCCCCCTAAAGCTAAAGACCCCATATCACCCATGAAAACTTTAGCTGGTTTATGGTTAAAAATTAGGAAGGCTAACAATGCTCCAATCACTGTCACACAGAAGAGTAAGACGTCATATTGCGCTTGGAAGTAAGCAATCACTCCGTAAGCAGCAAAAGCAATACTTGCTTGTCCAGCCACCAGACCATCTAAGCCGTCCGTCAAGTTTACAGCATTAGAAAAGCCAACTAGCCAAAATAAAACAAAGATTCCATAAAAAATACCTAAAGGTAATTCAAAACCAAAGAAATTTAAGGAAAATGGTAGATTCTCATGCCAGTAAACCACTAAAAAAATGAGACCCCCAATAATTTGACCAAGTAATTTTTGCCAAGGTTTAAAACCTTCGTTTTGCTTTTTCCAAAGTTTAATGGAATCATCCCAAAAACCAATAAAACCATACATCAAGAGAATAAAATCCAAAATTAATAATTGACTACTCAATTGGTGAAAAATCATTGGTACCACAATAGCAGTCATAAAGATTACCAGGTTAAAAACAAAACCTCCCATGGTTGGTGTCCCTGATTTTTGAGCATGCCACTTGGGACCTTCGTCTCGAATCATTTGTCCTTGTTTTTTACGATGTGCATAATTAATAAAAATTGGTAAAAATATGGCCGTTAAAATAAAACTTACTAGTAACGGCACGACAATTTGTGTCAAAGTCATTTTGTTCTCCTTTATCCCTAATCATTATTTAAGTTTACGACTAACTCATCTTTACTATTAATTTCAGTTCCTTCTGAGATATTTTGTTCATTCACATACCCACTACCATAGTAAGTAACTTTAAGTTTCAAAATCTTAGCTAAAGTTGCTACATCTTTACGTGACCACCCTTTCAAGTCCGGCATGGTTTTGGGACCATTCGTAACTAAAATTACCCGGCCATTTTTTACTAAATTAGTTTCAGCAGCTACTGATTGACTCACAATATGGCGTCCTTGACCAACTACAGAAACTGTCAGACCTTGCGTAGTCAGCGCCTTTTGAGCCTGACTAGTATTTAAGCCTCGAACATCTTTTACCGCCACAGTGGCCTCTTGATTAATGGTTTTTGTCTTACCAATTGCTTGAGACATTAGCGGATTAAAAATAGATGCTAACATGTTAGTTGCCCCTTTACCCGCAAAAGTTTGCGGTTGTTTCATGGCAACATACAAGACATAACGTGGATTGTCGATGGGTGCCATTCCTGCTACGGAGAAAACATAATTTAAATCCCCACTTAAATACCCCGTCCCACTTGAGGCAGGAATTTGGGCTGTCCCAGTTTTAACTCCAACTTGGAAATCTTCAGATGCGTAAGCTTGCCCCGTACCATTTTTGTCAGTCACGACTTGGGCCATTAAATTCCTGACCTCTTTAGCGGTTGTCTTGGTAATCGGACGTCCATAAATCGTCTTTTTACCAATTTGCGTGACCTTTTTGGTATTAGGGTTAACCATTTTTTCAAGCATATAAGGTTCTAATTCCACCCCATTATTGGAAATAGCTGTTAACGCTCGCATAATTTGAATAGGAGTTACATTAATCGCCTGTCCATAGGAGGTACTTGCTTGATCAAATCCATACTTATAAGCAATGGAACCACTACTTTGAGTCCCCATCTTAAAGTCAGTTTGCTTTAAAAAGCCAAACTTCTTAATGTATTTCAACCATAAACTCTTACCCATGGCTTTTTCTAGCATGGCCATCCCGACATTCGACGAACGAATAAAAGCTTGATCATAAGTAATTGCTCCCCAACCAACGCGATTCCAGTCGTAAACTCGTGAATTACCAATCTGTAGAGTACCTGAATTATAATAAGCATTACCATTATAATTTCCACTATTAATCGCTGCAGCCGTGGTAAAAATTTTCATGACTGAACCAGGTTCATAAGTATCATTTAAAATTAAATTCCGCCACATCTCACTTAAGCCGACTTTAGTTTGGGCATTAAAAGATGGTCGTTGAGAAACTGCGACGATTTTCCCGGTCTTAGCTTCCATTAATATTGCCACCATTTGCTTAGGTTGATACTTCTTTTGTGCCTTAGTCATAAGATTTTCCAAGCTAGTTTGTAGCTGAGTATCTAAGGTTGTGTAAACATCCGAGCCATCTTGGGCCACCTTTGACTTATTTTTAGCTTGTTTATCATTTACACTATTAGAGAATTTAATCCCATTAGTTCCACTTAGTTCCTTATCAAAAATCTTTTCAATTCCCATCGTACCAGTAATAGTTTCATCAATCGTGGTCGTATAACCGATCATATGTGACGCAAAAATACCGTTCGGATAAAGGCGAGACTGTTGGGCATCAAAGCTAATCCCCGTTAAACCGGCAGCTTCAATTTTTTTCTTGGTTTTTTGCGTTAAATTTTTTCCGGCATTTCCAAACTCCACCTGGTAGATATTCTTATTTTTTGGATTTAAGAGCTTATAAACACGCTTATAAGGCAAATCAATATAGCGTGAAATCACTTTTGCGGCTTCTTTCTTCTTACTTTGAGGTAAATAGAAAATCTTATTACCTTCTTTAGCCTTGTGGGATAAAACGACGTATAAAGAGTAAGTTGTCGTAGCTTGGGCAATCGGATTACCATTGGCATCATAAATTGTTCCCCGCTTAGCCTGGAGATCTTCTTTGGAGGTGTAGAGTTGTCTTGTTTCTGTCGTTAAATTATGTCGGTTTACCTTATGTGTGGTAGCAATATAAAAAAAACGACAGATAAAAATCAAAAAAACTACTAACACACACAAGAGAAGCACAATTCCTACGGATACTTTTTGTGTTTTGGTTTGTTCGATTTCAACTGTTCGCTTCATTTTCTTATTCATTTAGTCACGTTCCTCGTACTATTTTCTTTCATCGATAAGCCCGCTTTTTTGGCAATCTTTTCGAGTCGAGCACGACTAGATAGTTCACTGACCGTTTGACTCGTCGTTACATTTTTTTCATGTAACTGAATCGTTTTTTGTGTAACTGCTTGTAAACTACTTTGGGCACTAGTCAATTGAGCACTTAAACATACTGTCCAAATCGCTAATGCCACACTTACCGCTAGTACAGTTACAAAAAGGAACGTATTCGGAACTAGATAGCGTGATACGATTGTTTCTCCTTTAATATGTTTTTTCTGAAATTTAACGTTCGCTGATTGCTGTGGCTGCTGATTTAACTTCCTTGCCGCTTGCTGTGACATAGTTTTCCCTCTCCTTACTTCACCTTAACTCGTTGAATAACGCGTAACTTAGCTGAATGTGCCCGATGATTGGCAGCTAATTCTTCTTTACTTGGTACGATTGGCTTACGCGTGATTAATTTATATTCAGGTTGATACTCCTCAGGAATTACCGGCAAACCACTAGGTAAATCTGGTAAAGACGACTTTTCTTTAAACATCGATTTAACTAAACGATCTTCCAAAGACTGAAAAGTAATCACCGAAATCCGCCCATCCAAGGCTAAAATATCTAAAGCCTGTGCCAAAGACTCCTCAAGAACCCCTAATTCATTATTAACTGCAATCCGCAAAGCCTGGAAGACCCGTTTAGCAGGATGTCCTCCCTTACGCCGTGCTTTTGCAGGAATCCCAGCTTTAATTAATTCCACTAATTGCCCGGTAGTCACAATTTCTTCGTTTTGACGGGCTTGTTCAATTCGACGAGCGATTGATTTGGCAAACTTTTCTTCTCCATAACGGAAGAAAATTCGCACCAACTCTTCATATGACCATTGATTGACAATTTCCTTAGCAGTTAAAGCTTGCTCTTGGTTCATTCGCATGTCCAAGACCGCATCATATTTATAAGAAAAACCTCGGTCGGCAACATCAAATTGTGGTGATGAAACTCCTAAATCATAGATAATCCCATCAACTTGACTAATCCCCTGCAAAGCTAACTGCGCTTGTAAGTCTTTAAAATTACTTTTGACCAAGGTCAAACGTCCACTAGCAATCTCATCAGCTAATTGAATTTGATTGTAATCCAAGGCAGTTTGATCCTGGTCAAAAGAAAACAAGCGTCCCTTTGGTCCCAGTTGACTTAAGATTCTTTGAGTGTGGCCCCCGCCTCCTAAGGTACAGTCCACATATACACCGGCTGGCTTAATTTTTAAATTATCGACTGTTTCTGCTAATAGTACAGTTATGTGTTCAAAATCTGCCATTTCTACTCCTTATAGATTAAATTCCATATTTTCTGCCAGCTCATCAAAACTAGCTGCAGTCTGCCGGTTAAATTCGTCCCATCTTGATTTAGACCATATTTCTAAATGATTGAACATTCCCACGACAATACATTCTTTTTCCAGGCCGGCATAAGTCCTTAAGGCCTGGGAAATAATGACTCGGCCCTGCTTATCAAACTCGCTTTCTACTGCGGCTGCATAAAAAAAGCGGACAAAGGCTCGATTTTGTTTAGATGTTAGCGGAAGCTCTGCCAGCTGTTGAGATAATTTTTCCCATTCACTAGCAGGGTAACCATACAAGCAACCATCCATGCCACGAGTCAAAACAACCTGTGTCCCCACTTCCTGGCGGATAATTGCCGGGATAATTAACCGGCCCTTTTGATCCATGTTATGTTGAAATTCACCCATCATAGCCGGTCTTCCCCTTATAAACTAAAATTAATATCTAAATCTTACCACATTTCCCCACTTTTAACCACCGCATTTCCCCAAAAACATTCCGCTGTTACACTTTTTTTACTAAAATGCAAAAAATCACTGACTCAAACATCAGTGATTTCTTAACATTTAGAAATTATAAATAAAAAAGAATTGCTTTCGTGATAATCATGACTAACGCATTAATTAACAAAAGTAACGACATAGTTCGCCAATAAGCAAACCAAAAACGATGATAAATAACATCCCCTTGACTAAGAGCTGTAAAGAGGGTCAAAAAAATCCCCCACACACTCGCTGCCAATACTAAAATTGCATGGGCTAAAAAGCCAAAAAAAGTCGGTGCCAATATAAAATAGATAATGAGGCTCGCTGCCCCTAAGCTATCCAACGGTTGTAACCACCGCGGCCAGAATCTAAAATTAGGCAAGACCAGCTTGGTCAAAAGATACGCAATAATTAAACTAAGAGCACTCAAATACCAATCAATAATCATGCTTCCACCAAGAATGAATCATGAAGGGCATTAACCGCTGCCACCAGTTGATCTTCGTGGACTAGGACCCAAATCGTTGTGTAACTATCCGTCGTTTGTAAAATTTTTACTCGATTTTGTGCTAAAGCTTGGACCATCTTAGCCGTAATCCCCGGAGTCCCCATAATCCCGGCTCCAATAATCGAAACTTTGGCACAGTGTTCTGTATAAGTTGCTTCAATATTTGCTTGGGTAAATAAATCGATGGCTTTTTGCGCTTCTTTTTCCGTTAAATTAAAGACAATGCCATCTAAATTAATATTGATAAAATCCACGCTTAAGTGGTTATCCGCCAAAAGCTTAAAAATTTCTTGACTCGTGTGTGCTTGAGTCGAAACTTTAAATTGCGTTAAACCAGTTTGATGGGCTACCCCAGTAACCGAACGGTAATGCTGAATTCCGAGACTGTGATCAGAAATTAAAGTCCCCATTTCATCAACAGCATCCCAAGTCGAACGTATGGTTAACGGTAAATGTCCCTGCTGGGCGACTTGAACAGCCCGCGGGTGGATAACTTTAGCCCCTTCATGAGCCATGTTAACCACTTCGTCATAAGAAACTTCCTTAAGATAACGAGCTCTTTCCACAATTCGGGGGTCTCCGGTCATCATTCCCGAAACATCCGTAAAGATATCACAACGCTTAGCTTGCAAAGCCACACCTAATAAAGCTGCTGACGTATCCGACCCCCACGCCCCAAGGTTGTCACATGTCCTTCATTGGAAAGCCCCTGGAAACCAGCAATCACTACTACATCATGATCCTCGAACGCTTCCATGACGTTTTGAACTTCAACATTTAGCACCTTAGCGTTTTGGTAATCATTATTCGTACGAATTCCCGCTTCCGAACCAGTTAAAGCCGTCGCTTTAAATCCGCTCTTTTTCACCAATTGGGTGAAAACTGCTGCGGAAATAACTTCACCAATCGAAACCACCATGTCCAATTCTCGATTATCTAACTTGGTGGCCTTACCGCCGACTAATTGCAGTAAAGAATCCGTCGCATAAGGCGCACCTTGTCGTCCAATTGCTGAAACAACAACGGCAACTTTATAACCCTCATCCACAGCATAAGCCACATGTTTTAGGGCTTGCTTGCGCGCCTCATCATCTTGAACTGAAGTACCACCAAATTTTTTGACAATAATCTTCATCTGCCATCCCTCTTCTCTGCTTAAATTAAAATCTCATTAATACGAAATAATTTTCTCATTACTAGCCTATCGCTGTCAATAGTTCACCTATTAATCCAGACTATTTTTTGAATTTTTTTCTTTCTATGTTATACTAAAAACAATCTAAATCTACGATTGGGGACAGCACCGTGAAAAAAAAGAAGAAATCTACTTTTCAAAAAATTACTATGGTTTTCGTGTGGGTAATGATTTTAATCACTCTATTAGCCGCACTCTTACCACTAGCACAAACCCTTGGTTTCTAAACCATCGTGAATGAACTCGGTGCTGAAGTACCGAGCTTCTAGCACTGGCAGTCAGATACTGCCATGATACTAAAAGACACAAAAATCACCTGGCACTCAAACCAGGTGATTTTTTAATTTAGATATTTGGCAAAAAACGCAGCTGTTTTCGTACGGTAAACATGAGGATAATTATAGTAAGACATAGCATGTGCAGTCTTTTTGGTAATCCATAGTTGCTTTGGTCCTTGGCTTGCGCGGTAATTTTGATAAACCATCTTGGTTGGTACATATTTATCCTGGTCACCGTGGATAAAGAAAATTGGCAAATGATTGTGCTTTAATTGTTCGGCTGCTGAAGCGTGTAAAAAGTCAAAACCAACTTTAAACCGCGCCACCCAAGAAGCCGTGGTAATAAGTGGTTGCTTGGGTAAAGCGAACAAATTTTTTAATTGATATGTCAATTCATTTTCCACACTGTCATAACCACAATCTTCAATGATCGCCTTTACTTGCCGAGGAAGTCTTTCCCCACTAGTCATCATGACGGTAGCACCACCCATCGAAACTCCAAAAAGACCGATTTGCGCATCTTGTCCAGTCTTTTTGACTACCAGCTGTATCCACTTCACATAGTCCAAACGGTCTAACCAACCAAAAGTTGTGTACTTTCCTTGACTTTGTCCTGCCCCCCGATCATCAGGAGCTAAGACATTATAGCCTAAATTATGAAACATACGGATATATGAGGCCATGCGCCCATGATTTTCATGATAGCCATGCGCTACAACAATCGTTTTATTGGTCTTTTTGGTCGCTGGCACATAAGTTGCCTTGAGTTTTAAATCACTGTTTGCTGCCATTTGGGTCCAGGTCTGCTTCCTAACTTTTTTTAACCAAGCCTGATCTCTAACCAAGACCCGTTCTTTCTTAGCAATACTCGGCGTTGGATCTTTACGTGTAAAAGCAAAATCCACAAGGTAGTTACTACCGTAAGCCAGACCCCCCAACAAAATTATTACCAAAGCACCCAATAAATAGCGCCACCATTTATTTTTCACGATGTTTTTCCTCTCTTACTTTATTTTAATAAATCCTGATAAGCTACTTCTTTGGAGGAACCAAACCATTTTTGGGCTAATTTTTTTAGGCTACCATCTTGGGCCATCCGCTGCAACTCTCGATTAACCTTTTTTTCTAATGTTTCATCGCCTTTACGCATTCCCACGGCAAATTCCTCTTTAGGGTAACCCACTTTTATTTTCCGATAACTGGAGGCATCTTTTTGGTGAGCAATATAGTAATTAGCGTAAACACTGTCAATCAAGAGCCCTTGAATTCGCTTGGCATTCAAATCTAAAAAGGCATTGTTATAACTGTCATACTGCACAGTTGAACCCACGTATTTTTTCAATAAGTTAGGATAATCCGTGTAAGCTTGATAACCAGATGAACCAGTTTGCACCCCTAAAATTTTCCCCTTCATTCCTCGAGGTTGGTAATATGACTGTTATTTTTAACCACAAGATACTGTTCATCATTAAGGTAAGTATGTGAAAAAGTCGCATTTTTCTCCCGAGCCTTGGTTTTAGTATAACCATTCCAAATCATGTCAATCGTCCCATTACGCAATTCAGTTTCTTTCATAGACCAGTCAATGGTTTGGAAAGAAACCTTGAGATCAAGGCGTTTGAAAACGGCACGTGCTAACTCAACGTCAAAGCCCACTAGGCGACCATCTTTTTGCCGAAAACCCATAGGGACAAAACTATCATCTAAACCAATAACTACCTTGCCCCGCTTTTCAATTTTGGACCAGGTATCAGTGTTATCAGCCGCTTAGTTACATCACTACAAGCAGCTAGTGTAACTGTCAGAGCTAGGAGCACCAGCGCACAGATGATTTTTTTGATTTTTACTTGCATTTTATCCACCCCACTTAGTCAGCAAATTTGAGTGGTTTCACGGTTAAGGTTTCATCAGAAACTCTTTCAGCAAAATCCCAATCGTGCGTGATAATAATTTGGGTCATCCCCGATTTTTTCAAGTCTAAAATAATTTCTTCCACCGCCTTGGTTAAATTAGGATCCAAGGCACTAGTTGGTTCGTCATAACAAAGAATCTTGGGTTTCATAGCCAAGGCTCGCGCAATCGCAACCCGTTGTTTTTGGCCCCCAGATAATTGATAAGGATAAAGCTGCCCCTTATCCCCCAAAGATAAACGTTCCAATAGTTCTTGAGCTTCTTGGTGAGCTATGGCTTTATTTTTTTTGAGAACCATTATTGGCGCTAAAGCAATATTTTCTAGCACTGTCATGTGAGGGAAAAGGTTATAATCTTGGAAAACGACTCCAATCACGGAATCATCACTAGCTTGGTAAGGGTCAAAATTTTGACCATCAATTAAAATCTGCCCACTGTTAATTTTTTCTAAGCCACTAATGCACCGTAACAAAGTCGTCTTTCCACCACCGGATTCACCCACAATGGTTAAAATTTCACCATCTTTGACTTCTAAATTAAGGTGGTCGATAATGGTACGATCACCATATTTTTTCACAATTTCGCGTAACTCTAACATTCGGTCCACCTCATTTCTTATTTCCAATAGCTATAACGTTGTTCAATCTTCCGCAAGAGGTAAGATAAAATCGCCGTCATTAAAAGATACATAATTGCGACTACAATGTAAGGTACCAAGGTTACATCTCGGGTTGTGGCTACATTTCCGGCCCGTAATAAATCTCCCAAACCAATAACATAAACTAAACTAGAATCCTTAACCAGATTAATAACTTCGTTACCTACGGAAGGTAAGACAATTTTAAAGACTTGGGGGCTACAATTTTGTGAATTGTTTGCCAGTAGTTTAAGCGTAAAACCTTGGCACTTTCGTATTGCCCCTTATCAATCGATTGTAAACCTCCCCGGAAAATTTCCGCAAAGTAAGCAGCGTAATTGATAATGAAGGTTACTACCGCTGCCTCATAACGAGGTAAGGTTAGGGCGCTAGAAAGAATCGGTAGACCATAAAAGACAAAAATCAATTGTAATAAAAGTGGCGTCCCACGGATTAACCACACATAGAATTTTAATAATTCACGCAAGGGGGTGAATTTGGACATTAAACCTAAGGCCACGATTAATCCCAACGGTACTGATCCCACTAAGGTCCATAAAAATAATTGCAAGGTTAAGCTTGCCCCACTTAACAGTGAAGGCAAAATTTCCCAAATATATGTTAAATTCATCTTAATCTCCTCCTAAACAAAAAGGCCCCCTTGAGTTTCCTCAAGAGGGCGCAAACGCACGGTACCACCTCAATGCCCTATCTTCTCACGAAAATAGGCTCAGTAACTTATCAGCCATTGGCGATAAGTCTGTGTAGTAACGGGCACGACCGGTCAATCCTACTAAAGTTCAAATTAACAACTCCTAGATGTGGTTCATAGCACATATTATTTCTGACTTACAGCCGGTGATCAGAATTCTCTAGTCTAATAGCGGTCCTACTACTCTTCTATTCGATGTCTTTGTCTGAATTTTTTATTAAGTCAATCTTACCGACAATTTTTGCTTTTGTCAACATTTAGTTTCGTTTAAACCAACTTGTCAACTTACCGAAGAAGCTCTGCTGTTTCTCTTCTTCCTTCATTGTCATTAAAGGGACGGTTTCACCTTCTAAACGCCGGGCAATATTCCGGAATCCTTGGGAAGCCATGTTTTGTTCATCCATCACTACAGGTTCCCCGGTATTAGTAGCCTTAATCACACCTTCGTCATCAAAGACCATCCCCAAAAGGCGAATTCCAAGATGTTGAGTAATCTCATCAACATCCATCATTTCACCATTTTTTACCATGTGACGTTTAATCCGACTAATAACCAACATTGGCGCAGCCTTTAAGTTGTACTTTTCTAACAGCCCAACAACACGGTCGGCATCCCGCACGGAAGGAATTTCCGCAGTTGAAACCACAATAGCTTCATCCGCCCCGACAACTGCATTAGCAAATCCTTGCTCAATCCCGGCAGGACAATCAAGTAAGACATAATCAAATTCTTCTTTTAATTCATCAACAATCGCCTTCACCTCATCCGGTTGCAAGGCATCTTTATCAGTATTTTGTGCTGCTGGTAAGAGATATAATTTATCTTCGAAACGCTTATCTTTAACTAAAGCTTGACGTAATTTTGCTCTTTGTTCAATTACGTCCATGATATCGTAGATAATGCGGTTATCTAGGCCTAAAACCACATCTAAATTACGTAAACCAATATCTAAATCGACTAAACAGACCCGTTTGCCCATTAAGGCTAAAGCCGTCCCCACATTAGCCGTAGTGGTCGTCTTACCTACACCACCTTTACCTGATGTAACAACAATTGCTCTTCCCATAAAATGGCCTCCTCATAATTCAGAACGTCAACGCACCAATCGTCACAAAAGACTTTGGTCGGAGCGTCCTTAATTCACTAATCTCCGTTCTTTCAAAACTATGTAAGTCAGATACGTAGATTACTTGCTTCTTCGCATAATTTTCTTGGGGATGGTCGGCAACGATTTCCACCAAATCCGCAATTCGTATTTGTTGCGCAGATCCCAGTTCACCGATAATTACCGCCGCTGAGTTATCGCTAAACCCTGCATGGACAATCCCTTCGATTTTACCTAAAATGTACAAGCTACCCGTTGTTCGTAAAAGCCCCCCTTGGTGTACCTGTCCCACAAATAGGACATCACCCTGTAAATCAAGCACTTGGCCATTGCGGACCGTATCACCATTTAGCTTAATATTACGCTTTTCGATAAATTCTAAGGCATCTTCTTTGCGAATTACATCAGCTGAAATCTTATGAATTTTCAAATTATCATACTTCGCAAAAACTGCTTCAATTTGCTGATTTTCTTCTGGTAAGAATAAACGCTGCCCCGTGGTAATTTGGAAAGTTAAAATTCCATCCTTGGTCCGATTTTCCTGAGCCAGGTGCGCTAATAACTCTTCTAACTCAACAACTACCATTTTAAATTCCGCAGTGGGCGCGATTTTTATTTCATAGCCGTCGGTCCGGCCTTTTAAAACAACTGCCTTCATTTTGCACCTTCTTCACTTACTTAACCCTTGTAAATAATTCTTTTAGTGGCCAGTATAAGAATAAAAAACAGACCATGTTATAGGTCAAGGTTGGCCACAAAACCTTTAAAATATAGTCTGCTTGACTACCCGCTGTAAAACCAATCAAGTTATTGAATAAATAAAAACCTAATGAAACAACGGTAACATCAATAAAATACATCAAACAAACTACCCAAAATGAGGTTTTAAAAAAAGCCATCGTCTCCTTAGTAAGGTAAACTACCAATGGTAAAATCACGGTCATAATCCCTAAAATACTAGTATAATAACTGTCAAATACCAAACCCGCAAATGTTGCCCAAAAATATGGATGAGCCAGATCAGGAACAAAACAAATTGCTAAGACCAACCATAATAAAATAAAGCGACTTTCTATCTCAACTTGGGTATTAAATAGCGTGTCCGAGGCCACATAACTTAAACTCCCATCCAAGAAAAGCGCCAAAAAGAGGCCTAAAGGAAAAACATAAGACATTTTTAATTTCATATTATCCCACCTAATCTGCTCTTTTGGCAACCGTTACTGCAGACAAATTATTTAAATCGGCCGCTGGCTGAATGTAAATTTTAGTATTCGAACTGTCGCCTGCTTGAGAAACTCGAACTACCTTACCAACATATAGTCCTTTAGGTGTAGTACCACCTAAACCTGAGGTAATCACTCGTGTGCCCTTTTTTATTTTTACATTGCGGGTAACTTGCCCCATCACAATTTGCCCTTTGTCCTTATCGTAGTCTGTGACTAAACCATTGACTACTTGACCTTCACTATTGGTCAATTGGACGGCAAAACGGTTGGCGCTATCATTGGTGGTCGAAATCAGCTCCACTTTACTACTCAACTTATTAACTTCTACCACCCGACCAATCAGACCTTGATCCACCATGACAGCAGAGTTTTTTGTAACACCAGCGTTAGAACCCTCGCTAATTACAATTTGATTTTGCCAACTACTTGGACTCCGTGTAATTACATAAGCAGAAATCCGGCCATAGTCGGTCAAAGTCCGGTTAAGGTTAACTTGTTTTTTTAGATTTTTATTTTCTTGCCGTAATGTTTGATTTTCCGCTTTGGTCTGCGCTAGCGTATTCAATTGGCTTTTCAAATGCTTATTTTCTTGATAAGTATCTGTTAAACTCGAAAGCGTAGTCCCCACATTTTTGACCTTTGCAATCGGCCACGTGACAACCCGATCAACCACAGCACTCGCGTCATTTCCAAAAGACTGGATAAAACTAGGAGCAGCGCTATTATTTCTCATCCCAATCGAAAAAGCAATGAGTAAGAAAGAGAAAATAAGCGCTACTAAAATTACGACCAAATTTCTATTAAAAAAAGATTTTTGCATTTTTTAGTCTCCATTCAAAAAATTAAGAGGCTGGACGATTTTCCAACCTCTTAATTGCCATGACTAATCGCCAGTCTTACTTATTTCGCATAACTTCGATACTCTTGAGAGATTCACCAGTCCCAATGGCCACACAATCAAGTGGATCAGTCGCAACGAAAACTGGTACTTCAGTAGCTTCACCAATCACTTCTGGTAAGTTACGTAAAAGTGCTCCCCCACCAGTTAAGACAATTCCGTGGTCAATCACATCAGCGGAAATTTCTGGAGATGTTTCCTCTAAAGTTTCCTTGACAGCTGTAATAATTTCTTGCACAAATTCTTGAATAGCTTCTGCCACATCAACCGGTTGAATTTCAATAGTTTTAGGTAACCCTGTCAACAAGTCACGTCCCCGAATAGATTGCGCTTCTAATTCCTTAGCTGCATCTACTGAAGCTGAAGCTACGTCAATCTTTAATTGTTCAGTCGTTCTTTCACCGATTAAAAGGTTATAGGTTTTACGTACATAGTAAGTGATAGCTTCATCAATTTTGTCACCTGCAATCCGAATAGAACGACTAGACACAATCCCACCTAAAGAAATAGTCGCCACATCAGTAGTCCCCCCACCGATATCTACAACCATACTCCCCGTAGGATCCATTACTGGTAAACCAGCCCCGACAGCAGCCGCAAATGGTTCCTCGATAACAAAAGCATCACGCGCCCCGGCTACCTTAGTAGCATCAATGACGGCTCGCTTCTCAACTTCAGTAACACCGCTTGGCACACACACCATTACATATGGGTGCATTGCCCGGTTTCCTAGGGCTTTTTCCATGTAGTAACGCATCATTGCAATCGTGGTATCGTAATCTGCGATAACCCCATCTTTCATAGGACGAATTGCGACAATATCGCCAGGTGTCCGCCCAATCATATCCCGAGCATCTGAACCAACAGCTAAAATCTCACCTGTTCTAACATTTTTTGCTACCACGGAAGGTTCACGTAAAACAATCCCTTTGCCTTCAACGTAGACAATCGTATTTGCAGTACCCAAATCAATTCCGATATTTTTTGTTCCTAATCCGAACAATGTTTCCCATCCCTTCACAAGGCCTATTATGGCACTATTTCACTTTATACTAGATTAATTATACCACACTTAAGGTGGTGACTGAGACTATTTTTAGCTCAATTCTAAGCATACTAAATAAACAGTCTCTGTGTCTTTTTTGGCGCAAATCTTAATGATTATTTAATCCTCAATCGGTTTGACCATTACGGCTTGCACGTTCTTTAAACCACGTACAACTTGAAAACTAACTTTTTGTCCTTTAGCTAAAGTTCGGGTAGCTGTCATAATCGCACTACGATATACAAAAATGGGATTAGCTTTATTTCCGTCAAGCTCAATAAACCCAAAACCTTTATCTGAGTTAAAGCGACTTACAGTTCCTGTTAACATTTTATTTTCCTCGCAACATTCTTAGACTTCAGGTTATAGTTTAGCAGATTTTGCATAAAAAATCTCAGAATTTGTAAGATTTACTAACTTTTTATAATTCCTTCTTCTCGTAAGCTGAGATAGTCACTATCACCAACGATAATATGATCCAAAAGATCAATTCCCAACAGTTCCCCACAATCCACCAGGCGCTTGGTTAAGTGTAAATCGTTTTTTGAAGGTGTGACCTTACCCGAAGGATGATTATGCACAATAAGCACATGGGCTGCACTATGCGCCAAAGCCTCTCGGAAAATTTCACGGGGATGGACTGTAGCAGAATTCAGAGTTCCAATAAAAATAACTTTTTCGGCAATCACTTGATTCTTAGTGTCTAAATATAGTCCCACCAAATGCTCTTGCTTTTCAAAACCATAACGTTCACTCATATACTTGCCAACTTCGCGACTAGAACAAACTTCACCCAAAGAGACTTTAGGTCGCTTTTGATAAGCTTGAGCAAAAGCTTGTAAAATAGCTAGCACCGGCCAGTAACGATCATCATCAATCAATCCACGCCACATAGCTGGTGTAAAATTTCGTAGTTGAGCAATGTGACTGTAGTTTTCAAAATAATTAGCCACAACTTTAGCAGCAACACGTTTGGGCATCATGGTTTCCAGTAAAAAATGTAAAATTTCTTTTTGGCTAAGAGAATCACTACCCCACTTGGTTAATTTGGTAACAACATCATCTTGTCGATATGCATTAATTAACGTCATTAAAAATACCCCCTTATTATATAAATACGCAAAAAGGGAGTAAAACTTGTTAAATTTGTAAAAATTTTTTTAAAACGTACATATTTTCCAGAACCTGAACGGTATGTCGCTTCACATAGTCATTCGGTTGAATGTAATCCGGAATCATAACTACTGGAATCTGAGCATTATTGGCGGCCTTAACCCCATTTAGAGAATCTTCCAAGATTAAGGTATGCTCTTTATTCGGTTGCCCACCTTTTTGCCAAGCTTTTAAAAAAATGTCAGGTGCCGGCTTGGTCTTTTCCACATCATCTGCAGTCACAATATCATCAAATAATTTTGTGGTTTGGGTATGCTCCATAAAAAAATTGACTTCCGATAAATTATTACTAGAAGCGATAATGGCCGGAATCTCATGTTCCCTTAAAGCTGTCACCAATTCTCGAACCCCAGGCTTTACTGCGAGTTGTCCCATTTCTACCAAAGAGTAAACTTCTTGACGACTAAGTTCCATGAACTCTTCAATCAAATCGCGACTACCATAATCCTGGGTCATCTGCTCAACCATCATACCATCACCACCGCCAATAAATTGTTGGTAATAATCAAGGTTAAAGCCAGACATGTTAAGCTTTTTAGCCACATTTCGATTAGCGTTAAAGTACAAAGTCTCAGAATCAAAGACGACCCCATCCATGTCAAATAACATTAATTTTAAATTATTCATCCATTTCCTCCTTGAAAAAAGCACGTACCTCTGAAACAAAGTATAGCGAACCCGCAAAGATAATCACATCACTTTCATCTGCTAAAAGTTCGGTTACCACTGTTTTAAAAGCAATTTTCCACGGACTGATGGCTTGTGCCTGTGGTAATTTTGTGGCTAATTTTTGCGGGTCAGCAACTTGACGATAAGCATCAAAATCCGTCAAAATCAACTGGACATTCGGTAATTTAGCCATCATCGTCAACATTTTTTCGGGCTCTTTATCAGCTAAGATTCCTAAAATCAAGAAGACGTGATTGGCATTAAAATGACTTTTAATCATTGTTGCTAATTCTTCAAAAGCCGCTAGATTATGAGCTCCATCCAAAAAGACTAGCGGCTGAGTAAAGATTTTTTCCATCCGTGCTGGCCAAGCTGTCTGTGCTAAGGCCAACTTCACAAGTTTAGTTTGAAGCTGAAAATTTTCCGCTTGTGCTACTAAACTCACGGCTTTAAGCGCACAAGTTGCATTATCAACTTGGTAAGCTCCCAACAAACCACTCGCTAAGGCTAATTTATGAAAACTATCATCACTGTAAATAAAGCTTTCTTGCCCATCTTTAAGCCCCGTTGCTTGATTTTTAAATGCTTGGCCTAATTGATAGTATGGTGCTTTTTTCTCACGTGCGACTGCTTTAATCACTTGAGCGACTTCAGGACTAACCTTACCCAAAACAAGAGGACAACTCGCCTTGATAATTCCCGCTTTTTGCTGAGCAAT
Organism: Ligilactobacillus equi DSM 15833 = JCM 10991; assembly: GCF_000615765.1. Taxonomy (GTDB): domain Bacteria; phylum Bacillota; class Bacilli; order Lactobacillales; family Lactobacillaceae; genus Ligilactobacillus; species Ligilactobacillus equi. The sequence continues at coordinate 43,076 of NZ_BAMI01000001.1, read as the reverse complement.
CTCCGGCAAGGTTGACCCTAGAATTTGTGCATGATCATAGCCAACTGTGGTAATTACAGAAACCAGTGGCTGCTGAATAATGTTTGTTGAGTCCAACAAGCCTCCAAGTCCCACTTCAACCACAACATAATCTGGTTTTATCTGACCAAAATAGGTAAACATTAGAGCAGTAATGATTTCAAATTCGGTCGGCCCCTGTTCACCAAGCTCAGCATCTAACTCAGCTACCACAGGACCGACTTGATTCACCAAAGTCACTAGCGTCTCATCATTAATCATCTGACCATTTAAGGCAATTCTTTCGTTAAATTTTACAATAAAAGGCGAAGTAAAGGTCCCAACTTCAAAGCCGTGAGCTAAGAGTAGCTCCCGAATAAAAGCGGTCGTCGATCCCTTCCCGTTGGTTCCTGTCACGTGAATAACCTTCAACTGTTCTTGCGGATTCCCCAATCTTTCCATGAGTAATTTCATAGTCGTCAAGGTTGGTTTCTTCTTAAATTTTGTGCGACCATGAATAAAATCCAAAGCAGCTTGATAATCTCTTACAAACATGCTATCACCATCCATTCTTAATTCTTAATTCTACTGGATAGCTTACCAAAGTGCAAAAAAGAAGCCTAGAATTCCTAGACTTCTCTTTCTTATAACCAGGTCGCTTGATAAATTTCTTCCTTAAAACCACAAGTTAAGGCGTGCTCATTGACCATCAGAGGACGCTTGATAAGTTTACCATTTTGCGCCATCATTTCCGCTGCTTCTTCTATGGTCATCTCCGTTACTCGGTCTTTGAGACCTAATTTGCGATAATCTTGACCACTGGTATTAAAAAAGTAACGGATTCCTCGGTCTTGATACTTGGTCATCCAAGCAATTAAATCAGCTTTTTTTGGGGGAAAATCCACCAAATCTTGACTTTCATAGCTCACTTGGTGGTCATCTAACCACTTTTGGGCTTTTTTACACGTCGAACAACGCTTATAACAGTAAAACATCGTCATAAGAACCCCCCTATCTAAACTCAATCTCATTATTTGAGAACATATAGCTCTTATAGTGATAACGCATCGACATAATGAAACCAATCCCCAACATATTTCCCAAAAGGGCTGACCCCCCTTGGCTGACAAAAGGTAAAGGAATCCCAGTTAGAGGTAACAGACCAATATTCATCCCAATATTTTCAAAAACATGGAATAAAATCATCATGATAACCCCAGTTGAAATATAAGCATAAAATTCATTTTTGGTATCAAAGGTCACTTGAATCATTTGGAAAATCAATAAAAGATAAATGAAAATCAAGAGACAAGAGCCAATAAAGCCAAAATTTTCGCCAATTACAGAGAAAATCATATCTGATTCTCGTACAGGTACGTAGACATTAGAAACATTAAATCCTTTACCCAACAGTTGGCCAGAACCAATGGCTTCATACTTTGCCATAACTGATAGCTATCCCCACTGGTACTACCAGCAGGATTTAACCAAGAGTCAATTCGCTTAAACTGGTAAGTTGCAAAGCCAATTTTTTCCAAGAGCGTACGGTCATAAACTACTAAGAAAATAGCTAAACCGCCGATAATTGAAGCTCCGGCAAAACCTGGTACGATAATCTTCCAGGTAATCCCCGACATCAAAATGACCCCACCTAAGATAGCAATAAACACCAACATAGTCCCAAAGTCATTTTGAAGCTTTAATAAGATGGCAATCGGTGCAGTCCAAGCTAACATTTTTCCAATTAACAACCAGTCGGACTCCCAACTATGCTCATACTCGGAATTATGTTGCGTGACGACTCGCCCCAACATTAAAATAAAGGCTGGTTTCATAACTTCGGACGGCTGGAAAGTAAAAGGTCCTAAAGCAAACCAAGACTTAGCCCCCGTGTTAGCAGCATAAGAACGACTATAAAAAAACAGTACTAATATTAAGAGGGTAATCCCGATTCCGTAAGCCAAAGGAGCTATCTTCCAAAGCTGTTCAGCATCAAATTGCATTATGATAGCCACCATAATAGCCCCTAATGTATACCAAATCAGTTGTGAAATAACAGTTCGCGAAATCGAAACTGTACTAGTCCCATGTTTTAAAGCCACATAAAGGGAAACCATCCCAATTACAGCTAAGACCAGGATACAAAAGACTATCCCCCAGTCAATACGCATTTCAACATCGTCATCCTTAACGCGATGTAAATTTTTGGTATTCACTAAAAAAACTCCTTTATGCATAGATGCACACGACAAAATTTTAAGTTAATTATACATAAGAGCCGACTGAAAAGAAGGAACAGTCGGCAAACTTAAGAATATTTTTACCCGCGGTGTAAGTGAAAATCGCGAATTAATAAAGTTATGGCTTCACTTTGAGAAGAAACGCGAAATTTTTCTCCCGAAGGTAAGACCGCAACCGTCTTACCCCCATCTTCTGTCACCAAACCTAACGATTCAGTGCCCAACTTCAATTCTGTCGCTGGATTACCATCCACTCCAACAGTTTCTGTTTCAGTAATTTCAACATTTTTTTCTCTTCTTGACACTTAAAAAGTCCTCCTCATTAACCTTACTTCTCTTCTTTATTAGGATTACGTACCAAAGAAAAATGTTCTGGTACATAATCAATTCCACCTCTGACAAAAGGATTACAACGTAGAATCCGACTTAATCCCATAATAAGCCCTAAAAAGCCATGTTTTTCAATTGCCACTACCATGTAATTTGAACAAGTCGGGTAATAACGACATGATGGTGGTGTCAATGGTGAAATACATTTTTGATAAAACCGCACTGGTAAAATCAGAAATTGTCGCAATAACCTCATCTTATTGCTTACCACTTTGAATTTGTTCTAACAAAATCCCCGTACCAACAGCTACATCATCTAGTGGTGTTTCAGCTACATTAACAGGAATACTTAAGGCATCTGATAACAGTTCAGCGGCGCCATCAATCATTGCACCTCCACCAGTTAAAACAATCCCACTATCGATAATATCGGCAGCTAATTCCGGTGGCGTCTCACTTAAAACATCATGTGTTGCAGAAACAACCGCCATCATAGTATCGTGTAAGGCAACTTCGATTTCATCAGATGTGACCTTAATCGCTTGTGGTAAACCATTAACCATGTCCCGACCTCGCACTTCCATTTCTTCATTGCGATGCCCCTTTAAAACTGTTCCAATCGTCTTTTTTACCTTTTCAGCGGTATTTTCACCAATGATTAGTCCCCGTTCTTTACGGATATAGTTAGCAATATCCTGGTTTAAACGATCCCCCGCAATCCGCAAAGAACGAGATACAACGATATCACCCATGGAAAGGACGGCTATGTCACTCGTTCCACCACCAATATCAATCACCATGGAACCGTAAGGACGGAAAATATCTAAACCAGCCCCCACAGCAGCAACCTTTGGTTCTTCTTCTAAGTAAATTTTTCCCCCACCGTTAGCTTTTTCAGCGGCCTGACGGATAGCTTTTCTTTCAATATCCGTGGTATTAGTTGGACAACAGATTAACACATTAGGTTTTGACATGAAGCCTTTGACGTTTAACTTTTTGATAAAGTAAGTTAACATTTGTTCGGTCATATCAAAATCCGCAATTACCCCATCTTTTAAAGGTCGAATTGCACGAATACTTCCTGGAGTCCGTCCGACCATCTTGTAGGCTTCTGAACCTACGGCGAGGACTTTATTCGTTTTAGTATCAATTGCCACCACGGATGGTTCATCAAGGACAATTCCCTTACCTTGAACGTTGATTAGGACGTTGGCAGTTCCTAAATCAATTCCAATATCATTTGCCATATTACTCCTTACTACCAGTCTTTCAGGTAGCCTTCCTTTCTTGCAATTTTCTTTAAGCATACACTATTTTCATTACATCATATTATTATAACATGAACTGAGTAAAAAAGGGCTGATTTTTCATCACCCCTCCTAACTAAACCCTTTGTTTATTAACGATATATTCACCTTCGGCAGTAATATCATTAACTCGCTTAACTTGTGCACCTAAAGCCGCTAATTTCCCATGAAAATTATAGTAACCACGATCCAAGTATTCCAAATGGGTAACTTGCGTGATTCCCTTAGCCACTAAACCAGCAATCACTAAAGCCGCTGCTGCTCGTAAATCAGTGGCAGCAACCTCTGCTCCTCCAAGCTTAGCAGGACCGTAAAGTAAGACACTGTTGCCTTCGACCTTGAAGTTTGCATTCATACGCCGCATTTCTTCCAAGTGCATGAAGCGGTTTTCAAAAACAGTTTCTGTCAATAAACTAGCCCCCTCAGCACACAATTGTAAGATTGACATTTGTGGTTGCATATCCGTTGGAAAGCCGGGGTGTGGCAAAGTCTTGACCGCAACAGGCTTGAGCTTTTCAGGTCCAATTACTCGTAAACCAGCTTCTTCTTCAATAACTTGGATCCCCATTTCTTCCATTTTCGAAATCAAAGGAATGTTGTGCTCTAAGATTGCATCCTTGATTAAAACATTTCCTTGAGTTACGGCCGCAGCAACCATAAAGGTCCCAGCTTCAATCCGATCTTGTACCACCGCGTGTTTAACCCCGTGAAGTTGCTTAACCCCACGAATTTTTAAGGTCTCAGTTCCAGCGCCACGGACATCGGCACCCATCTTATTTAAAATATTTGCTAAGTCTACAATCTCGGGTTCACGTGCAGCATTTTCAATGATAGTTTCACCTTCGGCTAAGGTCGCAGCCATCATAATATTTTGGGTTGCCCCCACACTTGGGAAGTCCAAGTAAATGTTGGCCCCTTTTAAGCCTGTGGTTTTAGCTTCGATAAAACCATCGTGTTGTTCAATTTCCGCTCCTAAGGCCTCTAAACCTTTGAGATGCAAGTCCACTGGCCTTGAGCCAATCGCACATCCCCCGGGCATGGCGACTTTGGCGTGCTTCAAGCGCGCCAAAAGCGGGCCTAAGACCACGATAGAAGCACGCATCTTCGAAACATACTTAAATGGCGCTTCATAAGATAACTTACCACTAGCATCCAGTTCGATAGTTTTGTTAGCTTCATCAAAACCCACCTCAACATTTAAGAACCGAATCACATTATTCATCGTGTATACATCAGATAAAATGGGCACATTGATTAAAGTTGTGCGTCCTTCACTAGGTAAAATCGCCGCTGCTAAAATTGGTAAAACCGCATTTTTGGCCCCTTCAATTTCGACAGTCCCTTCAAGACGATTACCACCTCTTACAATAATTTTTTCCAAAGAAAAATCCTCCGACCTCTACTTGATTAAATAACCCAGATTTTTAATATTTTCAATCACACTTAAAAAGAATGAACTACATAAAAATCCAATTGCTACAGACACCAACACAATCACCACTTTAAAGTGGTCTTGTTTTTCTTGATTGACATAACGATCAAAACGTAATGCCTGAAATCCCCTAAAAGCTAGTAAAATAAATGCAAAATGACTCACGAGAGTCATCAGTGCGGTTATTCCTTGATACTGCATAATATTTTCACTCCAAATCATCCTAATCATAGCATATTTTCCCTAGTTCGTCAGTTTATAATTTTTAAATCTTTTTCAAACTTTAATATTTAAATATCGCCCACAACATAAAGTGCTTTAATTTCTAGTATCTTTAAAAGATTAGACTCATATCAAACATTTGTAACAAATAACCCTCAAACAGCATCCCTACTGTTCAAGGGTTATCAACTTATTTAAAAGAAACAATCGTAGCACCATTGCCCCCTGCGTTTGGCGGTGCATATTCAAAGTGTTTGACAGCACGGTTAGACTGTAGATACTCAGTAATTCCCTTCCGTAAAGCTCCGGTCCCCTTGCCATGAATAATTGTCACAGAAGGGAAGCCTGCCATAATAGCTTCGTCAATGTAGCGGTCGACTTCATTCATAGCTTCTTCATAGCGTTTACCCCGCAAATCTAAGCTCGCTGAAGTCCGCACTGAACGACTACGCTTTACACTAGCACGGTTAACCGTCTTTTGTGGTTTTTCTTCTGCAATTTTTTCTAAGTCAGCTTCATCAAGCTTCATCTTCAAAATCCCAATTTGTACTTCCCAAACGTGATTACCAGCCTTTTTCATCAGCGTTCCCCGTTGACCATAGGACTTGACAAGAACCTCGTCACCTTCTTTAAAGATTTTTTTGGCTTTCGCTCTTTGTAAAACCTTATTTTTCTGGAGATGGATGGGTTGTTCCAATTTGTTCAACCTAGTCTTGGCATCAATTAGTTCATTTTCTTTAACCCCATTACCGGCGCTTTGTTGCATCTTATGCAAGTCGGAAATCACATCTGCCGTTTGTTTACGCGTATTTTCCACGATTTCATTAGCTTTTGCCTTGGCTTGGTTCAAAAGGCTATCCCTTTGAGAGACAAAATTATTGTAAGCTTTGCGTAAATCATTGTGTAATTTCTCGGCTTCAGTTAGATACTTATTCAGACTGATGGCTTCTTCTTCAGCCGTATGACGTTTTTCGACCAAGTCCGCAATCATTTCATTGAGATCTTGACTGGACTGACTGGTCAATTGGCGAGCCGCTTCCACGACCATAGTATCTAAACCCAAGCGTAGAGAGATTTCCAAAGCATTAGAACGACCAGGAATTCCGAGTAAAAGCCGGTAAGTGGGCTGAAGGGTCTCTACATCAAATTCCATAGAGGCATTAATCGTCTCTGGTCTTTCAAAACCATAGGCCTTAAGTTCAGGATAGTGGGTAGTCGCCACCACATAAGAACCTTTAGCCCCAACAGCATCCAGAATCGAAATAGCCAAAGCGGCCCCTTCTTGCGGATCGGTTCCAGCCCCCAATTCGTCAAAGAGAACTAAGGATTTATCATCGACATGTTTAAGTATTTCTACAATATTAACCATGTGGGAAGAGAAAGTGGATAAGCTCTGTTCAATTGATTGTTCATCCCCAATATCCGCAAAAATTTCAGTAAAGACCCCAATCCGACTATGTTCACCAGCCGGAATAAAGAGCCCAGATTGTCCCATTAATTGGATTAAGCCCAAGGTCTTCAAAGTAATCGTCTTTCCCCCAGTGTTAGGTCCGGTAATCACGATTGCTTTATAATCTTTTCCAATGGCTAGATCATTTTTGACCGCCTTTTTGGCATCCAATAAGGGGTGCCAGACTTGACGGAGGTAAATGTCATTTTCTGCAGATAATTCTGGTTGTGTTGCCTTGAGGTCTGCAGCATAGCGGGCTTTAGCATTCACAAAGTCTAATTGACCTAAAATACGCATATTTTGATCAATTTCTTCAGTATATGGTGCAACTGCTTGGGATAATTCCCGCAAAACTCGCAAAATTTCTTCATGTTCCTTGGCTTGTTGTTGGCGTAAACGGTTATTCAACTCCACAATTGCCTTAGGTTCTACGAAAACTGTCGCTCCTGAAGCAGATTGGTCATGGACCATCCCCCCAAAATGCTTCTTATACTCGGTCTTAACCGGAATTACATAGCGATCATCACGCATGGTAACAACAGCATTGGTCAAGTACTTAGCTTGACTGCCCTTGGTAAAGGAAACCAGGCGCTGGCGAATTTCATCTTCAGTACCTGAAATTTGTCGACGCAATGACCGTAATAAAGGTGAAGCCTCATCGCGCACATACCCATCATCTTCCAAGGAAAGATTCAACACTTTGGTTAATTCAGGCAAACTTTCTAGACGTATTAATAATTGGTTTAACGTAGGCAAAGGTACTTCGGGTGTAGTAATTTCCTTGAAGAAACGGCGTATTTCACTGGTCGAACGCAAAATTTTCCCAATGGCTGCTAATTCTTTTCCATTCAAAACTGCCCCAATTTTGAGTCGTTTAAGCTGGGGGGTAACGGTCTTTAAATTTGCCAAAGGGATACCACCCTTGAGACGTAAAATATCAGCCCCTTCCTTGGTTTGGGCAAGATTTTCACAAATTAAATCATAGTCTTGGCTTGGAACCAGGTGATTAGCCAGATTTTGGCCCATTTCGGTGGTGGTTTTAGCACTTAAAAATTCCCGAATTTTGTAATATTCCAACGTAGCTAAAACTTTTTGATTCACTAATCACTAACCTCCTCATTATTCAGCTTTTCGAGACTTGCCAGATAGGTCTTAAGTTCTTCTAATTCCGCTTGTTTCTTTAATTGGTCTGAGACCGCATTAATTGCTAATAGCACCGCCGCTTTCTCCTTCGTTAATGATGGCATCATTTCCTTCAAAGCCCCTAATTGCTCTTCAACCAGTTTTATGACTGCCTGCATATGTTCAGGGCTACTTTTCCCGATAATAGTATATGTTTGTCCATCAATTTCTACTTTAAAACGTCGCTTATTTTCTGTCATGATTACCTATCCTTATCTCGTTTAAATAATGCAAAAGGTCCCCTAAAAAGGAGACCCGTCATATTACAGATTTTCACCGTTTAAAATGGTGGTCATTACATCTTCGACCATTTGCCATTCTTCTTCACTTTCGATTTCGAAGAGATCGGCTTCTTGTTCTTGCCAACTTTCGGTATCCGCAAAAGCAAAGGCTAAGATTTCAGCATCTTCTTCTAAAGCAGTTAATAAAATGTATGACTTCCCATGTTGGTCGGAAGCAAAAGTAAAGACTTCTTGAAAATCTTGTTTTTCTCCTTGATCGCTAACCAAAGTAACTAAACCGTCCTTATTTTTATCCCGTACCAGTCAATAATTTTTCTGCCATGTTATTTACTTTCTTCTTCTAAGAATTGGTCTAAGGCGTTTTCTACCATGGCCCATTCTTCATCATCTTCGATATCAAATAAATCAGCTTCCGTTGCTGTTCCGTCTTGTTCTGGATTAAATGAGAAAGCCAGCACGTCGACTTGTTCATCAGGCTCAGAACCGGCAGGAACTAATAAAATGTATGATTTGTTGTATTCTTCTGAAGTGAATGTAAATAAAACTTGAAATAAAGTTTCGTTACCCTCATCATCAACTAAAGTAATCATTTCGTTATCATTATTTGCTTGTGCCATAGAAAATCTCCTTATTTTATCAAATCAACAAGTTTACCCTGACTGTCGAGGTAATTTTGTAAAATCAACCCGGCGGCTAACTTGTCGATAACTTTTTTTCTTTTTTTACGTGAAGTGTCAGCTTTTTCAACTAACATTCTTTCAGCTTGTACGGTGGTCAAGCGCTCATCTTGAAAATCAATGGGCAAGCCAAATCTTTCTGTCAACATTTGGCCGTAAGCTTGACTAGCTTCAGCCCGTGGACCTAGACTATTATTCATATTCTTAGGTAAACCCAAGACAAAACCACTAATGTTGTGTTCTTTGACTAATTCTGCCACCCGGTCTAAACCGAAAATTTGATTTTCTTCATCAATTGGAATAATCTCGACTCCTTGAGCAGTCCAGCCCAATAAATCACTGACGGCGACTCCGACCGTGCGAGAACCGACATCTAAACCCATCAAACGTCCCATCTAACTTGCTCCTTATTTTAAGTAGGAACGGACTAATTCTTCAACGATTTCGTCACGCTCATGCTTTCTGATTAAATTACGGGCGTTGTTGAGCGAGGAATGTAGGCTGGATCTCCCGATAAGAGGTAACCAACAATTTGATTAATTGGGTTATAACCCTTTTCTTCCAAAGCGGTATATACAGTTTCTAATGTTTCGCGAACATCTTTTTCACGTTTATCATTATAATCAAAATACATTGTCTCATCTAATGAACTCATTGTACGCACCCCCATTTTTAAATTCCACCTTTTATTCTACTAAAATCTTCGCCTTGTAACAATTAAAAAGTCTCCTTGTAACCAACTTGTAATTATTTAGAATTACCTAACTTCCAACCTAGCACGCCTTCAGCACCGCCAGATAGTTGCCTCTTCTCTTTATGTAAGTACTTAGCATCCCCTCAAAGCACACCACGTCAGGGGCTTTCTTTTATTTTTTCAATGCTTAGCACGAAAATTTGAATTGCTTTGGATACGGAAACTTTGCTACATTAGTTGTAAACAATTTGGGAGGTAGCTAAATATGGTAGGTGTCATCATTGATACGATAGCAGTCTTACTCGGAGGCTCCTAGGAGCTTGGGGTGGCCACACTTAAGTGAAGATTTTAAACGTAATTTAAATTTAATTTTTGGGATTTGCGCTATGGGCATGGGTATTATGGCGATTGCACCCATGAAGAATATGCCTGCAGTCATTTTTGCCCTAATTTTAGGGACTGCCATCGGACTAATTTCCCACTTGGGACAACTTTTCGATAAAGGAGCTCTCCTCTTGCAAACACCGGTTACCAAGTTTATCCACACCGAAAAACTCGGTCTCAATGAATATGACTTTGTTAACCAGTTAGTAACTGCCATCGTAATTTTCTGTACGAGCGGGACGGGAATTTACGGAGCTTTAACTGCCGGAATGACTGGCGATAATTCGATTTTAATTTCTAAGGCAATTTTAGATTTATTCACCGCCGCAATCTTTGCCTGCAATTTAGGCTATGTAGTTTCTTTGGTTGCCTTACCCCAATTTATCGTTTTATTCGCTCTCTTCATTTTGGCCCAGTTCATCTTTCCTTTGACCAGTGGCGATATGATTACAGATTTCAAGGCCTGTGGTGGCTTTTTAATGTTAGCGACTGGTTTTCGCATGGCCAAAATCAAAATATTCCCGATTGCTGATATGATTCCAGCCATGGTCCTAGTCATGCCTTTCACCTGGTTATGGACCACGTTTATTCTACCGGCCTTAGCTAGCTAAAATTTATAAAAAAAGTAGTGGAAGTCCAACATTTCCACTACTTTTTTGCTAGCTAGTAATTATTATTCTATTTTTGTCTAGAAGTCGACTTGATCTGGAACCTTGCATTGACCACCTAAGTTCCGTAAAGAACCAATAATCGCCATTTCAGCATCGGTCAATTCAAAATCAAAAATCTTGGTATTTTCTTCCATGCGACCTTGGTGTACTGTCTTAGGCAATGGTAAAATTCCTTGTTGAATCCCCCAACGTAAGCATACTTGAGCTGGGGTGTGGCCGTACTTAGCAGCAATTTGAACGATAATTTCATTATTCAAGGAGGCAGCTTCCCCTAATGGAGCCCAAGCTTCAACTAGAATGTCATGGGCTTGACAATATTGGATAGTTTCCATTTGAGGCCAACCTGGGTGAACTTCAATTTGGTTCACCATGGGCTTAATTTTACTATCAGCAATTAGTTCCTCCAAGTGGTTAGGCGTAAACTGTCTTGGCGATCGCACATAATGTAGGTCCAAACTGCACGAATATCCCAGCCTTCAGCCAGTAATTGCTCAACTTGCTGGGCTAAAACCGACCAAGTACAGGGGCGATTAAATATCCTAACTAAAAAATTAGTCCAACTTAGCTTTTTCATTACTACTCCCTAAACTAAATTCAAACTGGAAATTCCCTGTGTAAATAACTGCCCCGACAAAGCAATTAAATCTTCAACCGCTAACTGTTTACCATCTTTGACCCATTGACGATACAAATTTAACGACGTCAAAGCCAAAAAGTTGTTGATAATATTTTGCTCGAGAGTACGATACTTTTGGTAAGGATTGTGACGCTGGCGATTATGAGAAAGCGTCATGGTAAATAGTTGATCTGCAAACTGACGGTAACCCGGGTCGCAAAGCAACTTTTCTGCATACTTATCTTGCTGACAAACAAATTCAAAAAAAACCCGGTTCACTTCGGTAAAATCTGCACCAACTGGTAAGCGATCAATTTCTGCATAATAAGCTTGGGCCAGCTCCTGTACTACTTCTTCATACAATGCATCTAAATTCGCATAATGCAGATAAAAAGTCTTGCGGTGAATCTTGGCCTTAGCCGCGAGCTCTTTTACCGTGATTTTGGTAATCCCTTCCTGACAGACTAAAACTTTGAAACTTTCCTTAATTGCTTTTTGCGTTTTAACAATCCTTAAATCTGTCTTACTCATATTTTTTCCTTTCACGTAAATAATATCCATTTTCTTTAAAACGTGGTATAAACCCCATCTTTTAAAATTTGGCAATTGTTCTTTTCTTCAATTTGCATTATAGTTAAGACGACAAAGAAAAGCAACACGTGGGTATTATTTTTTGGAAAGGATGTTTTGTTATGACGAAAAAAATCGTGCAAACTGCAGGACGGGACCAATTAGGGGACTTTGCCCCACAATTTGCCTCCCTGAATGATGATATCTTATTCGGCCAAGTTTGGAATGAGGCTACGATTGATTCAAAGACTCGTTGCATCATCACCGTAGTCACTTTAATGGCCTCTGGCATTACAGATTCTTCGCTAAAATACCACCTTGAAAATGCCAAGAAAAATGGTGTTACGAAAGCAGAAATTGCAGCAATTATCACCCATGCTACCATGTATTGTGGCTGGCCTAAGGGTTGGGCCACCTTCAATTTAGCTAAAGAAGTCTGGCAAGAAGATGCTGCTACCCCAAGCGCTAAAGATCAATACCAAGCCTCAATCTTTTTCCCTATTGGAGATCCCAACGATGCCTATGCCCAATACTTTGTCGGCCAAAGCTACCTCGCTACAGTTTCTGACCAACAAGTACCAATTTTTAACGTTACCTTTGAACCGGGCTGTCGTAATAACTGGCACATTCACAAAGCCGACCAAGGCGGGGGGCAAATGCTTGTCTGTGTCGGTGGGCGTGGCTACTACCAAGAAGCCGGTAAAAAAGCCATCGAAATGCGACCTGGTGATGTTATTCACATTCCTGCTAACGTTAAACACTGGCACGGTGCCGCTAAAGATTCCTGGTTCAGCCACTTAGCCTTTGAAATTGATGGAAGAAACACCAGCAATGAATGGTTAGAACCTGTCTCTGACGCTGATTACAATCAATTAGCCTAAATAAAAAATCCTCCCAGTCAAAAACTAGGAGGATTTTTTTAATCTAACTGACTTGCGATTTCTTTAATGTAAGCTTTCAATTCGTCTTTAACTTCAGGATGTGTTAAACCGTATTGGATAGACGTCTTTAAGTAACCAAACTTGTAGCCCACATCATAGCGGTCACCCTTGAATTCATGAGCAAAGACACGTTGAATCTTGTTAAGACGATCAATAGCATCCGTTAATTGAATTTCATTTCCTGCCCCTGGTGCTTGGGTTTCTAACATTTCAAAAATTTCTGGAGTTAATAAATAGCGCCCAATGATGGCTAAATCAGATGGAGCCTTATCTACATCTGGTTTTTCGACGAATTGTTTCACATCAAATAAACCAGATTTTGGTTCAGAAATTGGGTCAATAACCCCGTATTTGTTCACTTCTTCGTGAGGTACTTTCATCACTGCTAAAGTTGAAGCGTGCGTATCTTCATAACGGTCAATCAATTGCTTGGTCAAAGGAACCTTGTCATCCATGACATCATCACCTAACATAACCACAAAAGGTTCGTCACCCACAAAGTCCTTCGCCATCAAAACAGCATCCCCTAAACCACGTGGGTGAGATTGACGAATGAAGTAGAGGTTGATGTCAGTTGTTTGTTGGACTAATTCCAAGAGGTCATCTTTACCTTTTTCTTTCAAGTTTTGTTCCAGTTCAGGTACAGAATCAAAGTGGTCTTCAATGGGACGTTTCCCCTTCCCAGTAACCACCAAAATATCTTCAATCCCTGATTTTTTAGCTTCTTCAACAATAAATTGAATGGTTGGCTTATCGATAATTGGGAACATTTCCTTAGCGAGGGCTTTAGTCCCAGGTAAAAATCGTGTTCCTAACCCCGCAGCTGGAATCACAGCTTTTCTAACTTTCATTAATTATGTACTCCTTTAACAAACTAATTGGCTTTAAACCCTATTCATTATAGCCAAATTTTTCGGTAATAACAAGTTTTTTATAAGCGTTTCCTTACCTCGAATAAGCATTTCACTTATTCTTCACTACTTTAAAGGAGCCATATTTTTACTCTTCAGCAACTTCTTTTATTGTTTTATATAAACAACAAAAACCAATCTCAGCTTTTTTACTTCATGCTAAAATTGGTTAACTTAATAATACGTTATTATTTAAAGATTAATCATGGGATGATTATTCTGCTGGTTTCCAAAGGTATTTGGCATCCATTTCTGGATCTTGGGAGGTCAAAATTTTAGGACCATCTTTAGTAATAACAATGGTGTGTTCAAATTGGCAAGATAGGCCACCATCTGCCGTGCGGGCCACCCAACCACTAGGGTCATCCATAGCAATTTCGTAAGTACCAGTGTTAATCATGGGTTCAATCGTGATAGTCATTCCTTCACGCAGACGCAGACCTTTACCAGCAACCCCATAGTGCGGTACATTAGGACTTTCGTGCATGGTAGGCCCAATACCATGACCAATAAAATCACGGACATCACCATAACCATTTTCTTCTTCAGTATACTTTTGAATAGCTGCCCCAATATCACCAATACGGTTACCAACTTGAGCTTGATCGATTCCTAAGTATAAGGCTTTTTTAGTTACTTCCATTAAGCGATCGATTTCTGGCGTGGACTTACCCACTACATATGACCAGCAAGAGTCGCTCATAGCACCGTGATAGTTAACCACCGTGTCTACCTTGATTAAGTCACCATCTTTTAGAATAAGGTTTTTGCGAGGAAAACCATGACAAATTTCATCATTTACACTCACACAAGTAGCATATTCATACCCTTCAAAACCGATTTGCTCACAAATCGCATCATGACTTTCAATATAGTTACGAGCGAATTCTTCAATTTCCCATGAAGACATGCCAGGCTTGATAATTTCACGTAAACCACGATGCATACCAGCTAAAATCGCACCTGACTTTGCCATTTCATCAATTTCACGTGGTGATTTGATTGTAATCATACTTTCTCTTCCCTTCTGATTTTTAAAACTCATCTATTATTATAACCTAATTTTTAGAAAGTGGCACCTTTCATTTTTACAGTAAACAATATAAAATGGAAGTACAAGTTTTTGAAAAGAAAGAAGGATTTACATGGCAAGTGCCAAAGTTTTATACGCGACCATCACTGGTAATAACGAAGACGTCGCTGATATTATTTCCGAAGCCTTAGAAAACGAAGGCCTAGACGTCGACATGCAAGAAATTTCCCAAGAAGATCCCGCTGATTTAGAAGCGTTTGATTTGGTTGTGATTTGCCCCTACACTTATGATGAAGGGGCCTTACCTGATGAAGGGTTAGACTATTATGAAGACCTAGCTGACATTGACTTAACCGGTAAAGTTTACGGTGTTGCTGGTTCTGGTGACGTTTTCTATGAAGAATACTACTGTACTGCTGTTGATTTGTTTGACGAAGCCTTAGCCAAAACTGGAGCCACTAAGGGAGCTGACGCCGTCAAGATTAACTTAGAAGCCGATCAAGAAGACATCGACGCTTTGGAAGCTTTCGCCCACAAATTAGCCCAAGCTGTAGACGCTTAAGAATTAATGCTTTTTTAACCTCCCCTAAGTTTTCTTCTGACCTATTTTAGGTTAAAATGAAAACAAACTCACGAGGAGGTTTTTTTGTGCATTTTTCATTTGAGAAAAAGAAGCGTTCCAAACTTTATCTAAGTTACACCCTCTTCTTTTTAGTTGGGGCTTTTTTTATGTATGGAACTTACTTAATTACCGGTCATGCTTTAATTTGGGATATTGATGCGGCTAACCAGCACCTGCCCTTACTGGAAAGCTACCGACAACTAGTCCTAGACTTTTGGAAGCATCCCAATCTGACCACCTGGTCGTTAAAGATGGGACTGGGATCAGATACCTTCCAAGTCTACTCCTACTACGTAATTGGCGACCTATTTAATTATTTAACCTTGTTAATTCCGGCCAAATTCTTAGTAGTGGCCTATCAGGCTTTAATCGGCTTGCGCCTGTATTTTGCCGGCTTGTCCTTTATTTTTGTGGCCAGCCATTTTAATTTTCAAAAACGTAATCTAATAGCCGGAGCTGGGGTTTATCTCTTTAACGCCTTCGTCCTTTACGCCAGTGTTGCCCACCCCTTCTTTACAACACCCTTTATCATTTTTCCTCTCTTAATTTGGGGGATTGAGCGGGTCCTACAAAAGAAGTCAGCCTGGCCCCTCTTGGCAGTTTTTACCTGGATGTTAATCAGTAACTTTTACTTTGCTTTTATGTTAGGTATTGGGGCACTTTTATACCTGGCTTTGCGCGTGGGCTTCACTTACCGGCACACTTTAAATTACCCGCAGGTTTTCGCCAAACTCGCTTGGGCAACTATCATTGCCCTCTTACTAGCGGCAGGCTTACTCATTCCCGAGTTATACGCGGTGACTTCCTCAACGCGGGCAGCGGCCTCTTTTGCTAATGGTTTGACATTTTATCCACTCTATTACTACCTGGCCTTACCAAGCCAGCTTATTAATGGGGGCAATCGAGACTTTTACTTCTGGTCTGCTCTAGCTTTGCCAGTATCGCCTTTTATGCCGTAACCTATGTTGTTATCCACGCCAAGCGCTATCCAATTTTATGTGCGAGTTTCGCTTTAAGTTTAGTTATGTTTCTCTTACCATTCTTTGGAGCCCTTTTCAACGGAGGCATGTCGCCTTCCAATCGTTGGTCTTTAATGCTGTGCTTACCTATGGCATTGGCGGTCTGTCTCTTACTAGAAGAAGCACCAAACTTATCAGCTCGAACCTTAAAAATTTTTAGTCTGGCAACCCTAGTTTATCTTATCTGGATTAGTGGAAATTATTTCTTTGACAATGATCAAAAAATCTTTATTCCGATTATTTTCCTCTTAGTGACCCTTGGCTTTCTTTACGCTCAAGCTTACCAGATAAATAGACACCCCCAGACCTTAACCGGTTTGGTTTTGATTAACCTACTGCTTAACATCGTCTACTACGAAGCACCTTATAACGGTGGTTTCACTGACGAGGCCTTAGCCACTGGAACTTACGAAAAACTCGCCAATAACCGTTACGATGGCTTAGACAGCGACCTTACTGCTTCAGATAACTACCGAGTATCAACCATCTCCACAACTACTATTTGGGAGCTAACTATGATATGTATAACACACTAAATGCCAGTGTACACAGTATCACTTCCTACTACTCCTTACAAAACAAGTATCTAGGTAACTTCATGCGGTCCTTACAAAACATTCAATACGAAGCGACCCGGCCGACTCAACAAGTCGATGACCGTAGCATTTTGAACAACTTCTTAGGAGTCCAATATATCTTTAGTAAAATCAACCGTGATAACTCCCAAAAAGTCCCAGCCAATTACTTTTTAGATCGCACGAGCCGGAAAATTACAGATGTTAATGGTCAAAGTAGTCATGACCAACAAACCCGCCGTTATCGCACAAACCTAGCCTTCCCTTTGGTTTACTTCCAAAACCAAGTTTTCACGCCTCAACACTACCGCCAATTAACAGCCTCGCAAAAGGAACGGGCCTTGGCTGAAGGAGTCCTGGTGAGTCAAAAGGCAAGCCAAAATTTACCTAAGAAAAACTTAAAAGATGTAACATCACAAGTTATCGAAGTTCCTATCAAAATTGTTTCGAGTCGTGGCAACCGTATCAGTAGCCAAGACCTCATTAAAGAAGATACTAATGAACGCTATCAAATCTTAGTGGCACCAACTTCAAAAGACTTCAGCGCTAAAGATCGCCAAGAGCTCTTAAAAAAATTGGCCAACAGTGAAATTCATCTCGAAGTGACCAATATTAAATACCATCCTTTCAGTCTCCAAGAACAATTGGCTTTAGAAAAGCGTAACAACTACTACGCCCAAACCAATGGATTCATGGACCAAAATCTTTTGGCATTAAGATATAAATACTTCCACTACCACATCTTACAGGGCTCACCTGACCCTAGTTACACATTAGCCTTTGAAACTCGTAATGGAACGGAAGAAATCGTGCAAAGAAAACAAAGTTCAACCTCCTTTTACCAAGTTATTAAAAACGGGACCGTCAACCTTGGATCCTTTAGTGAATTACCAAGTAGTATCACTTTTACACCGTCCAAACTCGGCCACTACGACTTCAAACTTAAACTTGTGGCCTTGCCATTAGGAGAAAACTCCAGCTACCAAAAACAAGTCCAGGCCATTCAAAGACATAGTCTCCAAAACTTTAAGGTTACACCAACTGGCTTCTCAGGAAATATCACCATTAATCATGCGGGAATTTTAACTTCCTCTATTCCTTACAGTCCTGCCTGGCAAGTTAAGGTAGACAACCACAAGCAAACAGTGCTTAAAACCAACCAAGCCTTTGTTGGCGTGAAGTTAAAACCAGGAAAACACCGAGTGCAATTTAGTTACA
Organism: Ligilactobacillus equi DSM 15833 = JCM 10991; assembly: GCF_000615765.1. GTDB lineage: Bacteria > Bacillota > Bacilli > Lactobacillales > Lactobacillaceae > Ligilactobacillus > Ligilactobacillus equi. The sequence goes on along the minus strand of NZ_BAMI01000001.1, from coordinate 24,743 downwards.
CCATTCCTGGATTGAAGGCCGGCTTCTATCTCAGTGGCTTGGGGCTAATACTCTTAGCCATCAGCGCTTTGATTAGTCTGTTTAACCGTAGAAGAAAATCAGTTTAGCCTTGCTATTTGTACACATATTTCTTAGAATAAAGCTAAAAATCTGTGGAGGAATTTAATTTTATGCTTATTCGTCCTATCACGGCTAATGATGATGCTGCCATGGCCGCCATCATCCGCCAACAATTGAAAAAACATCATTTAGATATCCCCGGAACAGCCTATTTCGATTCCGAACTCGACCATCTTAGTCGCTTCTACCAGGTCACAGCTGATCGTGCTTATTTTGTTATCTGCGATGAAATGGGACAGGTTTGTGGCGGAGCGGGGTTTGCCGCTTATGATACGCATCATCATATTGCTGAATTACAGAAGCTCTACCTCGACCCTGCGGTTAGTGGTCAAGGACTTAGCTATATCTTAATGGAATATGTCATGAATGCAGCGCAGAGTGCCGGCTACCAACAACTTTACCTGGAAACTCATTCCAACCTTCAGATAGCTCTGCACCTCTACCGCAAGCTAGGCTTTAGCGAACTTGAAAGGCCCTTACAAAAAACAGTCCACCCAACTATGGACTACTTTTTTCTGAAAAATTTAACTTAATCAGTAACCCAAAAACAGGAAGGTCTGCATAACCTTCCTGTTTTTACTTAAATTTCAAAAGCGTTAGGAGCCGGCTCTCGCCTATTAAAGTAGTGAGCTATCGCTTGTAAAATGCGTGTAGAAGCTTGGCCATCTCCGTAAGGATTCTTGCTTGGGCCATCTTTTGGTAAGCCACTTCATCATTTAAAAGCCCTTCTAGAGCAGTTTTGACCTTATCGGGTTGGGTTCCCACGACTTTCAAAGTTCCAGCCGCTACCCCTTCTGGTCGTTCAGTAGTGTCCCGCAAGACCAAAACCGGCTTGCCTAAGGAAGGGGCTTCTTCTTGGACCCCACCAGAATCCGTCATAATCAGGTAAGCATGAGCCGCAAGATTATGGAAATCTAAAACATCGAGCGGTTCGATCAAATGAATTCGAGGATGATTACCTAACACACGGTGAGCGACTTCTTGGACAACTGGGCTAAGGTGAACCGGATAAACAACTTCAATTTCAGGATGGGCTTCCACTTCTTGACGTAAAGCCGTTAGGACCCTTTCCATTGGTGTGCCTTGATTTTCCCGCCGGTGCATAGTTACTAAGACCAACTTCTTTTGAGGATCTAAGTTTGTTAAAATTTGATGCTGATAATCAGCACTAACCGTTTGTTTCAGGGCATCAATAGCTGTGTTCCCTGTAACATAAATATTATCTCGATAGTGACCTTCTTTGAGCAAGTTTTCTTGGCTCAAACTAGTTGGTGCAAAGTACAAATCCGTTAACACATCCGTCATTTGCCGATTCATTTCCTCCGGATAAGGTGCATACTTATCCCAAGTTCGTAAGCCCGCTTCCACATGACCCAAGGGAATTTGTTGATAAAAAGCAGCCACACTAGCAGCAAAGGTCGTCGTTGTATCCCCGTGAACTAAGACTATATCAGGCTTAGCTTCTTGCAAGACTGCTTGAAGCTTGATTAAGACGTTAGCCGTAATATCTGTTAATGTTTGTTGATGGTGCATGATATCTAAATCATAATCAGGTTGGATAGCAAAGATTTTTAAGACTTGGTCTAACATTTCGCGGTGTTGGCCGGTCACCGTGGTAATAGCCTCAAAACGTTCATCTTCTTGAAGCGCTTTGACAATAGGGGCCATCTTGATGGCTTCCGGACGAGTCCCAAAGACCGTCATTACTTTAATTTTCTGCATCAGAAATTCCTCCGTATTTACTATTGTCTTTATTATAGCAAGCTTATTGCCAAAATGCGCGCTTTCATGATATATTTAATTAGACAAACAATTAAATTAAAGTGAGTGATTTCATGTCTATTCCTAATTTTGATGAAAAACTAGTTAAATACGCCCAACTGATTACCAAAGTTGGGGTTAACATCCAACCCCAGCAAGTGGTCATCCTTTACATTTCTGTGAGCCAACAAAAATTAGCTCACTTAATTGTTGAAGAAGCCTACAAATTGGGCGCTGGTAAGGTGATTGTGAAATGGTCTGATTCCTTTAACACCCGCCAATTCTTGACTAACGCCCCGGAAGAATTTTTGACCAATATTCCTGACTACCAAAAAGCTGAAGCTCAATACATCGCCGAACACAAAGCTGCTCGGATTTCAGTTATGTCTGATGATCCTAACGCTTTAGGGGGTGTCGAGGCTAGTCGCATTGGTGCCTACCAAAAAGCCCTTGGCAAGGCAAACTTACCTGTCCGCAAGGCTACCCAAAACAATGATTTGAGCTGGACCGTCGTGGCCGCTGCTGGTCAAGAATGGGCTCAAAAAGTCTTCCCCGACCTTAGTCCAAAAGAAAGTGTCGACCGACTCTGGGAAGAAATTTTTAAGACTTGCCACCTCAATGAAGGTGACGACCCCGTCGCTGTTTGGCAAGCCCACGACCAAAAATTACGTTCTAAAGCTGAATGGTTGAACCAAGAACAGTTCTCCGCCCTCCACTACACCGCACCAACGGCTGACTTCACAGTTGGTTTACCTGAAAATCACATTTGGGAAGCTGCTGGTTCCTTGAACAGTGACGGTGTTGAATTTATGGCCAATATGCCAACTGAAGAAGTCTTCACCGCTGCCGATTGCCATCGCATCGATGGTTATATCTGCTCTACTAAACCCCTTTCTTACGCAGGTTCTGTCTTAGAAGGCATGCGTTTTGAATTTAAGGATGGTCAAATTATCAAAGCCACGGCTGAAAAAGGCCAAGCAGTTCTCGATCACCTCTTAACAATTCCGGGGGCCAAAAGCTTAGGGGAAGTTCCCTAGTTCCTGATCCTTCTCCAATTTCGCAATCAGGGATTACCTTCTTCAACACCCTCTTTGATGAAAATGCTAGTGACCATCTCGCTTTGGGATCCGCCTACCCAACTAATGTCCAAGGTGGGACGAAAATGGATGATAAAACGTTAATGGAGCACGGTCTTAACGTTTCAGAAACTCACGTCGACTTCATGGTGGGGTCTGCCCAAATGAACATTGACGGTATCAAAAAAGATGGTACTATCATCCCGGTCTTTCGTAATGGGGACTGGGTTTAAATAAAATTGCCTACACAAAAAGCTATCCATTCAACGGATAGCTTTTTTGTATTTAACCAGAAATAATCAATGTACCTGATCGGAATTGAACCGATGACCTACCGCTTAGGAGGCGGTTGCTCTATCCTGCTGAGCTACAGATACATACTATTATCTCTTATAGTATAAAAATTTTTCTTTTTAAAGTCAAGGTTTAGTCTGTTTGTTTTTTACGACGCATCCCTTTATTCTTTTGGTCCCGCTTGCGCTTTTTCTTACGCTTAGGCTTGACTTCCGCAATCTTGGTATCAACTTGGGCCTTATTTTTAACCTTGTTTTTTTTGATGGCTGGCTTGGAGGTTTGCGTTTGCAAGTCTAATGGATCACCTGTACGGGCGTCCAAGTATCCAATCTCATCTCGGAGGGCCAGATGTCCTGCCATTAAGAAAGCCGGACTAACGCGATAGTCACCAGTCCGCAAAATTTGCCGAAAGTTCCGCAAAGCATGCTCATTTCCTAGATTAATCACCATCCCGGTCGCGCCCATCCGGCCAGTTCGTCCACTACGGTGAATGTAAGTATTAATGTCACGCGGTAAATCATAATTAATCACAGCGGGTAAATTAGGAATATCCAGCCCGCGGGCAGCAATATCTGTGGTAATCAAAAGCTTAATTTTGCGACTTTTTAAAGCTGCTAAGGCTTGTTGACGTTCAACTTGCCGACCTTCACCTGATAAAGAAGCTACCGGTACTTTATGATGCCGTAACTTATCGGTTACTTCTTTTAAGGTTGACGTTTGCTTAACAAAGACTAACCCCGCAAAGTCATCCAAGTTGGCTAAACGCCGCAAGGCATCTGTCCGCTTACGTACGGGAGTTTCAATCAAATAGTGCATTACTTCACCTTGAGTGTCGTCAATTTTGCGTACATCTTTAACTACTACATCAACACCAAACCAACGATGTAATTCATCTAAAACCGGCGTGGTAGTGGCTGAGAAGAAAGCTAATTGACTATCTGCGGGACCGCGACTTACTAAATCCCGCACATCAGCCAAGGTTTCCTTTTGCGCCAACATTTCATCGGCTTCATCAACTACGACCGCTTGAAGCTTGTGAAGCTTTAACTTTTTGTCATTGGCTAAGTTCAACAAGCGCCCTGGTGTCCCTACAATAATTTCGGGGCGTTTTTTAAGCTTTTCTTGTTGCCGTTTAACATTAGCACCCCCAATAATAGCTAAGACACTTAAGTCTAAGACTTGGGCCCAAGTCCGTACTACTTGGGTAATCTGACTGGCCAATTCTTGGGATGGCGCTAAAATCAATAATTGCACTCCATCACCCGGCAAGATTTGCTCTAATAAAGGCCAGGTATATGCCAAAGTCTTCCCCGATCCCGTCGGCGCTAGACCCAAGACATCTTTACCTTGTCGTAAGTCATCATAGACGGCGGTTTGAATAGGCGCTAGGCGCGTAAAACCTTCCGCAGTAAATTTTGCTTCAAATTTTGGATTCATTATATTTAATATATCCTTTTCTCTCTATTTTTCGTCATCGAAGACAATGCCGGCACTTTGCCGAAGGTCATAAAGAACCTGATTGACTTCTTCTGCTAAAGCCAACCATTGGGCTGCTTTCTGACGATTTTCAGGTTGATCTCGGTTAACTAAAATTTTTCCAAAAACCATTGCTTCAGCTAAGAGCGGATTTTCATCCACTAATCGACCTCCAATTTTAACTTCAGCCCGTGGACCTACTAACTTAACGTCCGTCAATTCAGCCGCATTATCCATAACAATCGTTTCCTTGCGACCATAAATCTCACCAGGAAGGTAGGAGTTCATCGTCTTACCAACATGTAAAATCAAATCAAAGTCAGGATAGTGTAAGATAGCCTCCCCACTACCATCCACGCCCGATTTCAACATGTGGGCCTTGTATTCCACACTAGCCGGTTTACCGAACCAAGCCACAGCATCATAAACTAAGTAAATCCCCAGGTCTTGGAGAGCTCCTCCGGCAAATTTAGTGGTAAAGACGTTAGGTTCTTCTCCAGCTAAATAGGCATCATACTTGGAGGAATATTTCATATACGTTAAGTGCCCCCCTTGCTTCATTTCGAGGCTCGCCACGGCTTCTTGAACCACTTGAAAGGCTGGTTCATGTAGATGTCGAGCAGCTTCAAAAAGGTAGTTTTCAGGATGTTGGGCTAATAGATCCTTTACGGCCGCCATTTGCTTTGGGTTAATTACCATTGGTTTTTCTACAATCACATCTTTACCTGCTTCCAAGGCCAACTTGATTTGTTCAAAGTGCAAGCTGTTGGGTGAAGCAATGTAAACCACTGAAAAATCACCTTTTTGGAAAAATTCCTGTATACTAGTATACGTTTGCGCTGGGTATCCTGTCTTTTCAACGAAGGCTTGACCGCTTTCCTGGCGCCGGGAATATACCGCTGTTAATTTATAATAATCTGCACTTCTAGCAGCTTTCACAAAGCTTAAGGCAATTGCTCCTGTTCCGATAACTCCTAATTTTACCATAGATTTAACCTCACTATTCAAAAAAGTTCTTCAGCTAAATTATAACAGAAATTCCCACTAAAATCTTTTATTATATAAAGCGGTTTCAATGTCAATTTTATGACAAAGTTTCATTATTGCTAAAAAAACGTTCCCCCCTTTTGCTTCGAAGACAAGTGGTATATGATAGGTATAAATAATTTTAGAATTAGTACATAACCATTTATGGACACAGGGGGATTTATTGATGGAAGAGAAAGGCGGTATTGTCGTGGCTAGAGTACCTTTTTTAGAACATATTAAAAACGTGTTGCACCGTTCTAATAAGCACGTTGCTAAAATTACTGTAGCCACTATACCTCTAATTTATGTTGGTAACTGGGTTTTTACTGATGAAGAAAATGGACGCCAACATCACTTAGAAATAAGCGCCGATTTAACGATTTCTTTAGACCGACGTCAACTCGCCGGAAAAGTCATTAGTATTGATAACAAAGAACTTGTTTTTTTAGATAACTACGGCTACCAACTACGAATTGATGCCGTAGATAATCATCCCATTAGTGTTTACGATGAAGCCGATAATCGCGTCTACCAGCTAGGAGATTCACCTTTAGCTTAAGTCAGCAATTGCTGGCTTTTTTATTTTGCTTGCAAGTATTCGCTATGACGGTAGAAATAAATTGCAGTTGCGAAAAACAAGCTCCCTCCCCGTAGTTATTGGAATTACCAAAAGGCTGAAAGAACGCTAAAAACGTAACTTTCAGCCTTTTATCTTGGCATATTTTTTTGATTGCGATAAACCATCAGGATATCCGGTATTTGGGCGCAAATCACTGCTAGAAAAACCAGAATACCTCCGAAAAATTCACGGCCTGTTAATACTTCCCCTAAAAGAATAAAGCCCGCTAAGGCCGCAAAAACCGACTCTAAGCTTAGAACCAAGGCTGAGGAAGCTGGATCAGCATATTTTTGCCCCACAATCTGCAAGGTATAACCCACACCACTAGAAATAACTCCGGCATAAATAATTGGAACTAAAGCTTCGAGGAAGTTAGCCCAAGTCAAACTATCAAAAACTAAGGCACAAAGTAGAGCTAGACTCCCAGCCACCACAAACTGGAGACAAGAAATCATCAAGCTGTCCAACCTGCGATAGCGGTCAATAACCAGGATATGGAGGGCAAAGAAGAAGGCCGAGGCGACATTTAAAATATCGCCAAAATAAATTTCATTTAAGCCTCGGGTCAAACATAAAAAGTACATCCCACAGATACTTAAAACTACAGCAACCGCAGTTAAAAAATTTCGGTTGCGTCCGACAATCCAAGCCATTACAGCCACAAAAATTACATAGGTTGAGGCTAAAAAGCCAGAACGTCCTGAAACCGCAGCGGTCGCTGGGTAGGAAGCAATCGCTGATTGTTGGAAACTTTCGGCAATGAACAAGACCAGTCCAATCCAAAGTCCTCCTAACCACAATTGCTTGCTAGCCGGAGGTAATTGGCCATGACTCTTACGCTTTAAGAGAAAAATTCCTAGAAAGGCAACCGCTAAGAAATTCCGGGACGCATTAAAGGTAAAGGCCCCAATGACATCTCCGGCCTTATCCTGGGCGACAAAGGCCACACCCCAAATCAAAGCTACTAATAGCAAAATCAAAATTCCTTTGAGTTTTTTCACAAGTTATTTTCATCCTTTCTCACCAATTCAAAAAAGCCGCGTTTATAACCCGGCCTTCTTAGTATAACGCACTTTAAGTTAGCTGACTATTGATTTCATCCACCAATTTTCGAGGATTTTCTACCCCTAAAACCAGAGAGGTATAGTCCTCATCACGCAAAGTAATGACCACCACTTGGTCTTTTAGATTTGCATTATAGAAAACTTTTTCACCAGCTTTCACAAAAGTTCCGGCATAATATCCCCCAATAGCCGTTCCGCCCAGACGTAGCCCCCTCTTTTCTAAGAGCATACCATTATCTAAAGTTGCCCCCCTGACATGACTGAGTGGCAACGTGATTTGGCCTTTTAAAGCCCAGATTTTATGCAATCCTTGCGGTGCCACGATTAATTTATCACCTTGAATGTCAACTTTATTCTTCATCACTATCAACTCCTAAGATTTGACTGCGGGCTAAAATCAGTTGCCCTAACTTCATGGTCACTTGGGTCGCATTTTGTTTTTGGTACCATATTTGAACCATCCGTTTAATTTGGGAGTCACGAGCACTCAACTCCATCATAGCAATTAGAATCAATTGGTCGCTTAATTCGTTCTCCTCCCAAGCTAAAGCCGCCCGAAACATACCCAATTTACTGCCAAAAGCAGCGTATAAGCTTCCCCGCAAGACACCCGTGGCCTGAACTAAATTATCCATAGAGGTCGCCTCATATCCATACCGGACAAAGACCTGCGTGATTTGTTTTAAAACCAAGTTTTGATCAAATTTTTTCTTTCTTCCCATAAATCAATGGTATTATTTATTGACCAGTCAGTCAATTTTTGTTGAACAAATAAATAAAAATTCACATAAAAAAGCCAGCCGTAACTGACTTCATTCTGGCCTAAGCCATAGATTCTTGATACTTGGTCTTGATGTAATCCGCAGAAACTTGAAGTTTTTTCAATTCCTCCGCTGTTAAATCAAGCTGGAGTTGTTCCACCACCCCGTCGGCTCCCACAATAGCAGGATATGAGAGGTAACATCCATACTCTTCCCGATAGTTGGAAACTGGCAATTCAGTCATGGCATTGGACATGATGGTGTTGGCCAAGCGAACAGCTGCCGTTGCCACCCCATAGTTGGTGTACTTTTTACCGTGGAAGACCGTATGGCCCCCGACTTTAGCTTCATGATCCAAAGCATCCAAATCCAAGCCCCGACCTTGGGCAAGTTCAGTAATAGGCTGCCCTAAAACTCGCACTGTAGACCAGGCAGTAAATTGGGAATTTCCGTGTTCTCCTAAGTTGTAACCCACCACGGAACGTGAATCAATCCCTAATTGTTCGGAAACGGCTCGTCGCATCCGGGCTGAATCAAGAAGCGTCCCCGTCCCAATCACGTGATTTTTAGGTAAGCCTGTTACTTCTTGAAAGATAGAAGTAATTACATCGACTGGATTAGTGATGACAATAATCTTACCTTGATAATTAACCGCCTTAAGTTTTTGAGCTACTTCCTGGGCGTTCTTGCTGGTAAAAGGTAATTCGACGAAACGATCATCACCAGCATTGTCCTGCAATTTAATGTTCCCCAGGGCGGAAATTACTACATCCGCATCGGCAAGTTTTTGATAATCATTCGTGTAAATATCCATCCGGTGAGGAAGATTAGCCATGGCATCCCGAAAATCTAGGGCGTCAGCCTCCACCTTAGCGCTGTTCTTATCAATTAAAACGAGTTCGTCCACAAAGCCAGCAGACACAACATAATGAGCCACCGCAGCCCCTACGTTTCCCATTCCGATTACACCAATTTTTCGTGCCATCTAAATCACTCCTCTTTCTTTTAGTTTATCTCATAATACACTCATTTTTATCATAAAACAATAAATTTTTCTCATTTAATAAAAAATCCCGCGTAAGCCAGGATGCAAAAATTTATTTTTCCAAGTCAAAAGTCTTGGCTTGACGTAATTTAGCGCGTTTTAAATCAAAATCAACCGCCTTAACTAAATCATTATATTTTTGGGCGAAGTCATTGTAAGCTTTTTTATCAACCACGACCCCATTTTTCATGGCCTTACTTAAAACCAAGCTCATCCCATTTAACTTGTTCAAAATTGTTTGTAATTCATCGACTTCTTTTTGGGTTTGGTATTGTAACTTTTGTGATAATTCTTCTGGCTTCATCTTTTGTCCTTTCATACGAAAAGAGCCCCCAAGGACTCTTCCCATAATAATTTTTATTTTTCTGCTAACCATTCACTAGCTTTGGCTAGAGCTTGGTCAATTCCTTCTGGTTTCTTACCACCGGCTTGGGCCATGTTAGGACGACCCCCACCGCCACCACCAACAAGTGGTGCAATGGTCTTGATTAAGTCACCGGCCTTTAAACCAGCCTTAACAGCCTCATCTTGCACCGCAGCAATCAAGTTCACCTTGCCATCTACAGCAGTCGCTAAGACTAAGACATCAGACAAACCTTGGCTCTTCCATTGATCAGCCAATTGACGTAATTGGCTCATCCCAGAAACGTTAACTTGGGAAGCAATCAAACTGTAAGTACCAATCGTTTGCACATTTTCAAAGACGGACTTGGCCTGTTGGCTGGCAAACTTGTCTTCCAAAGCTTGCTTCGTAGCTTCCAATTCCTTGATTTGGGCTTGTAAGGCTTGAACCTTGTTAGGCACTTCCTTAATTTGTGCAACCTTCATTAGCGTAGCGGCTTCTTGGAGTAAATGATTACGGCCTTCTAAGAATTCATAAGCCTCCTTGGAAGTTACGGCTTCAATCCGACGGACACCAGCGCCGACCCCTGATTCAGAAACAATCTTGAATAAACCAAGTTCATTGGTGTTATCCACGTGGTTTCCCCCACAGAATTCCATAGAGTAGTCGCCAGCCTTCACGACGCGCACTTCATCACCATACTTATCGTCAAATAAGGCAATTGCCCCCATCTTCTTGGCGGATTCTAAGTCAGTTACAACCGTTTCCACAGCCATATTCGCCCAGATTTTTTCGTTGACAATAGCTTCAACTTTGGCTAATTGTTCTTCCGTTACGGCTCCTAAATTAGTGAAATCAAAACGCAAGTAAGTTGGTTCCACTAAAGAACCAGCTTGGTGGGTGTGACTCCCTAAGACGTCGCGTAAAACTTGGTCTAGGAGGTGGGTTGCCGTGTGATTCTTTTTCACCTTGTCGTGGCGTTCTACATTTACTTCTAAGCGGTAGCTGGACTTCTTAGTCATATCAGCTAACGCCATAATTGTGTGCATGTTTTGCCCGTTTGGTGCGTGTTGCACGTCTTCAACTTGAGCAACAGTCTTACCTTCAGCATTCTTAATAAAACCAGTGTCAGCCACTTGTCCCCCCATTTCAGCATAAAATGGAGTCTTATCAAAAATGACTTGCGCTTTTTGGCCAGCAGCTAAGCTGTCCACTAATTCATCTTCAAAGATAATGTCTTCTAAGATACCATCGCAAGCTAACTTGCTGTAACCTACGTATTCAGAAGGCGTGGTGATATCAGTCAAGAGGGCATTTTGGACACCCATGGACTTCGCTGAAGAACGTGCAGCGCGGGCCCGGTCTTTTTGTGCTTGCATTTCGGCGTCAAATTCATCTTTAGCCACCGTTAAACCTGCGTCATTAGCATATTCTTCTGTTAATTCAAATGGGAATCCGTAAGTATCGTATAACTTGAAGACTGGCTTACCTGGTAAAACGGATTGACCGGCTTCCTTGGTTTTAGCAATTAAGTCATCTAACATCGCAACCCCATCTTTTAAGGTTTCTTGGAAACGGTCTTCTTCCATGCGAATCACCTTTTGAATGTATTCCGCATCACGTAAGACTTCTGGGTAAGCTGATTCCATAATCTTACCAACGACAGGTACTAATTGGTATAAGAAAGCCCCGTTAATGCCTAACTTTTGCCCGTGCATCACAGCACGACGGATTAAACGCCGGATAACGTAACCGCGACCTTCATTGGAAGGTAAGCCCCATCGCCGATGGCAAATGTCACCGCCCGCGCGTGGTCGGCAATCACCTTAAAGGACACGTCAGCAGTAGCATCATCCCCATAGTGCTTACCTGCAGATAATTCAGCCGTCTTGTCAATGATTGGTAAGAACAAGTCAGTTTCAAAATTAGTCTTAGCGTGTTGGAAGACAGAAACCACCCGTTCAAGTCCCATCCCCGTATCAATATTTTTGTGAGGAAGATCTTCGTAAGTACCATCTGGCTTGTGGTTAAATTGGGAGAAGACGATGTTCCAAATTTCTAAATAACGCTCGTTTTCACCACCAGGATAGTTTTCAGGGTCATCTTCAGCCACGTCAGAGAATTCTTGCCCACGGTCAAAGAAAATTTCGGAGTCGGGACCAGAAGGACCTTCCCCAATATCCCAGAAATTATCTTCCATTTCCACAATATGGTCTTCAGGCAAGCCAACTTCCTCTAACCAAATACGCTTAGCATCCGTATCTTTAGGATAAACGGTCACGTAAAGTTTTTCTGGTTCAATAGCATACCAGTCTGGACTAGTTAAGAGTTCCCAAGCCCAAGTGATGGCTTCTTTTTTGAAGTAATCGCCAATGGAGAAGTTCCCCAACATTTCAAATAAAGTATGGTGGCGAGCAGTGTGGCCTACATTTTCAATATCGTTAGTCCGAATTGATTTTTGGGAAGAAGTCATCCGATGGTTCTTAGGTACAACAGAACCGTCGAAGTACTTCTTCATCGTGGCAACTCCGGAGTTAATCCAAAGTAAAGTTGGGTCATCCTTAGGCACTAAAGGTGCAGAAGGCATGATGTCGTGACCCTTAGTTTTAAAGAAATCAAGGTACATTTGCCGAATTTGGGCACTGGTTAATTGTTTCATGATATTTCCTTTCTGGACTTAAAAAGAAAAAACACCGTTGAAAAGTAAGGACGCCTAAGCGCGGTACCACCTTACTTGCCAACGATGTTTCGTTTGCCTCTTTAAGCTTTTTATTTACATATTTACTAGGTAAGGAGCATTAACTAAGGCGCCTAGGTTCTCACAGCAACCGAACCCTTTCTTGAAGGCCATACTTTAATTAACATGTCTTACAATACAGTCAAGTATAGAAAAAAATCCGCTCACTGTCAATTCTTTTAGTAACGATTTTCTGCTTTATTTTTCTTACGAATAGCACGCATCTCTTGACGTCGTTCAATCCGACGCCGTTGTTGTTCATTCTTCTTGATGGCGCGCTTAATCTTATTCTTGTAACCTGGCTTTTTCTTCTTCTTAGCCTTGGAAATCATTCCTTTCAGCTCTCCGGCCACACTTTGCTTACGAGTCCGACGTTTTTCCCGACGGTTACGATCATAAGAATCCACCACTTCACCGTTGACTAATTTCTTAGGCTTGAAGTTAACCCCCATCTCTTCGAGTTCTTCAATCAAATCTTCTTCATTAGGCGCATATAAAGTCATGGCAATTCCGGACATACCATTCCGACCGGTCCGCCCTACCCTGTGCACGAAAAACTCCAAGTCTTCAGGCAAGTCATCATTAATCACGTGAGAAACCCCTTCGATATCAATCCCGCGGGCCGCCAAGTCAGTGGCAACCACGTATTGGTATTCCAAGTTTTGCACAGCTTTCATGATTCGTTTTCTTTCTCGTGGTTGAATACCCCCATGAATCTTGGCAACCTTGAGCCCTTGTTTACGCAGATAATCTGTTAGCTCATCTGCTCTAGTCTTGGTATTGGCGAAAATTAAAGCCAAATAAGGTTCTCCCATCGTTAAGAGCTGGTAAATTAATTGATTCTTGTCACGACCCTTGGTAGAAATCAACCAGTTGTCAATTGTCGAAGAAATTACGGTCTTATTTTCAATGACTTCAATCACCGGATTAGACATATACTTCCGTAAAAAAGGTTTTAATTTTTCCGGAATAGTAGCGGAGAAGACCAACATTTGTAAGTCTTGTGGTAAAGTCGCCGCAATGGCATCCGTTTCCTTCAAAAATCCTAGGTCCAAAGTCATATCCGCTTCATCCACAACCAAGTAGTGGGCATTGTGAATATCTAGAGCATTTTCCCGCACCAAATCTAAAATCCGTCCCGGTGTTCCAATCACGATTTGAGGTTGACTGTGCTTGAGTTTTTCAATTTGCCGTTTCTTGTCCGTCCCCCCCACATAGTTGTGAACCGAAATTTTATCATTATGGGCTGCAATCTGCTTAGCAGCCTCGTAGATTTGGTAGGCTAATTCCCGACTTGGTGTTGTGATAACGGCTTGAACTTTATTTAAATCTTCATCAATATTGTTGAAGATGGGTAATAAGAAGGTGTGAGTCTTCCCACTACCGGTTTGGGATTGACCGACTACACTTTTTCCTTTGCGAATCATAGGAATCAAGCGTTCTTGCACCGGTGTAGGCTCGCTAAAGCCAATCGCTTGTAAAGCCTCGTTAATGAACGGCTTTAAATTAAATTCTGTAAATTTCAATGTTTACTCCTTATATATCTACTTTCGTTCTTTTTACTCTAACTAATTAATTTTACCCAAAAAAGCCCCAGATTTCAAGCTAGCCCCAAAGGTCTAAGGTAATGTTTTCAATTTGCTTTTCTTCTAAACCAGTTGCTGTTAAACCCAAAAGGCGGACATCGTAAGGTTCACTAACCTGAATTTCTTCAAAGAGCGTCTCTGCTCGGGCAACCAGGATTTCGACATCGTTTTCCAGAAAATCTTTTTGACTATAACGCTTAGTCATCGTTTCAAAATTGCTGTTACGCACTTTTACCACCAAGCTTTGGGCTCGTAACTTCTTTTCCTCTAACTTGGCAACAATCTTGCTAGCTGCACGCTTAAAAAAGTCATTAACCTCCACCAAGGTCGTTAAACCCTGATCAAAGGTCCGTTCATATCCAAGAGATTTACGCTGTCGCTGGGCCTGGACTGGCCGATCATCAATCCCACGCGCACAATTGTAAAAGAAGAAGCCTTGTTTACCAAAATGTTGCGTTAAGAAGTTTAAGTCTTGGGCCCGTAAATCCGCTCCGTCTTCAATGCCTAGTTTTTCCATTTTCTCTTTAGTTTTAGCCCCCACTCCGCGGAACTTTCCAATCGGCAAAGGCAAGAGAAAAGCATCAATATCTTCTTGAGAAATCATGGTAAAACCCATAGGTTTATTGTATTCACTAGCTAACTTGGCCAAAAACTTATTAGGGGCCACCCCTACCGAACAAGTCAAGCGCAGACTTTGATAAATTTCTTGTTGTAATTGATGGGCTAAAACTACCGGTGAGTCAAGCTGACGCTTATTATGAGTCACATCCAGATAGGCTTCATCCAAAGCTACCGGTTCAATGACATCGGTAAAGCTGTGGAAAATCGCATGAATTTCCTGGGAAATTTGACGGTATTTTTCAAAATCTGGGTTTAAAAAAACGGCATCCGGACAGAGCTTGGCAGCCTGAGCTGTTGACATGGCTGAATGAACCCCGTAGGCCCGGGCTACATAGTTGGCTGTCGCCACTACACCACGACCATTGGAATGTTTGGGATCACGCCCAATTACCAGAGGTTTTTGAAATAAAACCGGGTTATCCCGCATCTCGACAGCTGCATAAAAGGAGTCCATATCCACATGAATAATTTTTCGAGTTTCCAATTTTTCCTCCAAAAAAAACCGACCCTGCGGCCGGCTTTACCTTAAAATTCCCAATGGTTACCATCTTTTTCTAAGAGCGCATCTGCTGCTTTTGGCCCCATACTCCCACATGAATAGTTAGGAAAAATCATATCATCGATATTCTTATCCCAAGCTTGACGCACAGAATCAATGAACTTCCAGGAGTATTCCAATTCCTTGGAAGAAGCAAAATTTGAGGCTTTGCCTTGTAAAACATCCAAGATTAATTTTTCATAAGCTTCTGGAATGTTGGCCCTTTGCTCGGCAGGCACACTGTAATTTAAGTTCAAACTATTCGTATCATATTCATAAGAGTGACCAATGGTCTTTGAGTTGAGTTGTAAGCTCAACTTCGGTTCTGGATCAATCATGATGTGCAAGACATCGTGACGTAAGGTATTATCACCTTCACCAAAGACATTATTTGGTACTTGTTTGAAGACTACATCCACGCGGGTTGCTTTTTCACGCATCCGCTTCCCAGTCCGAACATAAATCGGTACTCCAGCCATATCCATAGTGTTGACTTCCAATTTCCCAGCTACAAAAGTTTCGGTCATAGAGTCTGCATCCACCATATCTTCTTGGCGATAGCCAGGTTTATCAGAACCGGGACCATACTGACCACGGACGAAGTTTTGCGCTACTTCTTCCGGCTTGTAAACTCGTAAAGACTTTAAAGCATTGATTTTAGCATTACGAATATCGGTATCCGTGAAGCTGACAGGCGCTGACATGGTCAGCAAGGACACAATTTGCAAGGTGTGATTTTGAATCATGTCGCGTAAAGCCCCCGCCGTATCATAGTAACCGCCCCGTTCTTCGACCCCTAAGGATTCTGACAAGGTTACTTGGATGTTACTGATATAGCGGTTATTCCACAAGGCATTGAAAATATTATTTCCAAAACGAATAGCAGGAATATTTTGCACCATTTCCTTACCCAAGTAATGGTCAATACGGTAAACTTCCTCTTCGGGGAAAGCTTGGGCGATTTCTTCGTTTAAGACCATGGCACTTTCATAATCGTGGCCAAATGGTTTTTCAACAATCACACGGTTGTAACCGGTCGTTGTCTTTAGGTTTTGGGACTTGAGGTGTGCGGCAATCGTCCCAAAGAAACTTGGTGACATCGCTAAGTAAAAGACGCGATTACCACCGATTTGGTACTTATCATCCAACTTATCAGCCAATTGCTTTAAAGTTGCATAGTGTTCTGTATCATTGACATTATGTGATTGGTAGTAAAAGTGGCTGGCAAAGTCTGTTGCTTGGCCATTGATATCTTCGGCATCCCCCACCGCATTGATAATAATTTCACGGTAGTAGTCATCACTCCAAGGACGGCGTGCCGTTCCAATTACTGCGAAATTATCTTTTAAAAAGCCCCGTTTATACAAATTAAATAAGGAAGGGTATAACTTGCGTTGCGCTAAGTCGCCCGTCCCCCCAAAGATAACGATGAGCGCCTTTTCTTCTTTTCTCATAGTAATCAAGCACCACTTTCTGTTTTTATTGCTACCATTACTGGCTAAATCTAACTTTTATTTTACTAATTATCTCTTAATAAAACAAGTAATTTAGCTCAAAGTCCCCATGAGTTACTTACCAAAATATTAATAAATTTATTGTTCCACATCAGGGGCCTGACCATCGTGAGCTAACCATTGACAATCCATGATTTCAAAATTGGTAAATTCCGCTACAAAAGATGAATCTTCTGGACTGCAAGCATACACTCCAAAACTAATTTCATTTTTAACTTGAGACATGTGACAAATCCGCATTTGCTTGAAAGTCACTCCATCTTCCGAGCATTCCAAGCGAAAATCAGCCCCTCGGCGACTGAAACGATACCACATAGATTTAATATTCGCAGGAATCTCAGTCGTGGCCCAATCCGAATAACCTTGATTAGTTACAACGCTACCAAGATGTTGAAAGTCTGCGCTTTCATATTCGATTGAGGCCTTCAACCAGTTATCGCTATCCAAATACATAACTACACCACATTGATCGAAACGGTGATGACTGGCAAAATTAGTCTTCACCACAAAAGAAAAAATTTTTTCAGTAGTCTTCACCTGTAAAACCGGTGCATTATCATTACGGAAATGATAATAAGTCCGTTGCCACAAATCCGTCCCCGGTTCGGTTACAATTTTAATTTTTTCATCGGTAATTTCATATTCCCGTGGCGCCCGTATCCAGTACCATTCTGTTGCTTTAATTTTCAAACTTTTTCCTCCCAAATTAGTTATTTGATTTTACCAAGCAATAATTTTTATAACACAATTTGCATTAGTTTTATTTAATTTTCCGTTGCCAAAGCTGACGAAAACCTAAAATAAGCGTAAATATCATTAAATCTAATGCCACACGTAGAATTAACTTCCAAGGTCCATTAACCCAAACGCCCCACCAGGTCCAGTACAAATCAAGGGAGTGGATACACATCAATAGGAGTGTATGGCGCCCAAAAACTAATAATTTTGAACCATAAGGTAAGCATAAAATTCCCCGTGACACGTAGATAATTACCAAACTACTTAGCAATGCCACTAATACTGATAGGAAAAAGCCTGGATAATGACGAATAGAAATTTCAATGTGAAATCTTTGCTGTCCCGCTAAAATCCAAATCACAGTAGAAATTACTAACACATAACGTGCTAACTTCGACCCAATAAAATGACTTTCCCTCAGCCAGCGACCAAACCACATGAAGAAAGGAATTACTAACGCTAAATCCAAATCTTGAGGTAGCCACACTTTAAACGCTATCGCCATCCCGAGTGCAGATAAAACTAGGTACACTAGACCGGCATACCGATAGTTTGAAACTAAGACGCCGACACCATCATAAACCAAAATTCCATAGAAAAACGCAAATAGGAACCACATAACTCCTACACTCGCCACTTGGTTATTATTCGAGGCCCAATACCAATTCCGCAAAAAAGATTGACTCAGTTGTGCCCAATCGCCATGACCAACTATGTTAGCTAAAACCATTTGCACTAAGAGCACTATGACCGCCAACAAATAGATTTTCTTAAAAGATTTCCAGAATTTCTTACCCCAAGCCGCCCAAGTTGTTACTGGCCGTGAGGTATAGCCTGATAAAATAAAAAAGATTGGCATGTGGAAACAATAAATCAAAGACGCCAAGAATCCTTCTGAATTTAGCTCGTGACCGGCAATCATCCCCAAAATTGCAAGCGCCTTGGCCATATCGACCCATTCTATTCTTTCTTTTTTATGCATTACTTTTTCCTTCCAATCGCTAATAATCTTTTCCATTTTACCATAGTTCCAAATAAACTACCTTCTAGCCAACTAGAAACTGGAAATAATTAGCTTTTCCAATAATTTTTAGAACTAGCAATGACAAAAACCTTAAGAAATCAATATTTTCGAAAATATAATTTCTTAAGGCTTTAAATTGCAAAACTTTTCTAAGTTTCGTTATTTACTTAATCTTGTGTTTATTCATCTTTTCTTCAAAAATCCCGGTAATAATTTGCCGAAGCTCTTCACGTTCTTTCTCTGGTAATTCGCCAGGTCGTTTAGCAACAGCATATAGTTCCGGATTCTGGTTCTTAATTCTTTCAACTGTTTTAGTCGTCGCATGTTTGCGGACAAAGAAAGGAATTTTTCTAATCCAGCCTGCTGGAACCAACGCTAAAATTTTATCAGCCGCTTCCTTATCATCAATCACCGCCGTCGATAATCCCGTTTTTATTTGTTCTTGCTCTTTTTCGGTAAAATCTTTAAGTTCCATAAATATGTTATCCTTTCAATTATTTTTGCCTTTATTATACACCAACTACTACATACAATGTCATTAAGTTTAGCGAATAGCATTGGGTAAGCACATCAGTAATAAGTCAAGAAAAAGTTTAACTTATTTTTGAAAGTAAAACCTAAATTAGGGTGCACTCAAATAAGATCAGCCGTAAAAAGCGCTTTTATGAACTGATTAAGGAGTTATACGCATAAGAAATTAGTTCTTATCTCCATTCACCTACTTTGGCACATAGAGTTGGTGTTCACTTAGTAGAGTGTACACCAAGCGCGTAAATTTCCTTGCGGTCATTGTGACTGCTAGTTTGTATTTATTGCGGGTGACTTCGTCTGCTTCCTTTTGATAGAATGCCTTATACTCCGGCACATACCTTATAACCGAGTTTGCGGCCTCAACTAAGTAATACCACAGGAAATGGTTACCCGTTCGCATAAGGGGAGTATTTTCTGATTGACGCTTACCTGAATTGTGTTTTTTCCAGGTTAATCCAGTATATTTCGCTAAGTTGGCTTGGTCTGCGAATCGATCAATTTGACCAATTTCAGCTAGAATACCACCTGCGTAAACCGGGCCTACGCCCGGGATACTTTCCAGACACTTGTATTCTGACATTGTTTGTACAAGGTCTTCAATCGCCTTGTCAAACTCTTTGATAGATTTCTTTAATGGCCTGATTTCACGGATTGATTACCGAACTCATATCTTAGCTGCTTAAAATATATATTTTTTTGTTGCACGTCATATTGGCTTTAAGTAACTAGACACAAAAAAAGGACTAACTTTCGCTAGTCCCCACGCTTACAGTTAGGTAACCAGCCCAACCATTTGTGCGTTAGGTCTAACCAACCCGTAGCACTAGGGAGGAGGAAAACTCCTGATGTCAATTTACGTTTTATTCATCATTGTGCCAGTTGGTACAATCAAAAAGGTACTTAAGAAGTTACTCAAGTCTTGGCTTGAAGACTAATTAAGTGCTGGGTGCTATCCTTAGGGTAGCGCCTTTTTTAGTTTTCAGCTTTTTTGTCATCATTGTATAATAGAATTTTTAATTCTAAAGACTATTCTTTCTCGTCTTTATGCCAACCAAAAGTAGTTGCAAACATCGTTGTTAAAGTAAGTAAGTAGACGACAACTAAACTACTTACTTTTGCTTCAACAGTTTGCGGTCATTGCTTAGAAAACGACTTCTTTGTAGCTACTTGGGCTACTTGTTTCAAAATTGGTTTAGCCACTTGAGCTGTTGCTAGCTGGGCTTGTACTATTTTGTTATAGTCCTTCGCATTTGCCAAACTGTCAAGATATGCTTGTTTAACTTCTAAATCTGCTTGTGCTTTTTTGACTGCATCTTGGGTAGCATAACGCCTCATTAGCATGGTTATAATTTGCTTGCGCCCTTGAAGTGCTTTATTTTAATGCGACACTAGTGATAATAGACAAATCACTGTGCCTCAACATCAGCATTAACTGGATATATGTTACAGTGGGCCATTCAACCCCTCACCAATTTTTAATCAAATTGTGTGCGTTCGAGGACGGTTACGGATTTAACGTGTCCCGGTACCCTTGCCGTCTAGCCTAAGACATTACCGAAAGCTGCCAAATCAACGTTCCTAGCATCACTCAACTTTTTACCGCTAATACCCACAATTGGCCCATCACGAACACACTTGTGTCTGATGGACCAATTTGGTTTATATCGGATTGAGGGAAACAGTCAATTAAATAATGTACTGATTGGAACATCTATTCTAGACCGTGCAACACATACTTCATTTTTTACGAGATAACATTCAACGTAGTGGTTCCCATTGAATTGTGAATGTTCTATCTTTTGATTATTTCCTTTTACTATTTGCCCTCTAATACAATTTCTTCTAATTGCTTCGTTTCCAACATTCCTAACCTTCCAAAAAACATCATAATCTCGACAATCGGTACTAGTTACTGAGAACCTTAGCTCTTTTTTGATACCAATATACATATTTGGAGATTTACGTAGCCAGAACGTTCTAAAACCGTTTTGAGAAATACGACAATCAATTTGAAGTGAATAACGTATATCAACCGGAAATACATCTTCAATAAATTCTTCTGTATTATCATATGCTTTTTTGAACGCTAGCGATTCTTCAGTTAGAAATTTTGAACTCTCAGACTTAGGAAAATCATTACCTAATATTTCCCTAAGAACATTATTCATATCATCTTCATTGCTCTCGGCATCTTGAATCTGCTTTAATGTTTTTTTTGCTTTTGATACAAAATTACCCTTGCTATTATTAAAAATTTTCTGATTACTACCTAACGCATACCAGTAACTTTGATTTTTATCTAATTTTCCTACATAATCTAAAATACTCTTGAAAATTTCTAAATAATTATCAAAAGAATAGTCATCCTCAAACGTACAACTATTAAGATAGTTAAATACAAATGTATCAATTAATAGACCACCAAATTTAAATCCCTCATTATTCTTCCACTCACGAATAATGTGACAAAAATTAATAAATGCCCCAGAAGACTTCTTGGAGGATTCCATACATTCTTTTTGTTCACTTAACGGATCAGTATATTTCCAACTTCCACCATTATGTGTATCGGGATATTTAAATCTTCCATTCGATTGCTTGAAAGCTGGAACTAATTCAACAGTGTATTTCGTAAATTCAATAACTACAACTTGTCCATCACCTTTTATAAAAGTTTTAGGATAACGTTCCTTCAGTATTTCTTTCACATTCTGTAGCAATTCAGATTGACCATTTGATTCATAACTATCATATTTTGAAAAAAGTGAATTCGGTAAATCGAATAATAGATCCAGATCACTGCTATTTTTAACAGCCGTCATTCTCCCCATCGAACCTACAATGTACATATGATCTTTTTCTTCACTGCTCAAATCATAGTATTTTGAATTTAATTTTTTAGTTATCTCCTTAATTGTAGTATCCATCTCGTCAGATAACTCAAAATTTTTAGAGTTACAAAAACTTTCAAAATCATTTGCTAAGGACATCTTCAGCTATCAGCTCCTATTTTCTAAGATGTTTAGGAAGCATCTTATTAAGTTCTATCTGTGTAAAGAATTGCTCTTCATCATCTTTTAAAGCTTTTTGTGCTCGATTATACGCTTCATCTGATATTTGTAATTGAGCATCATATATTTCTGCAGTTTTTAATAATAAAGCATCTCTTTTATCTATTATTACTGACTCAGATAACGATGTAAAATCAGTTAATAATGAAATATATTCCTCACGTATCTTCCATATCTTCATTAATCCGGTTAGCATTAGGGAGCTCAATTCGCCAGTCATTGTTTAGCCGTTGTGGCATAATGTGTTCAACCTGAGCATCATCAAAGTCGATGGTTTCCTTAGTTCGCGATTCTTCTAGAACTACTAATGCTAATTTAGCTAGATTATTTCGTAAACTGTACAAGTTAACATTCATCAAACTGTCCGCAAATTTTTTATCATCCGGGAAGGAAGCATTCAGTAATGAAACTAACCTTGCCCGATAATCGCCAGCTGCCTTTGTCTTATCACACAAGGCAATTACTGTGCGATTTAACCCATTAGTAGGGAGTTGACAGACCTTCAGTCGGAAAAGATAGCTTTCCATGATCCGAGCAACTTCAACCACATTATCCTGACTAACTTCACCCGTTGAAGCCATCTCCAGCATCGTGAAAAAGTAAGGATAAACCACTCGACTGTCCATGGCATTAATATGACGCAATACTTCTCTAGCAGAGGTCTTAATTCGGACTGACGCTTCTCGTACCTCTCTTCGGCGGAAAGGTCTTCCCAGGCGCGCTCTAGGCTAAACATTTGATTACAGTAATGGATCCCTTGATTAGCCACCGAAGTCGCGTCGGATTCTCTTTTAGGCAAGGAATCATGGAACTTCCGCCTTGCATGAGCCATACAGCCAACAAGAGTCACATCTTGCTGGCTTAATCGTAAATAGCCAGGATATTAATCACAATGAAGGTATCCGCTGAAGCCTGTGAGGAAATCCCACGCTTCCGCGCCTTTTCGTGATCCATGGTGATGTAGGACAATCGGCTTCTCGGCATGCTTGCCTGACAAGAAGGTCCAAATGTAGTCTTTGGCCCTCTCGCTATCCAAGACTCGATATGGTGTCTCATCTGCGTGAATGACATCCAGCTTTAGCGGCTCTTTTCTCAAGAGCTCGTATAGGCTGGAGAGGTAGTACTCACAAACCTTGATATGCCAATTCGAAACCGTCTTGTGATCAAGCGGAAGGCCCATACGCCGCAAGTCCTTCTCCTGTCGGTAGGCAGGAACCTTGAGAACATACTTCTGATAGATCGTATCAGCGATCAAAGAAGCTGAGCCAGGACTGTTGGTTAACGGAGCCTTGGGTACAGGAGCTTTGATAATCTTGTCGGCTGGTGCTTTATCACTGCAGTGCTGGCACTTGTAAGAGTGCTGGATATGATCGATTCTCTTAACTTGGGCTGGAATGTAGAGTAGCTCTTGTCTAGCACAGAAGCTGCCGATCTCTTTCAGTTCGTGCTGGCAGTCTGGGCAGGTAAGGTCATCCAACTGGTAATGAACCTCCTCGCCCGGCAGAGAGTCTAAGATATCTTGCTTTCTGCCGACTTGCTTGCGTCTCTTATAGGTAATAGTTTCGGTAATGCGAGGGCAAGTCCTCGTCATCTTGGGAGCGTTGTCTTCTTCAAAGAGGCTCAGCTAATCTGGGTTGACAGCTCTCTTTTCGGAAGACTTGCCGTAAAGCTTATTAGTCAAATAAGCAACTTGTTCAGTAAGAAGGGCAACCTGCTTGAGCAATTCTTCGTTATTTGCTTTAAGCGTTTCGATTAAAGCTAAGGTTTCTTTTTCGGTCATGGTTATTGTCCCTCCTTGATTCATAATCATGAGAATACCAGAAAAGCTCGTGAAATCAATACAATTCACGAGCTCTTGCGATATTAATTTTAGGATCAATGGTAAAGCCCTGCATCAAGCGCATGACTTGTTCATCGGACAACTCTCGAACTTCGTCTTCATTGTTTGGCCAGGCCAGCTTCCCGTTCTCGAAGCGCTTATAGAGCAGACAGAAGCCCTGGCCGTCCCAATAAAGTGCTTTAAAGCGATCTCTTCGGCTGCCGCAGAAGAGAAGACGCATCCGGAGAATGGATCGAGATTGAAGCTCTTCTTAACTATGTAAGCAAGCGAATCAATTCCTCGTCGCATGTCGGTCTTACCGCAAACAATGAACACTCGACCTAATTCAGCCAGATTAATCATGGCTCAAGAACCTGTCTACGACTTCGAGCATAAGCTCTCTAGTGGCATCACTGTAAAATGACAGCTCAACCCCATTGGACTTCAGATTAAGGACAAGCCTGTTCTTTGGAAGCTTATTCCTGGGCCTGATTCTGTCCTTCGGCAACTCGAGCGGTACGATTGGATGTTTAGTCATAATATCGTGTTCCTCCTATTCAATTGTTAAGAACAGTATATGACTATTGGCCGGCGGGTAATAGATACCGTGTTATTGGGCGCTTACGAAAAAAAGGCGGATGCCTCAATTCTTGAGATTATCTGCCTTTTTCGGGTTTATTTAGTTTTCCTTCTTCTTGCGCTTGAAAGCACCCAGGATGCCGATCCCGCCAAGAATAGAAGCAAGTCCTAAGCCAAAGGCGGCCTTGGAATTGTCTTCACCGGTTTGCGGCAGCTGGTCTTGAGCTTGCGCAGCCTTTTGGGCAGTCATTTCAGCAGGCGCAGCTTCCTTGACGCTGACCATCTTGGCCGGTTCAATCGTAGTATTGCCTTGATCGTCAACGTTAGTAACTTTGCCATTCGAATTACTCTTTTGGACATTGTCCTTAACCTGACTCTTTTCATCATCGGTTAAGTA
>NZ_BAMI01000002.1 GCF_000615765.1 Ligilactobacillus equi DSM 15833 = JCM 10991 | reverse complement strand
TTACGTTCGGGGATAGTGGCCGGATCGTCGGTGACGGTTAGTTGAATATAGTCGTGTAGGGCTTCAATGGAAAGGCCAGCTTGGCGCATGCATTTCACAAATTCGAGCCAATTAAGATCAGTTTCTTCAAAAGTTCGAACGCCGTTTTTATCCCGTTTCAAAGGTGGTACTAGGCCAATGCGCTCATAGTAGCGAATGGTATCGGGGGTTAAGTCTAGGAGGGCGGAAGCTTTTTTGATGTTCATGGTTAAACTCCTTTTTTAGATTTTTCTTTTAGTATACTGCTTAGAGTGGACTCTAAAGCAAGAAATAATGCTATAATTGATGCGCAGAATTGAAATAAGGGGAGGCGCACTAATGGACTTAATTCGGAAAATAAAATTAAAGTGGCTGTTAAAAAGATCTTCGCGGATTTTGACTTGGTCTAATTTAGTTCAACAATTAGAAATTCAAACCCCAACTCAGGCCCAAGAACTGACTGTCGCCTTGTATGAAGCCTGTCAAAAAGGAAAGTGTCAGAGTTTCTTTCTAGGTAAGTGTCCGGACTGTAACCGAGTTTTAGCCGGAGGTTGGATGACCTTGGCGGATGAGGAGGGCTTTTTTGTCGGCAATGATAAGGCTAGTGCCCTAGATTACGAGTGCCTGTTTTGTGGCTGTCAAATTAATGACACCAGTGGCAAGCAATTAGTCTGTGAAGATGCTTTTTTACCCCAGGCTTATCGTGGATATATTACCAACTACACTTTGATTGAAAATTCGCAAAAGCAGCGTTATCAGTTGGAGACTTTAACCTTTAAACAAATTGTGGCGCTTCATGATGATTTGGTTAAAGAAGATATAATTGCTTGGGAGCAAAGTGGTCATTATCACAGCCTTTTGCAATTTTTGGCAGCCTTTTGTGTGGTAACAGAGTACGATCAAAGTTATCAGATTTATTTGGCCTGGTTGTTAAGTTGCCAGGCTTGTCGCGCGGTGGTCGCAGTCGGAAGTTTTGACTATCGTTATGATTTTGAAAAAATGGGGGGCGACCTTTTCATTCAGGGGCGCCCCCATGTCGGAGGGCATAACCTCGTAGCTTTAAATTTAACGTGCCCATGTTGTGGTCAGGCCAACCGGGTTGACCAAGTGCAAATCTTCGTTGCAAATCAGGATTTACTTTAAATCCAAAAAGGTTCGCGACCGAAAATGGTTGCGAACCTTTTTAGTTTTATTTAGAGCTTGAGCTAGAAGTCGAAGTTGAAAGGTAGTTAGCTAGGACGTCTTTTAAGTCACTATCTTTAATATTAACTTTCCCCTTCTTTAAAACTTTGGTTAAGACTTTTTGGAGGTAAGTAGAGTCGTTCATCTTTTCAGAGATGATTTGGCTCTTAAGTTCAGAAATGTGGTCTTTCTTTTGCCCTTTACCAGGATTTTTCACACTGTAGATAATGTGGTAACCGTAGCTAGTCTTCACAGGAGTGGTAGTGTATTCCCCTTGTTTCAAAGCAAAGGCAGCCTTCTTAAACTTAGATGCTAAGTCGGTATCTGTGTTGTTGAAGGAAGGTAAGACCCCGCCGTCACTAGCAGAAGAAGTGTCGGTTGAGTTTTTCTTAGCTAACTTCTTGAAGTTCTTCAAGGATGGGTCAGCTTGTAATTGCTTGATTAAGTCTTCAGCAGTTGATTTCTTATCGACCAAGATATGAGCAACCGTGATGGTTGGTTGATATTTTTTCCATTGCTTGTCAATCATCTTGTTAGTAATCTTGGTGTTAGCCTTAACTGCTTCTTGCATTAAGAGGCTGGAACGAATTTGTTCTTTAAATTGAGCCTTGGTTAAACCGGATTGAGTCAAGTATAATTCGAATGAAGAACCATATTGATTCTTGTAAGCATTGTACTCCTTGGTAACTTGCTTGCTGGAAACTTTTTTA
Organism: Ligilactobacillus equi DSM 15833 = JCM 10991; assembly: GCF_000615765.1. Lineage (GTDB taxonomy): Bacteria > Bacillota > Bacilli > Lactobacillales > Lactobacillaceae > Ligilactobacillus > Ligilactobacillus equi. The sequence goes on along the minus strand of NZ_BAMI01000002.1, from coordinate 76,484 downwards.
CCATAATCGTGTTCTAACAATTTGTTAAGAATCATTTCTTGTAAAACTTGTTTCCCTGATGAAGTTTGTTTCAAGCTTGAGTAGTACTCGCTTTCCGTGATTTTACCACCTGCAGTTGTCGCAACGGTTTTGGAACAAGCTGCTAAACTGAAGGTCATTAAGATTCCGGCCAAGGCCACTAACCATTTTTTCATGTTAAATTGACACATCTCTTTCCTAAATTTTATTTATACTATATCACACTTTTTTCCTAAAGGATAAGCTAAGCACGAAAAATCCGGATTTTTTCAAAAAATCTTCACTTTTTATCACGTTGGCTTAAATGCTCCAAAGTAGGAGTAATCGTTGTTTGATATTCCTCCAAATCAGTAATAAGCTTTGCTAACACATCAAGACTTTCAGGAAGGGTGGTTCCAAGTTCTTGCAGAACTTGGTTGACAGCTTGAACCTTATCGCCTAAGTTTTCAACAGCAGTTAAGATTTCTGCTTGTTGCTGCTTAGCAATTCGTCCTAACTGGCGTAACCCATCTCTTTCATAGTAAAGCCAAGTAACTAACCCCAGTCCCGCGATTAATGAAAATTTCGTGCGTTTTTTCATTTTATTCACCAACTTCTTGGCTAATCTTTTGGGCTAAAGTGCTTAACTCTTCGGTAGATTGTTTACCAGTGTTATCGGCAAAGATAGCTTGAATCCGTCTTGGCTACCGTAACGTGGTAAAAGGTGGAAATGGGAGTGGAAAACAGATTGGTAGGCGACTTCTCCATTGTTGTTCATCAAGTTTAAGCCAACGATATTAGGGTTCGACTTTTGGATGGCCCGCGCAATTTTAGGAATGCGACTGAAGACCTCTCCAGCTAAGTTGGCATCGTATTCAAAAAGGCTAGCGACGTGCTTTTTAGGAATTACCAAAACGTGTCCTTCAGTGACTTGGGAGATATCTAAAAAGGCCTTCACGACCTCATCTTCGTAAACGGTGTAACTAGGAATGTCACCGGCAATAATCTTACAAAAAACGCAATTTTCTTCCATAGGAAAAAACCTTCTTTCATCAGTTTATGTATTTAGTATAACATTAAATCCTTATGGGGGTGTGTTATACTAGAAGCAAAAACAAGAAAAAAGAGGGGACCCAAATGACGTTAACGATTAAGAATTTAGTGGGCGGCTATTCTCAGATTCCCGTTTTAAAAGATGTCTCACTCGAGGTGCCAAAAGGTCAATTAGTGGGCTGATTGGTTTAAATGGGGCCGGGAAATCAACGACCTTAAATCACATTATTGGTTTGCTAACCCCACATCAAGGGGAAATTTTATTAAATGGCAAGACGCTCAAAGAAGATAGTCAAGCCTATAAGCAAAGTTTAGCCTATGTGCCAGAAAGTCCGGTTTTATACGAAGAACTAACTCTAAAAGAACACCTGGAGTTAACGATGAATGCCTATCATTTGGATCAAGTAGCCACCTGGGCCAAGGCGAAAAAACTCCTAAAGCTTTTTCGTTTGGAAAATAAGTTAGATTGGTTTCCGGCTAATTTTTCTAAAGGGATGAAACAAAAGGTGATGCTAGTATGTGCTTTTATGCTAGAAGCTGACTTGTACATCATTGATGAGCCCTTCTTAGGTCTTGATCCATTAGCTATTCGAGATTTATTAAATCTGATTGAAGTGGAAAAAAAGCGGGGGGCTGCGATTTTGATGTCTACCCACGTCTTAGACACGGCGCAAAATTATTGTGATTCCTTTGTGCTGTTGAGTAAAGGGCAAGTCAAAGCTGCCGGCAGTCTCGCAGATTTACAGACTAAATACCGAGCTAAGGGGCAAAGTCTTACGGAAATTTATCTAGCTTTGGCGACGGAGGATTAGTTCATGGAAGAAATCTGGAAGACGCGCAAAGAACGTTATCAAAAACAACAGCTCAAGTACTTACGTTATGTTTTTAACGATAATTTTGTCTTAGCCTTATTTTTCTTATTCGGTGGTTTAGCTTATGCTTATGCGGATTTTTTAAAGGTATTACCCTTGGCTTCCGGCCACTGGATTTTTAAGTTGACCTTGGCTTTAGTCCTGTGGTCAGGTTTATTTTTAGTTAAGTTTGCTAGCTTATTAGAAAAGGCGGACGTGGTTTTCTTGAGCCCTCTAGATTACCAAATGGCAACCTATCTAAACTTGGCAGCTAAAAGCTCCTTGCCATTGGCTTTGGCAGGGCAATTTTTGGTCTGGATATGCGCCTTGCCGTTTATCGTGACTGCGGTAGGTTTTTCTTATGGTCAAAGCTTGGTCTTTTTATTTGTGACGGCCACGCTGAAAATTTTGTACCATAATTTCGCGCTTCAAGCACACTATTATCCTAAGTTTCAAACTGTAACTTACCGGTGGGGCTTACGAATTTTGGCTTTAGCGATTTTAATCAGTTTTGTAACTTTTATTCCTTTGGGGATACTTTTACTTTTTGGTTTAATCTTAGTTTTGGCTTTGAGTAAGCAGCAAATGACCAAGCACTTATTCGCTTGGAATTATGCCGTCGCAATTGAAGCGCAAAGACAGATGGGGCTTTACCGTCTGTACAATCTTTTCACGGATGTGCCAATGGTTAAGTCCAGTGTCAAACGACGTAAGTATTTGGACATTTTCCTGAGAGGCCAAAGTCCCTATGCCTATTTATTTGTCCGTGGTTTTGCCCGTAAGGAAGAATACGCTAACTTGTGGTTACGTCTGACGATGCTAACTTTTGTGATTACCCTTTTTATCGACAATGGTTGGTTGGCAGGGTTAATTGCGGTGCTTTTCTATTACATGTTGGCTTTGCAACTTTTACCCCTTAGTAAACGTTACGATGAGATTGTCTTCACTCATCTTTATCCTTTGGACACCACAGTTAAGAAAAAAGATTTGACCAAATTACTACAAAAAGTCATGGCGCTTAGTGCGTTTATCATGGCCTTAGGAGTCGGTCTCGGTAGTCAAAGCTGGGCCTTTGGTGGGGGCGTTTTAGTAGTATTAATCTTGTTAAATCAAGGATTATTAAAACATCTAATAGCTCGCAAAGTAGGTGATTAAAACTTTCTCAGTTAGGTGGGAATATCTTGACAGTAAGATATTTCCTTTGTAAACTTAGATGTACTTATCGCATGTAAGAGAGGGCCAATTATGGTATTTACACTAGGAAAAGATTGGCAAGTCGAACCGATTGCAGGCGATACTGGTACGGCCTTTATGGGCACCAATAAAGAAGAGAAGTTATTCTTGAAGCAAAACACCTCACCATTTTTAGCAGCCTTGGCGATTGAGGAAATTACGCCTAGACTCGTGTGGGCGAAGCGCCTGGTGAGTGGGGATACCATAACAGCTCAAGAATGGAAAAACGGTCGTAGCTTACACAAATCAGAAATGACACAAAAAAGTGTGGCCGAACTTTTGCACCGGATTCACCATCTACCAGTCCTAAAGAAGATTTTAGGGCAAATTGGGGGTAAAACGGTGACGCCCTTCGAATTATTGAACCAGTATTTCCGCGGTTTAAACCCGCAATTGCGCTCACATCCTTTACTGAAAGATGTGGCCAATCGCTTGCGTTCGAAGCAGCCAAACTTTGCGCGCTCAAATTACGAAGTATGTCATGGCGATTTAAATCATAAAAACTGGCTTTTATCAGATCATAATCAACTTTACTTGGTTGATTGGGAATCTGCGCTAATTGCTGATCCAGCTTTGGATCTTAGCATGTTAATGTATCACTATGTCCCGCGTGAAAATTGGCAGGAGTGGCTGACCAGCTACTATGCCTTAGGCGGTGAAGAATTACCACCAGACCTTGAGGCGAGAGTTCATTGGTATGTGCTGATGCGACTCTTGTTAAATGTCAAGGACGCCTACGAACGTGGTCGTTTCCATGAAATGAACCAAGACATAATTAAACTTTCGCAAGTTTTAAATGAGCAAAGCCTATTATAAACAGGCACGAACAGTCCATCAGTAGTGGTGGACTGTTTTTAGTAAGCTCAAGCTTTACAATTACTGGCGATACATGCTAATATCAGTAGTGTTTAATTATTCTAAAGATGTAGATAAGCAGGGAGTTTTCCCGGTAAAAGAAAAAGGAGGATATCTGTGCGTTTAAAAAATAAACCTTGGGCGAAGCCTTTAATTGAAGCAAATCCACAATGGGTGGTAACTGAACCAGAAAAGTTGAAGGGTAAATGGCAAAGTCGCTTTGAAAAAGACCAACCACTTTACATTGAAGTTGGGATGGGGAAAGGTCGTTTTATCGTAGAAATGGCTAAAAAGTATCCGGACCGTAACTTTATTGGCTTAGAAATGCAAACGGTGGCGACAGGAATTGCTTTAAAGAAGCAAATTGAAGCCACATTGCCTAACTTACAATTAGTGTGTGCCAATGGGGCTGGTTTGACCGAATACTTTGAAAAAGACGAGGTGGCAGGTGTTTATCTTAACTTCTCTGATCCTTGGCCCAAGACGCGCCATGAAAAGCGCCGTTTAACTTACAAATCCTTCTTGAAGCAATACCAAGATGTGATGGTCGCTGACGGTCATTTGGAATTCAAGACCGATAACCGGGGCTTGTTTGAATACTCCCTAGCAAGTATGAATAACTACGGCATGGTCTTTGACCAAGTTTGGTTGGACTTGCACGCCACGGATGCAGTGATCGATAATGTTATGACCGAATATGAAGAAAAATTTTCTTCCAAAGGGCAACCGATTTACAAGTTAGAAGCACACTTTTAAAAAGTAAGCAAACTATTTTATTTTCTTGGATAGATAGGCTATAATACAGGTAGCGAAACAAGAAAAGTGAGGAACTTGAATATGGAAACATTAGCCGTAATGAACAAAGCAGAAATGGAAGCTAAGTTAGCTCAAGGAAACTACGTGTTATTTTTCACCGCAGACTGGTGCCCAGACTGCCGTTTTATCAAACCAGCCATGCCATCAATTATGGAAGAATTTAGCCAATATGAATTCATCACTGTTGACCGAGATGAAAATATTGACTTATGCCAAGAATTGATGGTTATGGGGATTCCATCCTTTATCGTTTACAAGAACGGTAAGGAAGCAGGTCGTTTTGTCAATAAAGACCGTAAAACTAAAGAAGAAGTCGTGGACTTTTTAAACAATATCGCATAATAAGGAGATTTTTGGGAAATGTTAATTTCTAGTTATAACCCCGCCCAAGCCGGCGATGTATTGATGTTGGTTGTGAACCAAGATCAAGGAGAACAAGCATACGAACAAAAGGGACAAGTAGTCCGGATTTACGCTGTGAAAGACCAAGCTACGTTAGGTTTTAATTTCTTGGAGGCTAAGAATGTTTTGCCTGATTTAGAAGGTCAAGGCCAAGTTTTTTTGACAGCGGCACAAGTTGCGAAGTTAAACGAGGCTTTAGTAGCTGTCGGTTTTGAAGCTGAATTAGTCGTAGACGAAGAACCTAAGTTTGTGGTGGGTTATGTTAAGGAAATGGCGGAACACCCAGATTCTGACCACCTTCACATCACTAAGATTGAAGTTGATGGTCAAAAAGAACTCCAAATTGTGTGTGGGGCTCCTAACATTGCGGTCGGTCAAAATGTGGTTGTCGCTAAAGTCGGTGCGATGATGCCTACAGGGGCTATTATCTGGCCTGGGAAGTTACGTGGAGTAGAATCCTTTGGGATGGTTTGTTCCGCGCGTGAATTACACCTGCCCAATGCTCCTCAAGTACGTGGCATCTTAGAGCTTGATGCTACAGAATATCCTGCTGGCCGGGCCTTTGATTTTGCGAAAGCTGCGAATTTATTTACGCCAGCGCAATAGAATTATGATAGAATTAGACTAGTATGGACTTACTAGTCTTTTTTATTTAGACAAAAATTTTTAAAAGGAAAATAAATTCATGGAAAAGTACGACGGTCCAGCCTTTTTTCGGGGTGAAAATAAAGAAAAGACTGGCAGTATGAGACAAGCAAGAAAACTTAGACCCCAAAAAGCTTTGCGTCCAGCGCAAGCTTTACCGAAAAAAACAGTGAATGTTTATCAAAATTCTCGTGGTTTTCGTCCAACTTATGTGCCACCGTCACAGATTAAGAATCAAGTACGCAATTTGCGGAAGCATTATGCGCATTTAATCAGTTTATTAGCAAAGCCGAAAGATTCCTACTGGTTATTCGATGAAGAAGGCCAAGACGCTAATGTGCTTGATTTGACCTTACCAATGGTGACCTTCGAAGCGCAAGTTGAAACCAGCCTGCAAACATCTTTAGCTACTGAAAGCGAAAGCCTTAGTGAGGTAGCAGCTTTAACAAGTGTAAGTCAAAGTACAGAACCGGTAGTGAAAATGAGCTCTCAAGCGATGGTTTACCATCGTGAAAAAACGCGGGAAGTGGCACTGGATTCCCAAGTAACCTCCGAATTAAGTCGTCCCAAGGTGGAAAGTGTCAGTGAAGTTAGTCAAAGTATGGCAGTGGTCTCGGTTTACGTTGAGTCATCGGCTTCTTTGGCAAGTAGTGAAGTGGCTTCAACGCCCAAGATAGTCAGTGATGAAAATCAGAATGAAGCTGAAATACCGGTAAATGAAGCAGAAAACCAGCAAGAAGTAGTCTTTAAAGATAGTCAGGAACAAGCAACTATTGATGGTCAAACGATGGCGATGAATACCGCGCCAGTAGCTTCACAAGTGGCAGTAGCCATGGATGAGGCGGGTTACCAATTCCCAAGTTTAGATTTATTACCTGCGCCAGTGCGGGCCAATGACGTGGCGCTTGATGCCTGGATTCAAGAACAAGTGATGATTTTAGACCAAACGTTAAACGACTTTAAGGTTGATGCCCATGTCGTTAATCAAACGATTGGTCCTTCGGTAGTGCAGTTTGAACTAGCCTTGGGTCGGGGCGTTAAAGTTAACAAAATCACCAATTTGGCTGATGATTTACAGTTAAACTTAGCAGCAAAGGATGTACGTATTGAAGCCCCAATTCCAGGTAAGAGTACCGTGGGAATTGAAGTACCTAATCGCTATGGTCGACCAGTTATGTTAGCGGAAATTTTGGAATCTGAAGCCTTTCGAAAGCTGATTCGCCATTAACGGTTGCTTTGGGGGTGGACTTATTTGGGCAAGCTCGAGTGACTAATTTACAAAAGATGCCTCATGGTTTGATTGCCGGGGCGACTGGTTCTGGGAAGTCGGTCTTCTTAAATTCAATCTTGGTTTCCCTTTTATACAAGGCCAAGCCAAATGAAGTTAAACTGATTATCATTGACCCTAAAGCGGTTGAAATGGCGCCTTATCAAGATATCCCCCATTTATTAGCGCCGGTGATTTCTGATATGCAAGCAGCGGCGGCAACCTTAAAATGGGTGGTCGAAGAAATGGAACGCCGTTATCAACAGCTAGCTTCTTACGGGGCGCGGAATTTGGAAGCTTTCAACAAAAAGATGGCTAATCAAGGCGATTACGGTTTGAAGCTTCCTTATATCGTAGTGGTAATTGATGAGTTGGCCGATTTGATGATGGCGGCTTCCTCGGAAGTGCAAGACTATATTGCGCGAATTACTGCCAAAGCCCGGGCGGCCGGAATCCATTTATTGGTGGCCACTCAAAGACCAAGTGTGGATGTCGTTACCGGAACGATTAAAAATAATATTCCGACTCGGATTGCTTTCATGGTTTCCAGTCAAATTGACTCGCGGACTATCTTAGATCAAGCTGGCGCCGAACGACTCTTAGGTCGGGGGGATATGCTGTATCTTGGGAATGGTAGCAGTCAACCTTTACGTTTACAGGGAGCTTACATTGATGAAGAAGTTGAGATGATTACCGCTTTTGTTCGTCAACAAGGACAACCTCATTATGCTTTTGATCCTGAAAAGTTGAAGAAGCATGTGGAAGAAGCGGAGAGCCAAGATGAAATTTTCCCGCGGGTGCTTGATTACCTGGTGAATGAAGAAACGATTTCAACTTCTAAATTACAAAGGGTCTTTGGTATCGGTTATAACCGCGCAGCAACAATCATTGAACAATTAGAAGCTAAACAATATATTTCGAAATCTCGCGGGTCAAAACCACGCAGTGTCTTTTTGACTCAAGAGGGATTAAATAAGTTACGTCAACAATAAACAGTATGAAGCTAATAAGCAACGTGCTAAAATATGATAGTAACAAGGAAAAGAGGAATGCGATTATGGATATGCAAACAACCTACTTTTTCGTAGGAATTAAAGGAACTGGAATGAGTGCTTTAGCCTTAATTTTGAAGGATAAAGGCTGTCAGGTAGCAGGCTCTGATATTGAAAAATACACTTTTACTCAACGGGGTCTAGAACAAGCAGGAATTGAAATAAAACCTTTTGCCGGCGAAAATATTACCACTGGGATGACGATTGTCAAGGGGAATGCTTTTGGTGATGATCATCCTGAAATCCAAAAGGCTAAGGAATTGGGTTTGGATATTTTAACTTACCCTCAGACTGTAGAAATGTTGGTTCAAGAAACCACTAGTATTGCGGTGGCCGGTGCTCATGGTAAGACCAGCACCACGGGCTTATTAGCTCACGTTTTAAGTGGCGTGGCGCCAACTAGTTACTTAATTGGTGATGGTTCTGGGAAGGGAATTCCCGATGCGCGTTTCTTTGCTTTTGAAGCCGACGAATACCGTCGTCACTTCGCAGATTACACGCCTGATTATGCAATTATGACAAATATCGATTTTGACCACCCGGACTACTTCAAAGATATTGATGATGTCTGTGCGGCCTTTACAGACTTGGCTAACAAGACCAAGAAGGGGCTTTTTGCCTGGGGTGAAGATAAGTACTTGCGGGACTTAAAGGTTGATATTCCAGTGCACTTCTACGGGACGGAAGAAAATGATGAATTCCGCGCTGTTAATATTAAGCGGACTACGAAAGGGTCAACTTTTGATGTTTACCGTCATGATGAATTTTTAGGTAACTACGAAATTCCGATGTTTGGTCAACACAATGTTTTGAATAGTTTGGCAGTAATTGCGGTGGCTTACTTCGAAGAAATTGACCAAGCTGAAATTAAGCATGAATTATTGACCTTCAAAGGAGTTAAGCGCGTTTTGCAGAAAAACGGGTCGCTGACATGGTGATTATTGATGATTATGCGCACCACCCAGCTGAAATTCGTGCAACGATTGATGCTGCTCGGCAACAATACCCTGATAAGACCATTATTGCGGTCTTCCAACCTCACACTTTTAGTCGGACGATTGCCTTGATGGACGAATTTGCGGAAAGTTTAAACTTGGCGGACAAGGTTTACTTAACAGAAATCTTCTCCTCCATCCGGGAAAAAGACGGGGCTGTTTCTGCCAAGGACTTAGGGGCAAAAATCTCTAAAGGGGGAGAAATTATCGCTTTAGACAATATGTCACCATTATTGGATTACCATGATGATGTAGTTATCTTCATGGGTGCCGGTGACATTCCTAAGTATGAACACGCCTATGAAGACTTACTTAGCAATCTGAGTTTAAAGAATAACTAAGAGAGAAAAGTTCGCTAGTTTAGCGGGCTTTTTTTGTGGGCGAATTAGGTGAATTTAGGGGCAGTTTGCGTTATAATCGATAAAAATATGGAAAGGGATATGAGCGCATGGCAAGCCAACATATTGAAAATAAATTAAAACTTTTGCCTGACCTGCCGGGTTGTTATTTGATGAAGGATATTAACAGTCGTATTATCTATGTAGGTAAGGCTAAGAATCTTAAAAATCGGGTCCGCTCTTATTTTAAAAGTGCGCATGAAGGTAAGACGGCCAAGTTAGTTAGTGAGATTCGGGACTTTGAAACCATTATTACTTCAACGGACAAGGAAGCTTTTTTATTAGAAATTACGCTCATTCAAAAGCATAAGCCTTATTATAATATCAAGTTGAAACAGGGAACCGGTTATCCTTATATTAAGATTACCAAAGAAAAAGATCCGCAAATCAAGATTGTCAGTCAGGTAAAAAAAGATGGTGGTAGCTACTTTGGACCTTACCCTAATGTTTATGCCGCAACTGAAACCATGCAACTCCTGCAAAAGATTTATCCTCTACGTCGGTGTAGTGGTTATCAAAAACGCCCTTGTCTTTATTACCATATGGGACAATGTTTAGGGGCGTGTTTTCAAGAAGTACCAGCGGAGATTTATGCGAAACAAGTTAAAAAAATAAAGTCTTTCTTGAATGGTAATGTTGGACAAATTAAAAAGGATTTGACTACCAAGATGGAGGTCGCAGCTACAAATTTAGAATTTGAACGGGCGGGAGAATTGCGTGATCAAATTCGTTATGTGGAAATGACGGTGGAAAAACAAAAAATTATTTCTAACGATAATACGCCCCGCGATATCTTTGCTTACTATATGGATAAGGGGTGGCTGTCGATTCAAATTTTTTCCATTCGGCAAGCACGTTTGATGAAACGAGAAAAGCGTCTCTTTCCTTGTATTGATACACCGCAAGCTGAAATGGCCTCTTTTATTTTGCAGTTCTATAATCAAAAGAATCGAATTTTACCTAAAGAAGTGCTGGTGCCTAAGGACTTAGATCAAGATGTTTTGGAGGAAATTTTGCAGGTGCCAATTCGCACGCCTCAAAGAGGAAGTAAAAAAAGCCTCTTGGAATTGGCGCAAAAAAATGCCCGCTTGGTGTTAGAAGAAAAGTTCCGGCTTTTGGAATTGGATGAAAGAAAGACCAGTGGAGCCATGGACGAAATCATGACCGCCTTGAACTTACCAAGTGGTCACCGAATTGAAGCCTTTGACCACTCGCATTTACAGGGGACGGACGTCGTGTCTGCTATGGTTTGTTTTATTGACGGACGCCCAGAAAAAAGTGAATACCGCAAATATAAACTGACGACAGTTGAACATGCCGATGAAGCACAAAGTACGCGCGAGGTAATTTATCGTCGTTATCGACGGTTATTAAATGAAAATGCATCTTTACCAGACCTAATTTTAATGGATGGAGCACAAATTCAAATAGAAGCGGCCAAAGATGTCTTAGAAAATCAGTTGGGAATTGATATTCCGGTGGCGGGAATGGTCAAAAATGACCGTCACAAGACCGCAGATTTGATGACTGGTGACGATCAAAAGGTGAACCTTGATCCTAAGAGTGAAGGTTTTTACTTACTGCAAAGAATTCAAGACGAAGTTCACCGTTTTGCGATTTCCTTTCACCGGCAGGTACGCTCTAAGAATTCATTAGCCTCACGCCTGGATAAAATTACCGGGGTAGGACCCAAGACCCGCAATAAATTACTGCGAAATTTTTCTAGTTTAAATAAGATTAGTCAGGCTTCGGTGGCCGATTTGCAAAAGATTGGTATTAATGGAAAGTTGGCCCAAACCATTAAGTTAAGTCTCGGTAAGGGTGATAAAAAATAAGGTTTTGACCTGGTAAACTGATTAATGTTATATTGGTATGGCAGTGTCTTGTCCCAAGTGCCCAAAATTGGCAGAAAGGATGTAAATAAATGTTTGTAGATCAAGTGAAAATTAAAGTAAAGTCCGGTAAAGGTGGCGATGGTATGGTGGCCTTCCGGCGGGAAAAATATGTTCCAAATGGGGGACCAGCCGGCGGCGATGGTGGTAAAGGTGGTAGTATCATCTTTAAAGTCGATCAAGGTTTGCGGACTTTGATGGATTTCCGTTATCATCGTATTTTCAAGGCCAAGCCTGGTCAAAACGGAATGATTAAGGGAATGTACGGTCGTGGAGCCCAAGATACTTACATTGCCGTGCCTGAAGGTACAACTGTGACCGATGTTAATACGGGGGAAGTTTTAGGTGACTTAGTCGAAGCCGGCCAAGAGTTAGTTGTGGCGAAAGGTGGTCGCGGAGGTCGTGGTAACATTCACTTTGCTTCCGCCAAGAACCCTGCGCCTGAAATTGCTGAAAATGGTGAACCTGGAATTGAACGGGAATTAAAGTTGGAATTAAAGGTTTTAGCCGATGTTGGTTTAGTTGGTTTCCCTTCTGTAGGTAAATCGACCTTACTTTCGGTGGTAACTTCTGCTAAGCCTAAAATTGCAGAATACCACTTTACGACTTTAGTTCCTAACTTAGGGATGGTGCGCTTAGATGATGGTCGCGATTATGTCATGGCAGACTTACCTGGTTTGATTGAAGGGGCTTCACAAGGGGTTGGTTTAGGGATTCAATTCCTTCGTCACGTGGAAAGAACTCGTGTTATCCTGCATTTGATTGATATGTCGGGAGTGGAAGGACGCGATCCGTTTGAAGACTACCTGAAGATTAATGCCGAATTGAAGAAGTATGATCCAAGTCTGTTATTACGGCCCCAAATCGTAGTGGCTTCCAAGATGGATATGCCAGATTCTGCGACTAACTTAGCCGAATTTAAGGAAAAATTAGCCAAAGACGATACTTTGGAAAACCAACCAGAAGTCATGGAAATTTCTTCTTTAACTCACCAAGGTTTAGATGCTTTGACGAAGCATACCGCGGATATTTTAGACCAAACACCAAAATTCGAACCAATCGTGGCAGAAGATGCTGCGGTAGTATACAAATACGAAGAGGAAGAAGAAGCGCCATTTACGTTGACGCGCGATGCCGATGCAACCTGGGTACTTTCAGGAGCAAAGTTAGAAAAACTGCTCTTGATGACCAACATGGAACACGACGAAAGTGTCATGCGTTTTGCTCGCCAATTGCGAGGAATGGGAGTCGACGATGCCTTGCGGGCTAAAGGTGCCAAAGCCGGTGATATCGTTCGACTAGGCTCCTTTACTTTTGAATTTGTTGAATAAACAAAAAACGTTGCCACACGGCAACGTTTTTTAGTACTCAGCATCTTCTTGGTCACGGTTGTAGTAAATAACTTCCAAACCATTGTCTTTTAAGGCAAACTTAGTGACGGCACCGTTGCGGGGACCAAGTTTTTTAGCCCCTAGTTCAGGTGCATAGCAATCAACTAAACCGCGGGTGGTGAAGGAGTGGTTCAAAATCAAAATGTTTTGTCCATCTTCGTGGTGTTGGCGTAAGTAATCAAATCCTTTTTCAATCCGATTCCAGTAAGTTTGGTCATCTTCGGCATCGCCAAAAGGATCAACCTCATGCAGGAAATCGCGGGTTTTAGCGAAGCCGTATTGATCGATAATGTCTTGGTGGGTGCGGGTGCCATGAGTAGCCCCGGCCATGAGCCATACTTGATTAGCGTCTTCGGTTTCGAAGTAACCAAAGCCTTGTTCACGCAGGAGCTCTAAGGCTTGTGGTTGTAAGTTGCGTGCAGAAGTTTCGTTTTGGGCTAAGATTAGTTGGGCGCTGTGCAAAGTCCGTGTGTTACCGGTGTAGTAACAAGCATCAAATTTAAAGTTTTTGAGTCTTTGGCCGGCAGCCGTAACGTCAGCAATCCCTTTTGCGGTGAGGGGCGAGTCGGCCCAACCTTGCAAACGATTATATTGATTTAAGAGGGTTTGTCCGTGACGGACGAAGTATAAATTAATAGTCATTGCTTTTTTCCGTTTCTGTATTTTTTCTTCTCAAAGCTTAACATGGAAAGGGAAAGTTTGTCCAAAAATATTTTTTAGCACTCGGAAGAGTTTTCTGCTAAAAATTTGGGCGAAATCCTTGACCTTAGTAGAAATGTCGTGTATATTAATAATTGTTCTTAGCACTTAATTACTTTGAGTGCTAAGAAGAAATGAGGTGATTGTAATGTTGACGGAAAGACAGCTTTTGATTTTAGAAGCAATTATCCGGGACTATACAAATATTGGACAGCCGATTGGCTCCAAGGTTTTGCAACAGCAATTACCAATACATGTGAGTTCAGCGACGATTAGAAATGAAATGTTAGCCTTAGAAAAGATGGGCTACCTGAAAAAGGAACACTCCTCTTCTGGGCGAATCCCCTCTTTGAAAGGTTACCGTTATTACATCGATAATCTAGTTGAGCCAATGAAGCTTGATAAAAAGGTAAGGACAGATATCCGCCAGGCTTTTGGCAATGAGCTTTTAAAGGTCGATGATTTGGTACAAACTTCAGCTAAACTCTTGTCTGATTTGACTAACTACACGGCTATCACGCTTAAACCAGAGACGGCGACTTTACGCTTAGAAGGTTTTCGCCTAGTACCTTTAGGACGTCAGCAGGTGATGGCCATCATGGTAACGAGCGATGGTTCTGTTCAAAGCCAAATCTTCACCATCAGCTCGGCTGAGCGGGGAAGAATTGGAACCTGTTATTCGAGCAATTAACGACCGTGTAATTGGTTTACCTTTGAGTCAAGTTCCGGCTCAACTTCAGGCATTGACGCCGTTTTTAACCAAATATCTTCAGGACCCAGGCAATTTCTTAGATGTTTTTGGTAACATTTTGAGTAAAGCGGTCGAAGATCAAGTCTTTGTCGATGGGAAGCTTAATTTGTTAGACTTCACTAAAAGCAATGACGTACAACAAATCAAAGCCCTGTACAGTTTATTAGAAGAGCGACCTTTGTTAGGTAAGTTAACCGCCACGGATGCTAATCAAGATGTGTCGGTACGCTTCGGGGATGACTTCGCTAAGAGTTTGTCTGATTATAGTATTGTATCAGCAACTTATGGAGATCCTCATGCGGGGCAAGGGATTATTGCAATTTTAGGTCCGACTAACATGCCTTACTCGAAGATGATTGGAATTTTGGGAGCCTTTCAGCAGGAATTAACTGCTAGGTTACTGAACTATTATAAGAATTTTGAAGAATAAGAAAAGGGGTGTTAAAGTGGCTGAAAACAAAGAAGATTTACAAGCAGATGTAAAACAAGAAGAAACACCAGCGCAAGATGAGCAAGCAACTGAGGTGGAAGCTCAGGAAAGTGAAGCAACTGAAACACAAACAGAAGCTGAAATTGACCCTAAAGAGCAAGAAATTGCAGATTTGAAGCAAGCCTTGGAAGAAATGACTGACAAGTACTACCGTGCGGAAGCCGAAATGGCCAACATGACCAAGCGGATGAAAAAAGAACAAGAACAAATCTTGAAGTACCAAGGTCAGGACTTAATCAAGGAAATCTTGCCATCACTTGACAATTTAAACCGTGCTCTAGAAATTGAAGTGGATGATGAAGCTTCCGTTCAGTTGAAAAAGGGCGTGGAAATGGTGGCTTCGGGCGTGGAAAATGCGCTTAAAAACCACCATGTTGAAAAGATTGCTTCCTTGGGTGAAAAGTTTGACCCAACCAAGCATCAAGCGGTTCAAAGTGTGCCAGTGGAAGACGGTCAAGAAGCCGACACGATTGTGCAGGTCTTCCAAGATGGTTACATGTTAAAAGACCGTGTGTTACGCCCAGCAATGGTTGTCGTGGCACAATAAGAAAAAATAAAAGAGGTAGAAAATAATGGCTAAAATTATTGGTATTGACTTAGGGACAACTAACTCAGCTGTAGCTGTTCTTGAAGGTAAAGAAGCAAAAATTATTACAAACCCAGAAGGTAACCGTACCACTCCATCTGTTGTTTCTTTTAAAGATGGTGAAACTCAAGTTGGGGAAGTAGCTAAGCGTCAAGCAATCACTAACCAGATACAATCGCATCTATCAAGCGTCACATGGGGGAAGCAGGTTACAAGGTAGAAGTAGCAGGCAAGTCCTACACACCACAAGAAATTTCTGCGATGGTGCTTCAATACATCAAAGACTACGCAGAAAGTTACTTGGGTGAAGAAGTTACGCAAGCAGTTATTACTGTTCCTGCTTACTTCAATGACGCTCAACGTCAAGCAACTAAGGATGCAGGTAAGATTGCTGGTTTAACGGTTGAACGGATTGTTAACGAACCAACTGCTGCTGCTTTAGCTTACGGTTTGGATAAGATTGACCGTGACGAACGTATCTTAGTTTACGACCTTGGTGGTGGTACTTTTGATGTTTCCATCCTTGAATTAGGTGACGGGGTCTTTGAAGTATTATCCACAAACGGTGACACACACCTTGGTGGGGATGACTTCGATAACGCCATCATGAACTGGTTAGTGGAAGACTTTAAGTCTGCCAACGGAATTGATTTATCTCAAGATAAGATGGCCATGCAACGTTTGAAGGATGCTGCTGAAAAGGCAAAGAAGGATGTTTCTTCTGCTACGCAAGCACAAATCTCCCTCCCATTCATTACTGCCGGTGCTGCTGGCCCATTACACTTGGAAACAACTTTAACGCGTGCGAAGTTCAACCAATTAACTGCTGACTTAGTGGAACGTACAAAGATTCCTGTCCGCAACGCTTTGAAGGATGCAGGTTTAACTAACGCTGACATTGATGAAGTTATCTTAGTTGGTGGTTCTACACGGATTCCAGCTGTTCAAGAAGCTGTTGAAGCTGAAACTGGTCACAAGCCTAACCAATCAGTTAACCCTGACGAAGCCGTAGCTTTAGGTGCTGCTATCCAAGGTGGGGTTATTACTGGTGATGTGAAGGATGTTGTCTTACTTGATGTTACGCCATTATCCTTAGGGATTGAAACTATGGGTGGAGTCTTCACCAAGTTGATTGACCGTAACACAACAATTCCTGTTTCTAAGTCTCAAGTCTTCTCAACTGCTGCTGATAACCAACCAGCCGTAGATATCCACGTCTTACAAGGTGAACGTCCAATGGCTGCTGATAACAAGACTTTAGGTCGTTTCCAATTAACAGACATCCCAGCTGCTCCTCGTGGTGTACCTCAAATCGAAGTTAAGTTTGATATTGACCGTAACGGGATTGTAAATGTTTCTGCTAAGGACTTAGGGACTAACAAGGAACAAAAGATTACTATCAAGTCTTCATCCGGTTTATCTGACGAAGAAATCGAACGTATGGTTAACGAAGCTAAGGAAAACGAAGCGGCTGACAAGAAGCGTAAGGAAGAAGTTGATTTACGTAACGAAGTTGACCAATTGATTTTCCAAACAGACAAGACTTTAGAAGAATTAGACGGCAAGGTTTCTGAAGAAGAAATCAAGCAAGTTAAGGACGCTAAGGAAGCCTTACAAAAGGCCCAAGAAGCCAACGATATTGAAGAAATGAAGGCTAAGAAGGATGACTTGACCAAGGTTGTTCAAGACATGTCAGTTAAGTTATACCAACAAGCCCAAGAAGCACAACAAGCTCAAGGCGACCAAGCTGGTGACGCAAGTGCTAACCAAAGTGGTGATGACAACACTGTTGACGGTGACTTTAAGGAAGTTGACCCTGACAAGAAATAATCACTAAAAAGACCGTGGGATGCCTGATGGTGTTTGGCGGTCTTTTTTTCCAGGGTCATTGATGATATAGTTAAAGTATAACAATGGAAGGATGGATCGATTAATGGCAGAACAAAGAGATCCCTATGAAGTTCTGGGCGTTAGTAAGGATGCTTCGCAAGCAGACATCAAGCGAGCTTACCGACGCTTATCAAAGAAATACCACCCTGACTTGAACCAAGAACCAGGGGCAGAAGAAAAATTTAAAGAAGTAAACGATGCCTATGAAATTTTAGGTGATGAACAAAAGAAAGCTCAATATGACCAATATGGTTTTGCGGGAAGTCAAGGTGGCTTTGGCGGTGGTCAAGGTTATGGTGGCTTTAGTGGCTTCGGCGGTGGCCAAGACTTCGGAGGTTTTGAAGATATATTCTCTTCATTTTTCGGAGGTGGTGGCAGTTCTGCGCGTAGTGCGAATGCACCGCGGCAAGGACGTGATATGCAATATACCATGAACTTGAAGTTTGAAGAAGCAATTTTTGGGAAGAAATCTGAAATTCAATACAGCCGAGAACAAGAATGTCATACCTGTGGTGGGAATGGAGCTAAGCCGGGTACGAGTCCTCAAACTTGTCGGAAATGTGGGGGCCGTGGTTTTGTCCAAGTTGAACGGCAAACGCCACTGGGCCGTATGATGAGCCAACAAGAATGTGACGTCTGCCATGGTAGTGGTCAAGAAATTACCGACAAGTGCCCAACTTGTCATGGTAGTGGTCACGAAGTTAAGCAACACGCCATTGAAGTAACAGTGCCTGCTGGGGTGGAAGATGGTAACCAATTACGCCTCCAAGGTCAAGGTGGCGCAGGTGAAAATGGTGGACCTTACGGAGACTTATACATTGTCTTCCGCGTGGCACCAAGCGATAAATTTGAACGTGAAGGTTCAGAAATTTACTTTACTTTGCCACTTTCTTTTGCGCAAGTTGCTTTGGGTGACGAAGTGAAGGTGCCAACGGTGCACGGTGAAGTCAGCTTAAAGATTCCTGCTGGGACCCAAACTGGGACGGTCTTCCGTTTACGCGGTAAAGGAGCACCTTACCTACGGGGCTCTGGTACTGGAGATCAAAGAGTAACGGTCGTTGTACAAACGCCTAAGAATTTAAATAAAGCTCAACGTGATGCTTTGCAGGCCTTTGCGGATGCTTCTGGTGAAGACCCAAGTGGGGATGATTCCGTCCGTGAACGGGTGGAAAAATTCTTTAACAAGAAAAAGAAGAAACGCTAAATTTACTAATGGCAGTTTAAGTCGGTTTTAGGCCGGCTTTTTTTGATTGACCTTTTCAGTGAGACTACCATATAATTAATTAAGAGATTAGGAAAGAAAGCGAGAAATAATGGACTTACAAGAAATGCAAGCACGCCAAGCGAAAATTCGTAACTTTTCGATTGTGGCGCACATTGACCACGGTAAATCAACGATTGCCGATCGGATTTTAGAATTAACAGAGACAGTTTCCAAGCGGGAAATGCAAGCGCAACTCCTTGATTCCATGGATTTGGAACGGGAAAGAGGGATTACGATTAAGTTAAATGCCGTTGAGCTGCATTATACTGCTAAAGATGGAGAAACTTACATTTTCCACTTAATAGATACCCCCGGTCACGTCGACTTTTCCTACGAAGTGTCCCGTTCTTTAGCGGCTTGTGAAGGGGCTATCTTAGTTGTGGATGCTTCTCAAGGGGTCGAAGCCCAAACTTTAGCTAATGTTTACTTAGCTTTAGATGATGATTTGGAAATTGTGCCCGTTATCAATAAAATTGACTTACCTTCGGCACAACCGGAAGTAGTTCGCCAAGAAATTGAGGATGTGATAGGTTTAGATGCTTCTGAAGCTGTGTTAGCTTCGGCCAAGACCGGAATTGGGATTGAAGAAATGTTGGAGCAAATTGTACACAATATTCCTGCTCCTGATGGGGATTTGACGGCACCATTAAAAGCCCTAATTTTTGATTCTGTTTACGATGATTATCGTGGAGTAGTCTTGAGTATGCGAGTTGTTGAAGGGGTGGTTAAACCAGGTGATAAGATTCGTTTGATGAACTCTGGGGCCGAATACGAAGTGGTTGAAGTGGGGGTCAACTCACCTAAACCAATTAAGCGTGATTACTTAATGGCTGGTGACGTGGGTTACTTAACGGCCTCTATCAAAGACATCCAAGACACGCGGGTCGGGGATACCGTAACTCACGCTGACAATCCTGCTGAAAAACCTTTAGCTGGTTATCGAGAAATGCACCCCATGGTCTTTTCTGGACTTTACCCTACGGATAACGCTAAATATAACGATTTGCGGGAAGCTCTGGAAAAATTACAATTAAATGATGCAGCTTTAGAATTTGAACCTGAAACCTCCCAAGCCTTAGGGTTTGGTTTCCGTTGTGGTTTTCTAGGAATGTTGCACATGGATGTTGTGCAAGAACGGTTAGAACGAGAATTTAACATGGACTTGATTACGACGGCTCCGTCGGTTACCTATAATGTTGAACTGACTGATGGTCAGATGGTAGATGTATCTAACCCTTCTCAAATGCCAGAAGTTTCCACGATTAAAGAAATTAATGAGCCTTATGTCAAAGCGACGATTATGGTGCCAAATGACTATGTGGGAGCTGTCATGGATTTGTGCCAACGTAAGCGGGGAACGTTTATTACGATGGAATACCTCGATGATTACCGCGTGAATGTTATTTACGATATGCCATTGTCTGAAATTATTTTTGATTTCTTTGATAAATTAAAGTCTGGAACTAAAGGATATGCTTCTCTAGATTATGAATTGGATGGTACGCGTCCAAGTGACTTGGTTAAGATTGATATTCTCTTAAATGGGGATAAGGTCGATGCCTTGAGTTTTATTGCGCACCGCGACTTTGCTCAAGAACGAGCTCGAACCATTGTGGTACGTCTAAAGGATGTTATTCCACGGCAAAACTTTGAAATTCCTATTCAAGCTGCCATTGGGGCGAAGATTATTGCCCGAACTAATATTAAAGCTTACCGGAAGGACGTTACCGCGCGAATTCACACTGGTGACCCTGACCGGCGGGCTAAGCTTTTAGACAAGCAAAAGCGTGGTAAGAAACGGATGAAGTCAGTCGGAACCGTCGATGTGCCACAAGATGCCTTCATGGCTGTCCTAAAGACGGATGAAGACTACAATAAAAATAAATAGGCGTAATAGTGTGATAAAAAACTGCTAGGAAGATTATTTCTAGGTATCAGTGATAATTCTAGTGTAGTTTTAAGACGTATTGATTGTCGTCTTAGTCATGTGATGTGATGGTCAATAGTGTCAAAAGACGTAATTAAAATAAAAATACTGAAGAATCAAGTTTGAATGGCGATATGGTGAGAAACTTTCAAACTTGATTCTTCTTTTCTATAAAAATTATTATGTTAAAATAAAGATATTATTACATAAATAAAGGGGTTTATTATGAAAAAATTCAGTGTTTTATCCGTCAGTTTGTTGTCAGCACTGGTATTAGCGGCTTGTAGTCAAGCTGATAAAGCTTCAAACACTAGTTCTAAGACTCAAGTTAGTGTGATTCCTGAACAAGAAAGTAGCCATTCAAAAAACAAATCAACTGCCAATCAAGGGGATAAGCAGACAGTTTGGTCCAAGAATCAAGCCAGTCAATTAGCCACTTTGATGAAAAATTGGGGAACCACGATGCAGCAACAGTATGAAGAATACACCCCTGATAAGCCGGGAAATTTTTACGGTGCTGAAATTCCTAACTCGGTTTGGAATGGGAAAATGCCACTGGCGATTGATAGTGTGGATAACCAAGTTAAGGTCAAGTGGGCTCCCTCGGGTGAGGGTCCCAAGGATACTTACCTAATTGTGGCTTGCTATTCTGACTATGCAACGCAACGTTACGCGGAAAAGCATGTGTACCTGTTTACCATTTACAATGGTCAACCATACACTTTAGTTTCCATGCAAAATCAAGGTAACGAAAAAAATAGTTTTGTCTTTTCGCAAACACAAAACACCGACTTAAAAGGTGGTTTTGAACAAATTTTCCACGGTCAAGGTGTGCCAAGTGCTTATGCAGGTGGTAGTTCAAGTTCTAACTCAAGTAAGAGTCAAAGTTCTAGTAAGGACCAAGCAGGACTTCCTGTTTCTACAGAGCAAGCATTGCAAGCCTACTATACATTTTTAATGGAGTATAATAATCGTGATAGCCTATACGAAGCGCTTCAAAATCATGATATTTCATCTATTGGAGTAAGTAATAGAAGTGGAGAATCTGTTACTTTTGATCTTAGTCCGGTGGTTAAACGGACTTTCCCAACTAATACTTATGTAGTCTCAGCGACACCTACTGCAGCAGGAACTTTAACCTTCCAAAGAATTAGTGATGATGAGATTCGTGTTTATGATGTGCCATCACATTTCCAAGATCCTCGTTGGGACAATGATAGTGTCTGGGCGAATGAACAGGCTAACGAATATATGGATAATCCACATATTATTAAATTAAAACCAATTGATAGCGATATGCTGAATCTAATGAAGGCCAATCTGTCGGAAAATAGTGATTTAAAATGATTGGGTAAACTCTTGACAGGGAAGTTAAGTTTTGTTAAGATGAGAAAGTTGAGAAAAGCAGAAGTGATAACTTCTCGCCTAGGAAATGAGGTTTCCGGGCTGATGAATCGAATTTAATGCCGTTAAAGGCGTGGATACGGTGCTTTTCTTAAGTACCGTATTTTTTGTGGATTCTGTGTTTTCTCTGAAATTTTTTGGAGGTGAATTGCCATAGCTGTTGATAAGATGGTAAACGATGGTATTCGTGCCCGTGAAGTTCGTTTGATTGCTGATAATGGTGATCAACTTGGAGTTAAAACTAAACATGAAGCGTTAGCTTTAGCTGAACAAGCAAACTTAGATCTGGTTTTGGTTGCGCCAAAGGCTAAGCCACCGGTTGCCAAGATCATGGATTATGGGAAGTACCGTTTTGAGTTACAGAAGAAACAACGTGAAGCTCGTAAGAAGCAAAAAGTGGTTAACGTTAAGGAAATCCGCTTGAGCCCAACGATTGACACGAATGACTTCAACACAAAAATGAAAAACGCACAAAAATTCTTGGCTAAAGGTGATAAAGTTAAGGTTTCGATTCGTTTCCGAGGCCGGGCTATCACACACAAGGACATTGGGCGTGACGTTTTAAATCGATTTGCTGACGAAACTAAAGAAGTTGCGACAGTCGAATCAAAACCAAAAATGGATGGTCGGAGCATGTTCTTAATGCTTGCACCAAAAGCTGACAAGTAATAATTGTTGGTTAATATTTCTAGGAGGATTGTATCATGCCAAAACAAAAAACACACCGCGCATCAGCAAAACGCTTCAAGCGTACAGGAAATGGTGGTTTAAAGCGTTCAAACGCCTACACATCACACCGTTTCCACGGTAAGACAAAGAAGCAACGTCGTCACTTGCGCAAGGCATCAATGGTATCTGCTTCAGACATGAAGCGTATCAAACAAATGCTTTCACAAATGAAATAATTAGTATTTCGTTTACGACTAAAGCTTAAATCTTGGGGCAAGATGCCCATATGAATCAAATCCCAGAATGGGAGACAGTATTGCTGTCGATAATAAGGAGGAATTCACATGCCACGTGTTAAAGGTGGAACTGTGACGCGTCGTCGTCGCAAACGCATTTTAAAATTAGCTAAGGGTTACCGCGGTGCAAAGCACATTCAATTCAAAGTTGCTAAGCAACAAGTAATGAAGTCATACCAATACGCTTTCCGTGACCGTCGTAAGACTAAGTCAAACTTCCGTAAGTTATGGATTGCTCGTATCAACGCTGCCGCTCGGATGAACGGTATCAGCTACAGCAAGTTAATGCACGGTTTAAAGTTGGCTGAAATCGATGTTAACCGTAAGATGTTAGCTGATTTAGCCGTTAACGATGCAGCTGCATTTACAGCACTCGTTGAAGAAGCTAAGAAGGCTTTAGCTTAATAATTTTGTAAAGGCTGGGACGAAGGAGTTTGTCTCGGCCTTTATTCTTTATCGTCAAAATTTTGCAAGTTATATGGAGTCTGGTTTATAATAAAAAGTGAGACTGATAGAAGGAGGAGCCCAGTTTAACAGGGCAAAGAAGATGTTTAAGAGATTAGCACCTACCTGGCAAATTGAATCAATTTATAATTTAACTGCTGCCGATTTACACAAGAATAATATTAAGGTTGTTTTGACAGATTTAGATAACACCTTGATTGCCTGGAATAATCCTGATGGGACACCAGAGCTAAGAGCTTGGTTAAGGTTAATGGAAGAAGAAAAAATTACCGTAGTAGTAGTTTCTAATAACAACCATCAACGGGTGAAGCGTGCCGTGGGTCCTTTAAACTTACCTTTTGTTTCCCGGGCTTTAAAACCTTTGACGCGAGGGATTAGACAAGCACAGAAACGTTATCAAGTGGCCAATGACGAGGTTATTTTGGTGGGGGACCAATTGTTAACGGATGTTTGGGCGGCTAATAACGCTCAGATTCGCTCGGTCTTAGTCAAGCCAATTGTCGAATCCGATGCGTGGAACACGAAAATCAACCGGGGAATTGAAAACCTGGTGAAGGGTAGTCTTTACAAACAAAAACTTTTAAGTAAGAATTGGAGGAATTCACTGGATGACAGAGCTTAGAGAAGAATTATACTGTATTGGTTGCGGGGCTAAGATTCAAACTGAAAACAAAGATGAATTAGGTTATACCCCCCAATCTGCCTTAGAAAAAGGAATTGAAAATCAAGAAGTTTATTGCCAACGTTGTTTTAGATTACGTCACTATAACGAAGTAGCTGATGTGTCTTTAAGTGATGATGATTTTTTAGCTTTACTAAACGAAATTGGTTCTGCCGATGCCTTGATTGTTAATGTGATTGATATTTTTGACTTCTCTGGTTCTATTATCCCGGGCCTCCACCGTTTTGTCGGTAAAAATCCAATTTTAATGGTGGGAAATAAAGAAGATCTGTTACCTAAATCCTTAAAACGCAGTCGTTTACGGGATTGGGTTCGACAATCCGCCAATGCCCAAGGTTTACGGCCGATTGATGTGGTTTTAACGTCTGCTAAGAAGAACCATGAAGTAGACAATCTATTAGAATTAATCAATAAGTACCGTGAAGGTCGCGATGTTTATGTAGTGGGGGTTACTAATGTTGGAAAGTCGACGTTGATTAACCAAATCATCAAGCATACCACGGGAATGCAAGATATTATCACAACGTCACGTTTCCCTGGGACGACTTTGGATCGCATTGAAATTCCTTTGGATGATGGCCACATGTTAGTTGACACACCGGGGATTATTCACCAAGAACAAATGGCTCACTACTTGGATCCTAAGTCCTTACGCTTAGCTTCCCCACAAAAGGAAATTAAGCCGAAGGTTTACCAATTAAATCCAGGGCAAACCCTTTTCTTTGGGGCTTTAGCGCGCTTTGATTTTATTGCTGGTCCTAAACAGGGAGTCGTGGTCTATATGGAAAATAACTTGATGGTTCACCGGACTAAGACTGAAAAAGCGGATGCTTTTTATGATAAGCATGCCGGCAAGCTCTTGACTCCTCCGGGTGAAAAACAAATGGCGGATTTTCCTAAATTGGCACGTTTTGAATTTAAAGTTGAAGAAAAGAGCGATTTAGTCTTTGCGGGCCTTGGCTGGGTAACTGTTAAAGCTGGTAGTATCGTCGCTGGGTATGCTCCAGAAGGGGTAGCTGTCTTACTTAGAAAAGCAATGATTTAAGGAGAATTTTGTGGTTAAATTAACAGGTAAACAAAAGAGATTTTTGCGCTCCCAAGCGCACAATATGCGTCCTTTATTCCAAGTCGGGAAGGATGGCTTGAGTCAAGCATGGTTAGATCAAATTAACGAAGCGATTGAAAAACGCGAATTGTTCAAGATTAACCTTTTACAAAACACCATGGTTGATGAAGATGAAGTAATTGAATTTATTGAAAATAATAGCCGCGTAACGGTGGTCCAAAAGATTGGTCACGTTTTGGTGCTTTACAAGCAAGCTGATAATAAGGACAACCGTGACATTTCTTGGAAAGTTAGAGATTTAGCGAAATAAGGTGACAAAATGGCATTAAAAACTGTAAAAATTCCAGAAGTACAGATCCAAGTTGATTTAGTACATGACCAACCTAGACGTAAAGTCGGGCTTATGGGGGGGACGTTTAATCCGCCGCATCTAGGTCATTTGCTGGTAGCCGAACAGGTTTTAAGCCAATTAGGGTTAGATGAAGTTATCTTTATTCCTGATAATAAACCGCCTCATATCGATGAAAAAAAGACAATTAGTGCGCAAACACGCTTGGAAATGACGAAACTCAGTATCCAAGGGAACCCGCATTTTTCAGTTAGTGATATCGAATTAAAACGAGGCGGAGTAAGTTATACTTATGACACCGTCCAACAATTACGGCGTGAACATCCTGAAAATGAATACTACTTCATTATCGGGGGCGATATGGTCGAGTACTTATCAACTTGGTATAAAATTGATGAATTAGTTAAGATTGTTAATTTTGTAGGAGTTAAGCGACCAGGCTATCAGCTCACGAGTCCTTATCCCGTTTTATGGGTTGATGTGCCAGGTTTTGAAGTATCTTCGTCTTTGATTCGTCAAAAAGTGGCGAGTGGATGTTCCATTCGTTATCTAGTGAGAGACGAAGTGGCGGATTTTATTAAGGAAGAAGGATTATATCAAGATGGAAGTAGCTTACAATAAACATTATTACGCAGGTAGTCGCCAAGAATTGGTGGCCAAAATTGCCGCGGAACTTAGTGATTTTCGTTTTCGCCATGTCCTCGGTGTGGAAAAAGCTGCTCTTGAATTAGCTCAAAATAACGGTGTTGATTTAGAGTTGGCTTCAGTGGCGGCCTTAGTGCATGATTACGCGAAAGAAAAAAGTGACCAGGAATTTTTGGCTATGATTGATGCTTGTCAGCTTGATCCGGACCTTAAAAATTGGTCTAACTTTATCTGGCATGGAGTTGTGGGAGCCGAAATTATTCGGCAAGAATTGGGAATTGAAGATGAAGCTATCTTGAATGCAGTGCGCCGGCATACAGTGGGGGCCGTTAACATGACAAGGCTCGATCAAATTGTATATGTTGCAGACTACATTGAAGAAAATCGTGATTTTCCGGGTGTAAAAACCGCGCGAGCGATTGCCAAAAACGATTTAAAAGAAGCGGTGGCTTTTGAAACTTCCCACACCTTAGCGCACTTAATCGCAAACGAAAAAACAATATATCCGGCTGCAATTTCAACCTATAATGCTTGGGTTTGTGGCCGTTAGGAGGAAAAAATTTGGATAGTAAAGAATTATTACAAACTGTCGTAACTGCTGCTGATAGCAAGCGGGCTGAAGAAATCGTGGCTTTAGATGTACAAGGGGTCAGTTTATTGGCTGATTACTTTGTGATTATGCAAGCCACTTCTGATCGTCAAGTAAAGGCCATTGCCGAAGAAATTCAAGAACAAGTAGAAGAAAAGGGTGGTACCATTCGTGAAGTTGAGGGTAAAAGTACTGCCAATTGGATTTTGATTGATATGGGTGATGTTGTTGCTCACGTCTTCAAGGAAGAAACACGCCAATTCTACAACTTAGAAAAACTTTGGGCAGATGCACCGCTTGTCGATGTAGCTGGCTGGATTAAGGAATAATTGGGATGATTTATACAACTTTTTCCCAGTTGTATGATGAATTAATGGAGCCAACCATGTATGAGCAATGGTTGGCTTTTGTGCAAAAAGAGCTCGACAAGAATAAAGGCCCCCTGCTTGATTTGGCGTGTGGTGCAGGGCGCTTAGCGGTGATGTTGGCTCAGGCGGGTTTTGATGTTTCTGGTTTAGATTTTTCTACTGAAATGTTGGCGCTAGCTGACATGCATGCCCACGAAGCAGGAGTTGAAATTCCTTTAATTGAAGGTAACATGTTGGATTTAAGTGCATTAGATCAATATGACCAAGTCACATGCTTTGCGGATTCATTTTGTTATTTAAAAGATGAAGCGCAAGTGGGCCAAGCTTTTAAGGAAGTCTACCAGCACTTAAATGAGGGCGGAAAATTCATCTTTGATGTCATTACTCCTTATCAAACCGATGTAGTTTATCCAGGTTACATGTACAATTATAATGATGAGAGTCGGGCCTTTTTATGGGCATCATATGCCGATAAAGCGCCACACAGCGTGGTCCATGACCTAACTTTCTTTAATTGGAATGAAAACCTGGGAGGGTACGACCGACTAGCTGAAGACCACCACGAGCGGACTTATGATTTGGAAGTTTATCAAAAACTTTTATCTCAGGCTGGTTTCCAGAAAGTAACGGTGACGGCTGACTTTGGCCAAGCTGAAATTAATGCCGAAACAACGCGGTGGTTTTTCGCATGTCAAAAGTAAAACCAGAAATCGTCGGTATTATTGCCGAATATAATCCATTTCACAATGGTCATCTTTACCAGCTACAACAAGTCAAGGAACGCTTCCCGGGGGCTAAAATTGTGGTGGCCATGAGTGGCAACTTCTTGCAAAGAGGGGAACCAGCCACTTTTGATAAGTGGACTCGGGCTACGCAAGCTCTGGCTAATGGTGCGGATGTGGTCCTTGAATTGCCCGTGGCGGATGCTTTGCAGCCGGCGGACCGCTTTGCCTTTGGGGGCGTACGGGCGTTAGCTGCTTTTGGGGCTGAAGTGCTCGCTTTCGGGGCTGAGCATGCCACTTATGACTTTATGGCTTATGCCCGACTTACGCAAAATTTAACTGGAAATTTCAAAAAATATGACCAAGCTTATGCAGCTTCCTGGCAAGAAGCGATTGCCCAAAAATAGGGCATGAAGTCTCATCCCCCAATGATTTATTGGGTTTAGCTTATGCCAAGGCCAATTTAGCTTTAGGTGAGCCTTTAAGTTTGTACCCGATTCGAAGAATAAAGGCAGCTTATCACGAAGAAGATTTGTACAAGGACCAAGTTATTGCTAGTGCGACGGCTATCCGCCAAGCTTATCTGGCTGGGAAACTTACGGATTTGCAAGCATATGTACCCAAGTCTACCTTTGTGGATTTAGAGTCTCAAAAAATGTTATCATGGGCGGACTTTTGGCCATTATTACGCTATCGTTTAACTATGGCGAGGATTGAGGATTTAGGGCAAATTTATGGTATGGCAGAAGGTATTGAGTACCGTTTGGTTCAACAATTAGAACAGCTAGGTCCGCAGGCGACGTTTGAAGAGTGGCTCAAGGCGGTTAAGAATAAACGTTTCACTTATACGCGCTTGAGTCGCTTAGCAACGGCTGTATTACTTGATTTACGGACTGAAGAAGTTCAAGTCTACCAAAAGGCACCTTTCTTACGTTTACTTGGCTTTAGCCAGGCGGGGCAAACCTTACTTAATAAAGTTAAGAAAAACACCCCTTATCCTTTGGTAACACGGGTGACTCAAAAAGATAAGCAAACATTTCTTGCTACCGATTATAAAGTAGGACGGATTTATCAGCTTTTAAATGGGCGACAACAGGATATAAAACGCCAAGTGATAAGGTTTTAAGCTGTCAAGGAAAAAACATTGACAAAGGCTAATATTGTAAGTATAATAAAATTTGTTGCATTAGGAGGATAAAAGCATGAAATGGTCTTTAAATGAACTGCGTCAGGCAGGTTCACAACCGATTGCTTTTGAAGAGCAGTTAGATGTAACTTCATTATTAAAGTCACGTTTACCAGAATTGATAGACATGACAAAAGCAAAGGTTTCCGGACTCTTTTCCGTAGATTCCTTAGGGGTTCTCGGCTATGCTAAAGTTGAGGTTTCCTTGACTTTACCATCGACTCGGTCCTTGGAACCAGCGCAATTAACCTTATCTTTTGATTTGACAGAACACTATGTCAGTCATCACGAGCATGATTTATCACGATTTGATGACGATGATGTGGTAATTGTCTTAGATGAAGATATTTTAGACTTAAATGAAGTCGTGGTTGATAATATTTTGTTGCATATTCCAATGCAGATTCTAACGGAAGCAGAGCGTACTGCGGACCAAACTTTCTTAGAAGGTGATGATTGGCAAGTGGTAAGTGAAGCCCGTTTAGAAGAAATCAAGAAAGAGGAAAAGCCTGTGGTTGATCCACGCTTAGCAAAGTTAGGCGATTTTTTCAAAGAAGATTAGAATAACTCTTGCAAAGTTACTTAGAAACAAGTAAAATTTTCTTGATTGTATTTTTAATTAATTTAAGGAGGTGCCAAGAATGGCTGTACCAGCACGTAGAACATCAAAGACTCGCAAGCGTCTTCGTCGTACACACTACAAGATCACTGCCCCAGGCATGAGTGCATGCCCTAACTGTGGTGAATTCCGTAAGTCACACCACGTATGCTCAAGCTGTGGTTTTTACGGTGACAAAGAAGTTGTAAAGGTTAAGTAATTAACTTTTTAAAAGCTAAGATAGGGACCATGGCCCTTTGTTAGCTTTTCTAATCCCCTCAAGGAGACTTGGAGGGGATTTTCTTTTATCGTAAAAAATGAAATACATATTTTTCCTTGAGGTATGTTAAAATGATAGGAGTAAACTAAAAATAGACGGGGGATTTTATGAAGGTCAATAATGTTGATTTAACAATTAGTGCGGTCCGGCCGGAACAATATCCTGAGCAAGGCTACCCTGAAATAGCTTTGTCAGGGCGTTCAAATGTCGGTAAATCCTCATTGATTAATACTCTAATTAATCGCCGCAATTATGCGCGAACTTCCAGTCAACCGGGAAAAACCCAGACTTTAAACTTCTATAATTTAGAGGACGAATTATACTTTGTGGACGTACCAGGTTATGGTTATGCCAAGGTTTCTCAAAAAGAAAGAGAAAAGTGGGCTCGGATGTTGGAAACCTACTTTGAACAAAGAGCTGCCTTGCGTGGGGTGGTTTCTCTCGTTGATGCACGTCATGAGCCGACGGTGCTTGATCAGCAAATGATAGAATTTTTACACTACTATAACTTACCAATTTTGGTGGTTGGAACTAAGGTAGACAAAATCGCGAAGAATAAGCGCAATCGGGCTGAAAGTATCATTCGCAAAACCTTGAATTTAAACAAAGAAGACAAAGTAATTTTGTTCTCAGCAGTGGATAAAACTGGTAGGGAAGAAATTTGGAACTGGATTGACCAGGTAAAGACATTTCCTGAAAGGAAGTAAATAGGATGGATTTTAACGAATATCAAGAAAAAGCGAACCGAACTTTATATGGGACAGAGCAAGTTTTGACAAATTGTGCTTTAGGTTTATCGGGTGAAACCGGTCAATTAGTATATTTAATTAAAGATTACACCTTTAAGGGAAAAAAATTTGATCGGGAACAAATAATCCACGAAATGGGTGATGTGTTATGGTACCTTTCACAAATTGCAGAGTGGGCGGATATTGATTTTAACGAAGTGGCTGAAAAGAATATCGAACTTTAAATAGACGTTATCCCGATGGCTTTTCTATGGATAAATAAAAAGATTGCCAGTAGACAATCTTGTGAAATTATTTAGAAGAATCTGTTTTGGATTCTTCTTTTTTACATCATTTTCTTTTTCCTTTTTCTTAGGGGGGTCGACTGGGTCGATAGCAAATTTGGTGAATAGTTCATCGAGATCGGATTGACGGTTAATTTTTAAACTCATAATAATGCCTCCATAGTAAATCTTACCTCGATTATAATAATTGCTTCTTTAATAGTCAAATATCCATTCTTATGAATAATACATGCAAAGTTATTGTTTTATAAATGAATATATACAATTAATATTAATTTTATCCAATTTTATTGCATAAATAATCATTGAATGTTATGATTATGCACATAAGTTGAATGATGAATAAATCATAGTTTTATCGGAGGAGAGAGAATATGAAAAAAATTAAGAAAGTTGTGGTGCTGCTAGCCTTGTTCTTAGGTTTTATTACTTGCATTACACCAGCGCTGGCAGCAGGGGCAAGTTCATCAAGTAATAGTACTAGCAGTAGTGCAGTTAGTGGTGATGAACTCGCCAAGATTAAAGCTAACGGAAAATTAGTCGTGGGATTGTCTGCTGATTACCCCCCATTGGAATTTACAAAGAAGATTAATGGCAAGACCGAATATGTTGGGGTCGATATTGAGATTGCTAAGCAAATTGCGAAGGACTTAGGTGTTAAGCTAGAAATCAAGAATCTAAGTTTCGATTCCTTATTGGTAGCGATGGAAACTGGCAAAATTGACGTGATTATTTCCGGGATGAATCCAACGGCTGAAAGAAAGCAAAGTGTTGACTTTTCAGACACCTACTATTCTGGAGGAAAATCCTTCTTAATCATGAAGGGAGACAAAAACAAGTACAAGGATAAGGATAGTTTTGCTGGTAAAAAAGTAGGGGCACAAAACGGAACTACTGAATATAAGTTGATTAAAAGTGATGTTAAGGGTGCAACTCCAGAAGGTTTAAGCAAGTTAAGTAACTTAGTTTTAGACTTACAATCACGCAAGATTGACGGGGTTTTGATGGATTCCTTAATTGCTAAAGCTTACGCTGCTAATAACAAGCAATTTTTGGCTATTGATTCTGGGATTGAGGTATCTGAAGATCAGTCCGGGGTGGCTGTAGCGCTACCTAAAAATCAGCCAGCTTTAAAGGCAGCGATTAACAAAACTTTAGGTCAAATTAAAAAAGATAATTTAATCGATAAGAAGTACGTCCCACAAGCTGCGAAGTATATGGAAACTGTTAAGCAATCAAATGGTATGTTAAATTACTGGAACTACTTCGCTAAAGGGGTGGGTTACACCATCTTAATTACTGTAATTTCTGTGACTGCTGGTTTTGTCTTAGGGACATTATTAGCTTTGATGCGGTTAGCTAAGAGTAAGTTCTTGCACGCTATTGCGGTATGTTATATTGAATTTATTCGTGGGACACCGCTAATGGTGCAAATTATGTTCGTTTACTTCGGGATTGGGGCTTTAATCGGCTCCTTACCAGCTTTATTAGCGGGGATTATTGCGATTTCTTTAAACTCAGGAGCTTACGTGGCTGAAGTTATTCGGTCCGGGATTGAATCAATTCCTGCTGGTCAAACTGAAGCAGCGCGTTCCTTAGGGTTGAGCCAAGGAAAGACTTACCGTTATGTTATTATTCCGCAAGCTTTGAAGAACATTTGGCCAGCTTTAGGGAATGAATTTATCACACTTTTGAAGGATAGCTCCATGGTTTCGATTATTGGGGTTACTGAATTAATGTACCAAACTCAATTAGTCCAAACGACAACGTACAAAGGGGTTTTACCATTATTTATTACAATGTTACTTTACTTTGTGATGACGTTTACTGTTTCTAAGTTTTTGGGTTACTTTGAAGGGAAGATGAAGCACAATGGATAAAATGATTGAAATTCAAAATCTAAAAAAAATTTATGATCAAAATGAAGTTTTAAAAGATATTAATGCCACTGTGGAAAAAGGCCAGGTAATATGTGTCATTGGTCCTTCTGGTTCTGGAAAATCAACCTTTATTCGGTGTTTGAATCTCTTAGAAAAGCCAAGTGCCGGTAAGGTAGTCTTTGACGGGGTCAATTTAGCGCACATTGACGATAAGCAGTTAAATGCTTTACGGGAAAAGATGGGAATGGTTTTTCAAGGATTTAATCTCTTTCCTAATATGAATGTCTTAGAAAACATTAAGTTAGCACCGATGAAGGTTAAAGGTGTAGCGGAAGCCGAAGCGGAAAAGACGGCGTTGGAATTGTTAGCCAAGGTTGGTTTAGCTGACAAGGCTCAACAATTTCCAACTAGCTTATCCGGAGGGCAACAACAGCGGGTGGCTATTGCGCGGGCTTTGGCCATGGATCCTGAAGTAATGTTGTTTGATGAACCAACATCAGCTTTGGACCCAGAAATGGTCGGTGAAGTTTTGAAGATTATGCAAGACTTGGCCCAAGACGGGATGACCATGGTGGTGGTAACTCACGAAATGGGTTTTGCTAAGGAAGTAGCTGATGAAATTTGGTTTATGGCGGATGGATATCTCCAAGAAAAAGGGACACCACAAGAAGTATTTGAAAATCCACAAAGTGACCGGGCTAAAGACTTCTTAGCTAAAGTATTATAAGGTAGTATTTTATCTAATTTGGGTAACTTTTAATAAAAAAAGCCTTAAGAAATTAATGTTTTTGAGACATAATTTCTTAGGGCTTTTGTTATTGTGATTTTTTCTAATTAATTTTCGAAGAGGGCAGCTAACTTTGCGGCCATTTCAGGATCTAGTTGGTCACCTAGGCCACCGCTACTTTCATTTTTTTCTTCAGCTTCGACACTAGCGTTGACTTGGGCTTGTTGTAAAACTTCATCAATTACAGCTTCTTCAGCTTTTTCAATGGGATTACATTCGAGGGTGCCACCGGCAGAGTCTTCGTGTCCACCACCACGGAAGTATTTTTCTGAAAACCGAGCTACATCTAAGCGACCATTGCTACGCAGAGAAACGCTGTGTTGGTCAATAACTAAAGCCGCATCCACGTCGTTTTTCAAAAGTAATTCATGGGCGATTTCTGACTTGTAGTCGCTGGCATAAACAACGCCGAAACTGTAGCCGTCAAGCTCAAAAGTCTTGATGGTTCGTAAGTGACGTTTAAGATAATTTGCCCGCCGACTGTTGAGTGTATCAATTAAGAGGTCGTTTTGATCGCGGTAGTCTTCCCAACCTGCTTGGAAAACATTATGTATGAATTCCTCTGACTTACTTAAAGGATAGAACCAAAAGAGTTGGTTTAGTTCATCAGCATCTTTTTTTTCTTCTTCAGGTAACAAGGGATCGTTTTGCCAATCCCAAGTATCGTAAGCCCGAATTAACTCCACCAAGTAGGCCAGTTCTGTTTGGCGTGAGGCGGAGAGTTTGTTGTAGTGAGGTTGCTCAGTCAACCAATCCCAAACAAGGCTAGTTGCACTAGGATTGACGGATTCATCACGAGGGCCAGGACAGTTAGCCCGATATTTTTGTCTGAGGTCGGCTTCACTTTCGTGGTGGTCAAAAATCAACCAATGATTAGCAAATTTTTGTTCCAATAATTGGAAGGAGTAGTCGCTGTCCGGGGTCATATCCATAATGTAAACGTCTGTAAAGCGACTAGCTTCTGGTTGTCGGAACCAATAAGCTAGTTCACGGTCTAAATTACCAGCCGAGCAGGTAGTTAAATCAAACTCGACAGTTGGGAAAATTTCGTTTTTTAAAGTATAAAAGAGACTCGGTGCGCCAAAGCCATCTAAGTCATTGTGCGAAAAGAGTTTGATATATTGTGTCTTTTTCACGGGAGTTCCTCGTTTCAATCTAATTAATTTTACTGTACCACACAATAAGCTTCTAGACTAGCCTTGCTTCGTGATAAAATAAGAAATTGAGGTGATAATTTTGCAATGGGAAACCTACTTACGTAAAATGGAAGCTTATCAAGCTCGTTATCAAAATCAAACATTAATTGTCAAAAAAATTCAAGCGGTGTGTGAGACGGTGTGCGCCTATCAAGCCCAGCGTTTACCTCAAAAGCCGTTGCCTAAGTTAACTTTGAGTCAAGGAATGATTTATCGCTTATTAGATCAATATGCTGATATTATGACTTTAGCTAGTGATTTACTGAACCTGCGTCAGGTGTTGATTGAAAATTTTGGTATTTGGCATGTCTGTAATCAAGTCTGGGTGGCAGATGTAAAAAACTATCTAGGTCCAAAAGTTGGCTTAGAGTTAATGGCTGGTAATGGCAGTTTAGGTGGAAGTTTGGGACACACCCGCTTGACAGACAATCTCAAGTGGCGGGGGCAAGATGTAACGCACCCGCATCCTTGGTATCCCTTAGAAAAATTGGATGCTTTGGAGGCGGTGCAGAAGTATGCATCGGAAAGTCAGGTTATTTGGATGGCATGGGCCCCCGATCAAGGCCAAAAAGATTGGGAGATTTTACAGTGGCTACAACAAGTTGGGTGGTCTGGCGAATTTTATGTAATTGGTGAAAAAAATGGGGCGACGAATTCGTCCCGCTTTTGGCAAGAAGCGCAACTGGAGTTACTTCCAGCTTTGAATCTTCATCATCAACCTTTTGATTTTATTAAGGATTATGTTTACCGAGTTAATATAGAAAGGAAATGCTTGTGAAAGAAATGGTACAACGGCGTAAGTTTTGGTTACGCTTGATAATCACTTTAGATGCGCTTTTGGCGCTTGTAATCATAGCTTTTTTAATTCGAGATTACTATCCTCAAATTAAATTACTTTTAGATCCAGCAAGGGAAACGCGAATGTTAAAACATATGTTCCGTAATCACGGTCCTAAAGATATGTTTTTATTGTTACTTTTGACCGCAACGACTTCAGCAATTCCAGCCCTATCCAGTTCGGTGGTTTGTATCTTTAATGGGATTCTTTTTGGTCCTTGGATAGGTTTACTCTTAAATGTTGGAGGGAATACTCTAGGAAATATAGTAGTTACGTTTGTTTTGCAAAAGGTAGGCTTACGTCACGAAAGCAAGAAATTGGGACATGTGATTGAGGGTATTAGTAAATTTAAAAATAAGATGGTCGGGATGATTATTGGATATATGGTACCGGTAATTCCGTCTTTCTTGGTTAACTTTACGGCGCTTAAACTTAAGATGAAACCACAAATTCAACTAATATGTATTGTGATTGGGATTTTTCCTTCATCTTTTCTTTACGCATTTGGTGGGGATGCTATCTTTAATGATAGTGACAAAAAGATTATCTTGGCACTAGTTTGTTTACTCGCCTTGGTTGGTTTATATTATGTCATCCGCAAAAAGTACCAGCAAAAAATAGCTTAATATAGTAGAAAAGAGTTTTAGTAATGACTAAGGCTCTTTTGTGATTGTTAAGATAAAAGCTGTCCAAAGGTCATTACGAAGTGACAATTAAGTTACAAAGGTGGGGAGAAAAAGATAAAAACATAGCAAAAAGACCAGTGGAAAAAAATTTTTAAGGAGGAAAAGTCTTTTTTTCTGGAAAAATCCGTTTTTTTAGTGAACATTTGTTCTTGTTTATATAGGTTACCGTCAAAGTACTGAAAGCCCATCTAATTAGCTTTTGCTTGTGGTAAGTAAAAAAATAAAGGTATTTTGTTTTTTACAGATTGTTACAAGCTAAGGGAGTTTGTTACAAAAAGGTGGTTTCTGGTAATTTAAATAGTGTTTTTCTGTCATGTAAACCACCTATACTAGATTTTGTTAGCGCGACAGCAAGTCGTGTAGAAATCAAATTAAGTAGAAAAAAGTATTTAGAACAAATATATTAGGAGATTACACATGAATTTAAGTAAAGTATTATTATCAACAACTGCTGCAGCTGGTTTCTTATTTGCAACACAAGCTGCTGCTAACGCTGACCAAGTAACAGTCCAAGCTGGTGACACGGTTTCTAAGATTGCTAACGAATATAATACAACAGTTGAAGCCATTGAAGCAGCTAACAATATGGCTGACGTAAACTTGATTTACGTTGGGGAAGTTTTAGAGGTTACCCCAGGTCAACAAACAGCTGATGCACAAACTACTACTGACACAGCTGTTGATACTCAAGCTTCTGCGCCAGCTCAGACTTACACATATAGCCAACCACAAAGCTCTTACCAAACTTCAAACTACTACTCAGCTAATTACTCATACAACCAACCACAAAGTTCATACAGCCAATCAGCTAATACAGCTAGCTCATACACAAGTAACGTAGCTTCGTCATCAGATGAAGCAGCTAAGGCTTGGATTGCCAACCGTGAATCAGGTAATAACTACAATGCCCGTAACGGTCAATATATCGGTAAGTACCAATTAACAGCTTCTTACTTAAACGGTGACTACTCAGCTGCTAATCAAGAACGTGTGGCTGATCAATATGTAGCTTCTCGTTACGGTTCCTGGACAGCTGCTAAGGCTCACTGGGATGCTAATGGCTGGTACTAAGATTTAGTATGTAAAAAAACAGCGAATTATCAAAAATGTTCCTATTTATGTAGGGACATTTTTTTTGCTATCCGTTATAATGATAATTACTGATAATTAATGTGAGGTGATATATGTGCGCCTGTCAAAAACTTTAATCATTATGTTGTTATTTGTGATTGGTCTTCTGATGGTGTGGAATGGTTTTACAATTAAAGCGAGAGATTCTTGGGCGACAAAGTTAATCTTATTTGTACTAGGATTTGGAAGTATGTTGATTAGTGGGGGGATCTTATATTATGCTTACTTTCTATAGGTAAAGATTGTAGCGTTTCGCTGGAAGTTCTTTGTACTAAGCAATCAAAGAAATATTTAAAAGAAATTGAAAAAAATCCTTGCAATTCCTTTTTAGATGTAATACTATAAAAAGTACTTGTGTAAGGGCAAGTACAAGGATTTAGTTGTTTAATTTTAAATAAGCTAAGATGTAGAAGGTTGCGACACACCCGGCCGCTTTGCCACGAGTGCGACGGTAATTTCTACGGAGCTAGTCTTATTTTTAAAATAGACGAAGGAGGGAATACAATTGGCAAAACAAAAAATTCGTATTCGTTTAAAGGCTTACGAACACCGCATTTTAGATCAATCCGCTGACAAAATTGTTGAAACAGCAAAGAGAACAGGTGCCCAAATTTCAGGTCCTATTCCATTGCCAACGGAACGCACATTATACACGGTTATCCGTTCACCACACAAATACAAGGATTCTCGTGAACAATTCGAAATGCGCACACACAAGCGTTTAATCGACATCGTTAACCCAACACCAAAGACAGTTGACTCACTTATGAAGTTAGACTTAC
The DNA here is from genome assembly GCF_000615765.1 of Ligilactobacillus equi DSM 15833 = JCM 10991. Classification (GTDB taxonomy): domain Bacteria; phylum Bacillota; class Bacilli; order Lactobacillales; family Lactobacillaceae; genus Ligilactobacillus; species Ligilactobacillus equi. The sequence continues at coordinate 38,378 of NZ_BAMI01000002.1, read as the reverse complement.
CATCTGGTGTTGATATTGAAATCAAGTTATAATTCATAATTAAAACTTACTAAATTAAAAAATAAATTCATTATTATTGGAGGTGTACTCATGACCACTAAAGGAATCTTAGGTAAAAAAGTAGGTATGACACAAGTCTTTACTGAAAATGGTGAATTAGTTCCTGTAACAGTTGTTGAAGTTGGTACTAACGTTGTTTTACAAGTTAAGACCATGGAAAATGACGGTTACGAAGCTATTCAATTAGGTTTCGATGACTTGCGTGAAGTTTTAACAAACAAACCTGCTAAAGGTCATGCAGCAAAAGCAAATACTACTCCTAAGCGCTTCGTTCGTGAAATCCGCGATGTTGAGCTTGGAGAATACAACGTCGGTGACGAAGTTAAGGCAGACTTATTCGAAGCAGGCGAAATCGTGGACGTAACTGGTACATCCAAGGGTCATGGTTTCCAAGGTTCAATTAAGCGTAACGGCCAACACCGCGGTCCTATGGCTCACGGTTCTCGTTACCACCGTCGTCCTGGTTCAATGGGTGTTATTATTAACCGTGTTATGAAGGGTAAATTATTACCTGGTCGCATGGGTAACAACCGTGTTACTATCCAAAACTTGGAAGTCGTTAAATCAGATGTTGAAAATGGCGTATTAATGATTAAGGGTAATGTACCTGGTGCAAACAAGTCCTTAGTTGTTATCAAAAGCGCAGTTAAATAATTAGAGGAAGGGAGGAAAAACAAACATGCCTACAGTTGCATTATTTAAACAAGATGGTACACAAAACGGTGACGTTACTTTAAACGACGCAGTTTTTGGTATCGAACCAAACAACAACGTAGTTTTTGACGCAGTGCTTATGCAACGTGCTTCATTACGTCAAGGTACACACGCTGTTAAGAACCGTTCCGCAGTTCGCGGTGGTGGTAAGAAGCCATGGCGTCAAAAGGGTACTGGTCGTGCTCGCCAAGGTTCAATCCGTTCACCACAATGGGTAGGTGGGGGTACCGTATTCGGTCCTACACCACGTTCATACGCCTACAAATTGCCTCGTAAGGTTCGTCGCTTGGCTATCAAGTCTGTCCTTTCTCAAAAGGTTGTTGACGAAAAATTAGTTGTTGTTGATGCATTAAGCTTCGACGCACCTAAGACAAAGGCATTTGCTGAAGTATTGAACAACTTAAATGTAAACGAAAAAGTTTTAGTAGTTCTTGAAGATGACAACAAGACAGCTGCATTAGCTGCTCGTAACTTAGCAAACGTTACAGTTATTCCTGCTAAGGGCTTGAACGTCTTAGATGTTGTGAACAACGACAAGATGGTCATCACTCAAGGAGCTCTTTCTCAAGTAGAGGAGGTTCTTGCATAATGGAAGCACGCGATGTAATTTTACGTCCAGTTATTACTGAACAATCAATGGCAGAATTGGACAACAAGCGTTACACATTCGACGTTAACGTCAACGCAACTAAGACACAAGTTCGTGCCGCTGTTGAAGAAATCTTCGGCGTACAAGTTGCTAAAGTTAACATCATGAATGTTAAAGGTAAGAAGAAGACAATGGGTCGTTACTCAGGCTACACTAAGAAGCGTCGTAAGGCTATTGTTACTTTGACTGCCGATTCAAAAGAAATCAAATTATTTGAAGACTAATAAATAACTCTAATAGGAGGCAAAACCGTGGGAATCAAGAAATTCAAACCAACCACAAACGGTCGGCGGAACATGACTGGTTCTGATTTCGCTGAAATCACTAAGACAAAGCCAGAAAAGTCCTTACTTGAATCACAAAGTAAGACTGCCGGTCGTAACTCTTACGGTCGCAAGACTGTTCGCCACCGTGGTGGTGGACACAAGCGTCAATACCGTTTGATTGACTTCAAGCGTATTAAAGATGACGTTCCTGCAACTGTTAAAGCAATCGAATATGATCCAAACCGTTCAGCTAACATCGCTTTAGTTGTTTACGCTGATGGTGTTAAGTCATACATCCTTGCACCAAAAGGCCTTGAAGTAGGTCAACAAATCCAATCAGGTAAAGGTGCCGACATCAAAGTTGGTAACGCAATGGCCTTAGCTGATATTCCTGATGGTACAGTTATCCACAACATCGAATTAAAGCCAGGTAAGGGTGGACAATTAGTTCGTTCAGCTGGTACTTCAGCTCAATTACTTGGTAAGGAAGGCAAGTACGCAATCGTACGTTTGGCTTCTGGTGAAACTCGCATGATTTTAGTTACATGTCGTGCAACAATCGGTGCTGTTGGTAACGAACAACACGGATTAATTAACATTGGTAAAGCCGGTCGTTCACGTTGGATGGGCAAGCGTCCTCAATCACGTGGTTCTGTAATGAACCCTAACGATCACCCACACGGTGGTGGGGAAGGTAAGGCACCTGTTGGTCGTCCATCTCCAATGTCACCATGGGGTAAGAAGACTACTGGTCTTAAGACTCGCTCTAAGAAGGCAAAATCAAACAAATTCATCATCCGTAGACGGAAGAAAAAATAATCGCTTAGTCGCTTAGGCGATTAACCTGTTATCTGGAAGGAGGATACACACTTGAGTCGTAGTTTGAAAAAAGGACCTTTTGTCGACGCACACTTGATGAAAAAGGTCGAAGCACAAGCTGATCAAGAAAAGAAGTCTGTAATCAAAACATGGTCACGTCGTTCCACAATTTTCCCTAGCTTTATTGGCTACACAATTGCTGTTTACGATGGTCGCAAGCATGTCCCAGTTTACATTCAAGAAGACATGGTAGGTCACAAGTTAGGTGAATTCGCACCAACTCGTACTTTCCACGGTCACGCAGCTGACGATAAGAAGACAGGCGTAAGAAAATAAGATAGGGAGGATATTTAAATGGCTGAACAAGTTACATCAGCAAAGGCAACTGCTAAGACAGTTCGAATCCCTGCACGTAAAGCACGTCTTGTGATCGATCTTATTCGTGGTAAGAAAGTTGCCGATGCAATGGGCATTTTGAAGTTTACACCACGTTCAGGTGCTCGTCTCATCGAAAAAGTATTAAAGTCTGCCGTTGCTAACGCAGAAAACAATTTTGACTTAGATGTTGAAGACTTATACGTTAGCGAAGCTTTTGTTAACGAAGGACCAACTATGAAACGTTTCCGTCCTCGTGCAAAGGGTTCTGCTTCCCCAATTAACAAGCGTACAAGTCACATCACTGTAGTCGTATCTGTAAAATAAGGAGGGATAACGCGTGGGTCAAAAAGTAAATCCAACTGGATTACGTGTCGGAGTTATTCGTGACTGGGATTCAAAATGGTTTGCAAACAACCAAGAATTTGCCGGTAACTTACACGAAGACTTAAGCATTCGTAGTTACATTGAAACAAAATTAGCCGACGCTTCTGTCTCTACCGTAGAAATTGAACGTGCTGCAAAGCGTGTTAACATTTCTATCCATACTGCAAAACCTGGTATGGTTATCGGTAAAGGCGGTTCTGAAGTAGAAAAACTTCGTAAAGAATTAAATAACTTAACAGGTAAGCGAGTTCACATTAACATTGTGGAAATCAAGAAACCTGATTTAGAAGCAAAATTAGTTGGTGAAAGCATTGCTCAACAATTGGAAAATCGTATCGCTTTCCGTCGTGCCATGAAGCAAGCTATCCAACGGACAATGCGTGCCGGTGCAAAAGGTATCAAGGTACAAGTTGCTGGTCGTTTGAATGGGGCAGATATGTCACGTGTTGAACGTTTCTCAGAAGGTACTGTGCCATTGCACACATTACGCGCAGATATCGATTACGCATGGGTTGAAGCTGCAACCACATACGGTAAGTTAGGTGTTAAAGTCTGGATTTACCGTGGTGAAGTTTTACCTACAAAGAAAGAAAAGTAAAAGGAGGGAAATGTACCTATGTTAGTACCAAAACGTACAAAGCACCGTCGTGAATTCCGCGGTAAGATGCGTGGTGAAGCTAAGGGTGGCAAGGAAGTCACTTTCGGTAAATACGGTATCCAAGCGTTAGATTCACACTGGATTACAAACCGTCAAATCGAAGCAGCCCGTATTGCTATGACTCGTTACATGAAGCGTGGTGGGAAAGTTTGGATTAAGATTTTCCCTCACAAGTCTTACACTGCTAAGGCTATTGGTGTTCGGATGGGTTCCGGTAAAGGTGCTCCTGAAGGTTGGGTAGCTCCAGTTAAGCGTGGTAAAGTTATGTTCGAAATCGACGGTGTATCCGAAGAAGTCGCACGTGAAGCTTTACGTCTTGCTTCTCACAAGCTCCCAGTTAAGACTAAGTTTGTAATACGTGAGGAAGTAGGTGGCGAATCAAATGAAGGCTAAAGAAATTAATGAATTAACCACTGCTGAAATGCTTGAAAAAGAAAAGCAATACAAAGAAGAATTATTCAACTTACGCTTCCAATTAGCTACCGGTCAATTAGAAAATACCGCACGCTTAAACAAAGTACGTAAGAATATCGCACGCATCAAAACAGCGTTGCGCCAAGCAGAATTAAACAAATAAGAATACGAAAAGGAGGCTAACCACTGATGAGTGAAGGTCGTAACCAACGCAAAGTCTACCAAGGACGTGTCGTTTCTGACAAAATGGATAAAACTATCACAGTTGTTGTTGAAACTTATGTAAACCACAAAGTTTACGGCAAGCGTGTTAAGTACTCAAAGAAGTTCAAAGCTCATGATGAAAACAACCAAGCTAAGACTGGTGACATCGTGAAAATTATGGAAACTCGTCCATTATCAGCTACAAAACGTTTCCGTTTATTAGAAATCGTTGAAGAAGCAGTTATTATCTAATTTTCTTTGATAAATAAGATATATCGCAGTTGATTCGTATTCTAATCTAATAACGAAAGGAGGACACACAAAGTGATCCAACAAGAAAGTCGTTTGAAAGTCGCTGATAACTCTGGTGCCCGCGAAATCTTAGTTATTAAGATTTTGGGTGGTTCCCGTGTCAAGACAGCTAATATCGGTGACATCATCGTTGCTACTGTTAAACAAGCAACACCAGGTGGCGTTGTCAAAAAAGGTGACGTCGTTAAGGCCGTTGTTGTTCGTACTAAGACTGGTGCACACCGTGCAGATGGCTCATACATCAAGTTTGATGAAAATGCGGCAGTTATCATTGGTGAAGACAAATCACCTAAGGGTACTCGTATCTTCGGGCCAGTTGCACGTGAATTACGTGACGGAAACTTCATGAAGATCGTTTCCTTGGCACCTGAAGTGTTATAATATTCCATCTATCTAACAAGGAGGTGCACAAGAAAAATGTTCGTCAAGAAAAATGACAAAGTTAAAGTAATTGCCGGTAAAGATAAGGGTAAGGAAGGCGTTATCGAAAAGGTTTTCCCTGCTAAGGACCGCGTGATTGTTAAGGGCGTTAACATCGTTAAGAAACACCAAAAGCCAACTAACGCAAACCCAAATGGTGGGATTGTTGAAGTTGAAGCACCAATCCACGTTTCTAACGTTATGCTCATCGATCCTTCTAACAACGAAGCAACACGTGTTGGCTTCAAGGTAGAAGATGGTAAGAAAGTTCGAGTTTCTAAAAAGACTGGTGAAACTCTTTAATATCGAGCAGAAAGGAGGATACTTTCTTCATGGTTAACCGTTTAAAGGAAAAATACACTAACGAAATCGTTCCATCAATGATGGAAAAATTCAACTACTCATCAATCATGCAAGCACCTAAGGTTGAAAAGATCGTGCTTAACATGGGTGTTGGTGATGCTGTAAGCAATGCTAAAAACTTAGACGAAGCAGTTGCAGAATTAACTTTGATTTCTGGTCAAAAGCCAGTTATCACACGTGCTAAGAAATCTATCGCTGGTTTCCGTTTACGTGAAGGTATGGCAATTGGTGCCAAAGTTACTTTACGTGGCCAACGTATGTACGACTTCTTAGACAAGTTAGTTTCTGTTTCATTGCCACGTGTCCGTGACTTCCACGGTGTAAGTAAGCGTGCTTTTGATGGTCGTGGGAACTACACATTAGGTGTACGTGAACAATTAATCTTCCCAGAAATCGACTTTGATGACGTTAACAAGGTTCGTGGTTTGGACATCGTTATCGTTACAACAGCTAACACTGACGAAGAATCTCGCGAATTATTAACTCAACTTGGTATGCCATTCGCTAAATAAGGAGGCTTAAAACATTGGCTAAAAAATCAATGATCGCTAAAAACAAGCGTCCGGCTAAGTTCTCAACTCAAGAATACACTCGTTGCGAACGTTGCGGCCGTCCACACTCTGTATATCGTAAATTCAAGTTATGCCGTGTTTGCCTGCGCGATCTTGCACACAAGGTCAAATCCCTGGTATGAAGAAGGCTAGCTGGTAAACCAGTAACAACAAGATAAAGGAGGCAAACAAAACATGGTCATGACTGATCCAATCGCAGACTTTTTAACTCGTATTCGGAATGCTAACATGGTTAAGCACGAATCTGTTGAAATTCCTGCTTCAAAAATCAAGCGTGACATCGCCGAAATCCTCAAACGTGAAGGTTTCGTTCGCGATGTGGAATACATCGAAGATGACAAACAAGGCGTTATCCGTGTATTCTTGAAATACAGTACAGATAAAGAACGTGTAATCACAGGTCTTCGTCGTATCTCAAAGCCTGGTTTACGTAAATACGTTAAAGCAGATGCTGTTCCTAAGGTTTTAAACGGCTTAGGTATCGCTATCTTATCAACATCTGAAGGTGTTATCACAGACAAAGAAGCTCGCGCCAAGAAAATCGGTGGCGAAGTTATCGCTTACGTTTGGTAATAAATAAAGACAAGTAAGGAGGTGCCTACTAGTGAGTCGTATCGGTTTTAAAGAAGTTGATTTACCAGCAAACGTTGAAGTTAAGCAAGACGGCAACGTGGTGACTGTTAAAGGTCCTAAGGGTGAATTAACTCGTGAATTTGCAAAAGAAATTGCTATCAACATCGAAGGTAACGTGGTAACATTCACACGTTCATCAGATGATAGCAAGACAAAAGCTTTACACGGAACTACTCGTGCAAACTTCGCCAACATGGTTGAAGGTGTTTCTGAAGGTTTCAAGAAGGAACTTGAATTGCGTGGGGTTGGTTACCGTGCTCAAATGAAGGGTACAACATTAGTTCTTAATGTTGGTTACTCTCACCCAGTTGAATTCGAAAAGGAAGAAGGAGTTACTTTTGAAGCTCCATCTGCAACTTCCGTAATCGTATCTGGGATTAACAAAGAAGTAGTTGGTGATGTGGCAGCCCGCATTCGTGCTACTCGTGCACCAGAACCTTACAAGGGTAAAGGTATTCGCTACGTTGGTGAATATGTACGTCGTAAGGAAGGTAAGACTGGTAAGTAATAAACAGTTTTAACTGTTAATCAAATCTAAGAGGTGAAAATAGTGATTTCAAAACCAGACAAAAACAAGACACGTCAACGTCGTCACGCACGTGTTCGTGGTAAAATCTCTGGTACTTCTGAGTGCCCACGCTTAAATGTTTACCGTTCAAACAAAAACATCTACGCTCAAGTTATTGATGACGTAGCGGGTGTGACGCTAGTTAGTGCCTCTACTTTAGACAGCGAAGTTAGTGGTAATACTAAGACTGAACAAGCTGCTTCAGTAGGTAGTGTTGTTGCTAAACGTGCTGCTGAAAAAGGTATCACAGATGTTGTATTTGACCGTGGCGGATACCTATACCATGGTCGTGTGAAAGCTTTAGCTGAAGCTGCACGCGAAAATGGCTTAAACTTTTAGGAAAAGGAGGAAATAACGATAATGACTTTTATTGATCCAGCTCAATTAGAATTAGAAGATCGCGTTGTTGCGATTAACCGTGTTACTAAAGTTGTTAAAGGTGGACGTCGTCTTCGCTTTGCTGCTTTAGTTATCGTCGGTGACCACAATGGCCACGTAGGTTTCGGTACTGGTAAAGCTCAAGAAGTTCCAGAAGCTATCCGTAAGGCTGTTGAAGCTGCTCGTAAGAATTTAATCGAAGTTCCTATGGTTGGAACTACACTTCCTCACGAAGTTGTCGGTCAATACAGTGGTAGTCGTATTATGTTGAAGCCAGCCATCGCCGGTTCTGGGGTTGCTGCTGGTGGTGCGGTTCGTGCCGTTATGGAACTTGCCGGTGTTAGTGATGTTACAAGTAAATCATTAGGTTCTAACACACCAATCAACGTTGTTCGTGCTACAATTGATGGTTTAGTAAACATGAAGAGTGTTGAAGAAGTTGCTGCTTTACGTGGCGTTTCTGTTCAACACTTAGCAGATTAAGGAGGACAAATACATGGCTAACTTAAAAGTTACTTTAGTTCGTTCTGTCATTGGACGTCCTCAAAACCAACGCGAAATTGTTAAAGGTTTAGGCCTTGGCCGTATTAACAGCTCTGTTGTTGTTCCTGACAATGCAGCTATGCGCGGTGCAATTCGCAAAATCAATCACTTAGTGGACGTTGAATTGGCTAAATAGTCAAGCATTTAGTTAATAAGGAGGTGCCAACCCTAATGAAATTACATGAATTACAACCTGCAGAAGGCTCACGTCAAGTACGCAACCGTGTTGGTCGTGGTACTTCATCCGGTAACGGTAAGACAGCAGGTCGTGGTCAAAAAGGTCAAAAAGCTCGTTCTAAAGTACGTGTAGGTTTTGAAGGGGGACAAATGCCATTGTTCCGTCGTATGCCTAAACGTGGTTTCAAGAACATTAACCGTAAGGACTACGCAATTGTTAACTTAGAAACTTTAAACAAGTTCGAAGACGGTGCAGAAGTAACACCAGAATTGTTATTTGAAGCTGGTATCGTTAAGGACCAAAAAGATGGTATCAAAGTTTTAGGCAATGGTGAATTAAGCAAGAAGTTAGTTGTTAAGGCTAACAAGTTTAGTGCATCTGCTAAAGCTGCTATCGAAGCTAAAGGCGGTCAAGCTGAGGTGATCTAATGCTTAAGACAATGAAGAACGCTTTAGCTGTAAAAGAGATTCGTAAAAAGATCTTATTTACCTTAGGCGTCTTGATTGTATTTCGCTTAGGCACATATATCACTGTCCCTGGGATCAACGCAAAGGCTCTGTCCAGCGTTGCATCTTCAGGGTTAATTAGTATCTTGAACACTTTTAGTGGGGGCGGCTTGACGAACTATTCCATCTTGGCTATGGGGGTTTCCCCATACATTACTGCGCAAATTATTGTGCAATTATTACAAATGGATATAGTTCCTCGCTTTGTTGAATGGAGTAAACAGGGGGAAGTAGGTCGACGGAAGCTAAATCAAGTGACAAGATACTTGACGATTGTGCTTGCGTTTATACAATCAATTGGGATTACGGCTGGGTTCAACTATCTTTCGAGTTTGAACCTGGTGACTGATCCTGGTGTAAAAACATATGTTACTATCGGAATTATCCTGACAGGTGGAACCATGTTCACCACTTGGTTGGGGGATATGATTACTGATCGTGGGTTTGGTAACGGGATTTCTATGATTATCATGGCCGGTATCATTGCCCGCGTCCCAACTGGAATTCAACAGGTTTATTTAGATCAGTTTAGCGGAGTTGAAAAAGCTGATTTATGGCAACCAATTTTGTTTGTAGTGTTATTAGTGGTGGCGATTTTAATTATCGTTACTTTTGTGACTTATGTCCAACAAGCTACTTACAGGGTGCCAATTCGTTACACGCGACGTATGGCAGGGGCCACTGATAACTCTTATTTACCATTACGTGTCAACGTAGCGGGGGTTATTCCGGTTATCTTTGCCAGTTCATTCATTGCATTACCACAAACGATTTTGGTGGCTTTTGCAGAAAATCATTCAACCGATACTTGGTATAAGGTGATGACGAATATCTTCTCCACCACCACAGGAGCAGGTATGACCTTATACACAGTATTGATTGTCTTGTTTACTTTCTTCTATGCTTTTGTTCAAGTAAACCCTGAAAAAATGGCAGAAAACTTACAAAAGCAAGGCTCATACATTCCATCTGTATGGCCTGGATTGGAAACACAACGTTACGTTTCCCGCTTATTAATGCGGTTGTCAACCGTGGGGGCACTTTTCTTGGGGTTAGTTTCATTGATTCCATTAATTGCCTCTGCTTACTTTGGTTTAGACGAATCTATCGGTTTAGGTGGGACAAGTCTTTTAATTGTGATTGGGGTAACCCTTGAATCAATGCGCCAATTAGAAGGTATGACCATGAAACAAGAATATGTTGGATTTATTCGGGGCAATCGTCCGGCTGATTTAGATAGCAACAAATAAGAAGCAGGCTTAGGCCTGCTTTTTGTTTGCCATTTTTTATGGTATAATAAAACGTATGATGATTTAATCAAAGGAGATTTTATAATGGCAATGAATTTAATGTTAATGGGACTTCCTGGGGCTGGTAAAGGTACTCAAGCCGAAAGAATTGTTGATGCTTACAAGATTCCTCACATCTCAACGGGGGATATTTTCCGCGCAGCAATGAAGAATGAAACACCAATGGGATTGGAAGCCAAGAAGTACATTGATAAGGGTGAATTAGTACCTGACGAAGTTACGAATGGTATCGTTAAGGAACGTTTAGCCCAAGAAGACACTAAGGAAGGTTTCTTGTTGGATGGTTTTCCACGAAACATGGCTCAAGCTGAAGCTTTGGAAGAAATTGGTAAGGAATTAGGCCGCGAGTTAAACGGGGTAATCAACATTCACGTTGATCCAGAATCTTTGATGGAACGTTTAACGGGGCGTTACATCTGCCGGAACTGCGGTGCTACTTACCACAAGGTTTTCAATCCAACTAAGGTTGAAGGCACCTGTGACCGTTGTGGTGAACATGAATTCTACCAACGTGAAGATGATAAGCCAGAAACAGTTAAGAACCGCTTAGAAGTTAACATCAAGATGAATACTCCGTTACTTGACTTCTACGAAGCAAAGAATCTCTTACACCAAGTTGACGGTAATCAAGATATCGACAAAGTTTTTGCTGACGTAAAGGATGTCTTGGATAATTTATAAGATATTTAAAATCTGCTTTTGGGCAGATTTTTTTTGCGTATTGTTATAAACACGATTTATGCTAAAGGTAGAATTTGACTATAACGAAAAGTGCTTACTATAATAGCGATTGTCAACAAGCAATTTTGCGGTGTTAGATTTAAAAAAAATAATGGAGGTGCAACAATGCGTGCACATGAAGTTTTAAACGATCCATTCAAGAATAAAGGTACTGCCTTTACAATGGAAGAACGTCAAGAATTAGGATTAGTTGGGATTTTACCTCCTTACATCCAAACAATTCAGGAACAAGCTAAGCAAGCTTACGAACACTTTTCTAAGAAGCCATCTGACCTTGAAAAGCGTCACTTCTTAATGGAAATTTTCAATACAAATCGTACTCTGTTCTACTACTTATTTAGCCAACACTTGGAAGAATTCAATCCTATTGTCTATGATCCAGTGATTGCTGAAACCATTGAACAATATAGTGACTTATTTGTTGATCCACAATACGCTGCTTACTTAGATGTTAACCACCCTGAAAATATCGAAGAAACTTTGAAGAATGCAGCGGGTGACCGTGAAATTCGTTTGATTGTTGTTACTGACGCCGAAGGTATTTTAGGAATCGGTGACTGGGGTGTTCAAGGGGTTGACATCGCAGTAGGTAAGTTAATGATTTATACTGGTGCTGCCGGTATTAACCCAGAAAATGTCTTACCATTGGTTATCGATAACGGTACTAATCGTCAAGAATTATTAGACAACCCTAACTATTTAGGTAACCGTCATGCTCGTGTAAACGATGAAAAATACTTTGAATTCATTGACAAGTTTGTTAACATTGCCGAAAATCTCTTCCCTAAATTGTACTTACACTGGGAAGACTTCGGCCGTGAAACTGCTGCTGATATTTTAAATCGTTACAAGAATGATATTGCAACTTTCAACGACGATATCCAAGGTACTGGAATGATTGTTTTAGGTGGAGTTTTTGGTGCTTTAGATATTAAGAAAGAAAAGTTAACTGACCAAATTTACCTCTGCTATGGTGGTGGTTCGGCTGGTGCTGGGATTGCTGGTCGTGTTCACCAAGAGATGGTTATTAACGGTTTAACTGAAGAAGAAGCCTACAGTCGTTTCTTCATGGTTGATAAGCAAGGTCTCTTATTTGATGACATGGATGATTTAACTCCAGCCCAAAAACCATTTGCTAAGAAGCGCGCGGACTTTGCTAATGCTGGTGATATGACAAACTTAGCTGACATTATTAAAGCTACTAAGGCAACTATCTTAGTTGGGACTTCAACTAATGCCGGTGCCTTCACTCAGGAAGTTGTCGAAGCAATGTGTGCTAACACAGAACGTCCAGTGATTTTCCCTATTTCTAACCCAACGCGTAAACTTGAAGCAACTGCTGCACAAGTAATCGAATGGTCTAAGGGTAAAGCCTTTGTTGCAACGGGTGTTCCATCAGCTCCAGTTGAATATGAAGGAACAACTTACTACATTGGTCAAGCTAACAACGCTTTAGTTTACCCAGGTTTAGGTTTGGGAATGTTAGCTTCTGAAGCTAAGTTATTAACTGATGAAATGATGGGGCAAGCAGCGCGCTCATTGGGTGGTTTTGTTGATGTAACCCAACCGGGAGCACCTGTCTTACCTCCATTTAGTGCCATTAACGAAGTTTCCTTTAAGGTTGCCGAAGCTGTGGCTAAGGAAGCACAAAAGCAAGGTTTAGCACAAACAAAAGAAACTGATATGACTAAGGCCGTACGCGACCTTACATGGACTCCAGAATATAAATAATTTTTGAGTTCGGAGGCATATTAGAGAATGAAGAAGTTAAATGAAATTAAAATTTCCGGTGTAAGTTTGCCACTTTATGCTGGTTTGGTAATTATTTTGGCAATTACAATTGCAATGGGAAAATTACCAGCAAACATGTTGGGAATTACTTTTATGTTAATTGTATTAGGGCACTTATTTTATTATCTTGGTGAAATTTTGCCGATTTTTAAATCCTATTTAGGTGGTGGCTCAGTCTTTACCTTGTTGGCGGGGGCTGTAGTTTCGGCTTTAGGATGGATTCCTAAGGATTTAATTAGTGCTACCAATACTTTCATGAGTGATTGGGGTTTTCTTGATTTTTATATCGCTGCTCTAATCTGTGGAGCAATTTTAGGTATGAACCGTGACTTGTTAGTGAAAGCCTCAGCAAAGTTCATTCCGGTGGCATTAATTTCCATGGTGATTGGTGCACTAGCAGTAGGTGGTGTTGGAGCCTTATTAGGCCAAGGTTTTAGCCACTCAATTATGTATATCTCATTTGCGCAAATGGCTGGTGGGATGGGGGCTGGAATTGTGCCACTATCAAAGATTTATGCGGCTGGTTTACATGCTAACCAAGGAGTAATTCTTTCCACACTTGCTCCTGCCACAACTTTGGGAAATATTTTAGCAATTATTGGGGCAGTCTTTATTTCAAAGGCTTTTGCCAATACTAAGTATAATGGCCACGGGGTTTTAATTCCTGTAGATCCTTCACAATTAAAAAAGGAAAAAGTTCAATTAGATGCTAGTCGGATTGGTGTGGGACTAATGTTTGCCTTCATGTTGTTCTTAATCGGAACGATTTTGAATGCTTTTGTACCAAAGGTTCACGGCTACGCGTTCATGATTATCTTGGTCTTTATTTTAAAAGCGACTAACATTGTTCCTAAGGAACTTGAACAATCAGTAGTAATGTTCAATCAAGTTGTCATGACAAATTTAACTCACGCTGTCTTAGCAGGAATTGGTTTGGCTATGATTGACTTATCATCATTAGCTAGTGCGATGACTTGGCAATTTATTGTGCTGAGCTTAACTTCAGTTGTAGTTATGGGGTTGAGTGCAGCTATCATTGGGAAACTTTTAGGGTTATACCCAGTAGAAACTGCGATTGGTGCCGGGATGATTAACAACTCTATGGGTGGAACTGGTAACATTGCGGTCTTATCTGCTGCTGACCGGATGGAAATGATTGCCTTTGCGCAAATGGCTAACCGTTTAGGTGGGGCGATTATCTTAATCCTTGGAGGAATCTTAATTCCTTTCTTCCACTAACCAGTAAGTAAAGAATAATAATAAAACCACGAAAAAAAGTCGACAAAGTTATGCTTTGTCGACTTTTTCGTAGCTATTTAACACGTTTGATGAGTTTGATAAAACTGTCTAGTTCTTTGGGCAAAGAAAGGTTTTTAGGATAAGCATAGCTGATATAAAAAGTCATTTTTTCGTTATTAACTAAGGGGAGTTTGACTAAATCTTTTTCATCGGCTTTAGAAAGGGCTAGTCCAGATAAGAAAGAAATACCTTTATTCTGCTTAACGATTTGTTTGATAGCAGCTAAGTCATCGAGCATTAACGCAGGTTTAACTTGATCGCGGTAAAGATGATTTAGGCGGTTGAAGGCTGTCAAGTGGACATTATGTGAATCTAAGAGGACGAATTTTTCCTTTAAGGCATCGCGAAAAGCAATTTGTCGGTGCAAGGCAAGGGGATGCTTTTTGGATACCACAATATAAAATTCCTTGGTAAATAGAGGGGTAATTTCGAGGTGAGGATTTTGAATTGGCTCAAGTGAGCCCAATACACTTAAATCAAATTTACCTTCTTCTAAGCCAACCAAAAGATCGTTAGAACCTCCTCGGACAAATTTATACGTCGAAAGTTGTTCGAGGTCGTAATCTCGACCAGATAAAGTTTGGAAGATATAGTTTGAAATCATTGGGGGAAAGCCAATGGTGATATCAGGATGTAGGGACTCTTTGACCTTATTAACAGAATTAGAAACCAAGTTGATAATTTCTTCAGCTTGAGCGGCAAAAATTTCTCCTTGGCGTGTGAGAGCTACACTTCGATGGGATGGATCTTTGACGATTAAATCACATTCAAGTTTATCCTCGAGCCGTTTGATAGCATAAGAAATAGTGGGCTGACTGACGCCAAAATATTTGGCCGCACGGGTGAAGGAGTTGAGTTGTGATAATTGGTAAAAATATTCAATGTCTTTTAATTTCATTAATACATGTCCTCAATCTTTCTAACAAAATGGATGAAAACTCTGTTACTAGTAAAGAATTGTACCATAAAAATCGGAAGTAAAAGGTAATAAAATAATCCCTAATTAGAGAACAGGAGATTAAGAAATTAGTGAAAATATTTTCTCATAAAAAAATTAGTGAAATTTTAGATTTTTTTCTTGCACTATGGTGGGGGCTATGATATGATAAATCAGGTTTATCTTTTCAATAGGCTCAGTTTGCTCTTGAGAAGAGAGTAAACTGGCTTGCGGAAAAAGGTGGGACTCCAACAAAGCTTCTCACAATTTTCGTGTAAAGTTTTAAAACCAATTTTAAGGAGGTACTTTTGCGTGGCGAAAGATGATGTGATTGAAATTGAGGGTACGATCAAAGAAACGTTACCCAATGCGATGTTCAAGGTTGAACTCGAAAACGGGCATGAAATCTTAGCCCATGTTTCCGGTAAGATTCGGATGCACTACATTCGGATTTTACCAGGGGACAAGGTTACAGTTGAAATGTCCCCTTACGATTTGACTAAGGGTCGCATTACCTATCGCTTTAAATAGATTGTACTTTCGACACTATATAGGAGGTATAATTCATGAAAGTAAGACCATCAGTTAAACCAATGTGCGAACACTGCAAAGTAATCAAGCGTAAAGGTCGCGTTATGGTTATCTGCGCTAACCCAAAGCACAAACAACGTCAAGGATAATAATTAAACAGGAGGTGTAATTGTAATGGCTCGTATCGCAGGTGTCGATTTACCACGTAACAAGCGTATCGTAATCGGCTTAACTTATATTTACGGAATCGGTAACACAACAGCTAAGAAGGTTTTAGCTGAAGCCGAAGTTTCAGAAGATGTTCGCGTTCGCGACTTAACAGCAGATCAAGAAGATGCTATCCGTGCTGCTGTGGATAAGATTAAGGTTGAAGGTGACTTACGTCGTGAAGTTTCCTTAAACATCAAGCGTCTTTCAGAAATCGGTTCTTACCGCGGTCTACGTCACCGTCGTCATTTACCAGTTCGCGGTCAAAACACTAAGAACAACGCACGGACACGTAAAGGCCCAGCAATTTCAATTGCCGGTAAGAAGAAATAATTAATACTATAAAGGAGGTATAGCTAGTTCATGGCTGTTAAAAAATCACGTAAGCGTCGTGTGAAAAAAAATATTGAAACCGGCGTGGCACACATTCACTCAACTTTTAACAACACATTAGTTATGATTACTGATGTTCACGGTAACGCCGTAGCATGGTCATCAGCTGGTGCGTTAGGTTTCAAGGGTTCTCGTAAGTCTACTCCATTTGCTGCTCAAATGGCTTCAGAAGCTGCTGCCAAAGCTGCAATGGACCATGGTATGAAGAACGTTGAAGTTGCCGTTAAAGGCCCAGGTTCCGGTCGTGAAGCCGCAATTCGTGCGCTTCAAACAACTGGTCTTGAAGTTACATCTATTAAGGATGTTACACCAGTTCCTCACAATGGATGCCGTCCTCCAAAGCGCCGTCGTGTTTAATTTGGAGTAGTTTTCATTTTGAGGGCAACTCATAATGTTTGCACCAGATTACACGTTACGTTTTGAAAGGGGTAAAGATAAGAATGATCGAATTTGAAAAGCCAAAAATTCACAAAATCAAAGAAGAAACAAACTACGGTAAGTTCGTTATCGAACCACTTGAACGTGGTTATGGTACAACTTTAGGTAACTCGTTACGTCGTACTTTGTTATCTTCTTTACCAGGTGCTGCCATCACTGATATTCAAATTGATGGTGTGTTACACGAATTTTCCACTGTTGAAGGTGTGTTAGAAGACGTAACCACAATTATTTTGAACTTGAAAAAAGTGGCATTGAAGATGGACTCAGAAGAAAGCCAAACACTGGAAATTGATGTTGTCGGTCCGTTAGAAGTAACAGCCGGTGATATTAAAGGACCTAGCGACGTTGAAGTGTTAAATGATGATTTATATATTGCAACGGTTGCTGAAGGTCACTCACTCCACGTGCGGATGACTGCGGACAAAGGTCGTGGCTATGTTTCTGCAAATGAAAACAAAGCTAAGAACGACGATATGCCTATCGGTGTCTTGGCAATTGACTCTATTTATACCCCGATCGAACGTGTCAACTACCAAGTAGAAAAAACACGTGTTGGTCAAAAAAATGATTACGACAAGTTAACGTTAGATGTTTGGACTAACGGTTCAATCACTCCAAGTGAAGCAATTAGCTTGTCTGCAAAAATTTTAACAGAGCACTTAACTTTATTTGTTGATTTAACTGATGAAGCCAAGAATGTTGAAATTATGGTGGAAAAAGAAGAATCACACAAAGAAAAGATGCTCGAAATGACAATTGAGGAACTTGATTTATCTGTTCGTTCATACAACTGTTTGAAGCGTGCAGGAATCAATACAGTTCAAGAATTAACTAACAAGTCTGAAGCTGATATGATGAAGGTCCGTAACTTGGGTCGCAAGTCATTAGAAGAAGTTAAGGCTAAGTTAGCTGATTTAGAATTATCCTTACGTCATGATGACTAAGAATTAAGGGAGGGAAATATTTCATGGCATACCGTAAATTAGGTCGCACAAGTGCACACCGTAAAGCAATGTTACGGAACTTGACTACTGACTTACTTGTTAACGGCAAAATCGTTACAACTGAAACACGCGCTAAAGAAGTTCGCAAATTTGCTGAAAAGATGATCACTTTAGGCAAGAAGGGTGATTTAGCTTCTCGTCGTCGCGCAGCAGCTTTTGTAATGGACGTTGTTGCTGACGTTAAAGAAACTGAAGACAAGGTTGTTGTTCAAACTGCTTTGCAAAAGTTATTTGACGATGTAGCACCTCGTTACGCTGAACGCAATGGTGGTTACACTCGTATCTTAAAGATGGAACAACGTCGTGGTGACGCAGCTAAGATGGCTGTTCTTGAATTAGTTTAATACTAATAAATTTTAAGATTATTTTGTCACTTTCATAATGATAACTGGGCGTTACGATGATGGGGTAAAATCCAAGTCTAGTCCTAAGTAGCCGTTAGGTGAAACCTTCATTATGAAAAGTGATTTTTTATTTGGAGTAAAATGCTCTATCGGGTTAAATAGATAAGCGGTTGAGATTTTCGTCTTAACCGCTTTTGTGTGTTATAATTTAATTAGTGTTGCTTTTAACAATAACAATATAAATAACATCAAGTGAGGGATAAGCAATGAGTGAAGTTATTAAAATTAAAAATCTTACTTATCGCTACGATGAAGAACAAAGTAAACCAACCTTAGATAATTTAAATTTAACGATTGAAGCGGGTCAATGGGTGGCTTTAATTGGTCATAATGGGAGTGGGAAAAGCACCCTGACTAAACTCTTAGATGGTCTTTTGGTGGCTGACCAAGGCCAAATTGAAGTTGCCGATTTAGTTTTAAATGAAGAAACCGTTTGGGACGTGCGTGCTAATATCGGAATTGTCTTCCAAAATCCAGATAACCAGTTTGTCGGCGCTGATGTTGAAGGTGATGTGGCTTTTGGTTTAGAAAACCAAGGTACCGAGCATTCCGAAATGGTTAAGCGGGTAACTGATGCCCTTGAAGCGGTTAATATGTCAGCCTTCGCTAAAAAGCAACCTGAACACCTTTCTGGAGGGCAAAAGCAACGGGTAGCTATTGCGGGAGTGCTTGCTTTGCGGCCGAAAATTATTATTTTTGATGAAGCTACTAGTATGCTCGATCCTAAAGGTCGACGGGAAATTGTTCAAATGATGCAGCAGCTTAACCACGAAGAAGGCTTCACAGTAATTTCAATTACCCATGATATTGATGAAGCGGCTTTAGCGGATCGGATTATCGTGTTGAATGATGGGGTGATTACATTGGATGGTCAGCCTACGGAAGTTTTCCAACATGCCCAAGAGTTAGAAGCCATGGGGTTGGGTTTACCCTATTCAGAGCAGCTTAAACAGGCTTTAAAAGCAGAAGGACTAGCAACCCCAAGTCAATATCTAGATGAAGAAGGGATGGTGGACTGGTTATGGCAATTACTTTCCAAGAACTAGGCTATGCCTATCAAGCCAATACCCCCATGGAACAAAGAGCCTTGAGTGGCGTTTCGACCACGATTAATGATCACTCTTATACCGCAATTATTGGTCATACGGGGAGTGGAAAGTCAACCTTACTTCAACACCTCAACGGGCTTTTAAAGCTACCGAGGGAAGTTTAGAGGTTAACGGTTATCACATCACACCAGAAACCAAAAATAAGGAATTGAATAGTTTAAGACGCCAGGTGGGATTTGTTTTTCAATTTCCAGAAGCTCAACTTTTTGAAGAAACCGTTCTTAAAGACATTGCTTTTGCTCCCAAAAACTTTGGTAGAAGTGAGGCAGAAGCATTGGCAATTGCGAAACGGGTTGCTCAAGATGTCAATCTACCAGAGGAACTCTGGGGAAAGTCACCATTTGAACTTTCTGGCGGACAAATGCGACGCGTGGCGATTGCTGGAATTTTGGCGATGGAGCCACAAGTTTTAGTTTTAGATGAACCAACGGCCGGCCTTGATCCTCAAGGACGCCAAGAGATGATGGAACTATTCAAACGTCTCCACGATCAAAAGAGCTTAACGACGATTTTAGTGACTCACAATATGAATGATGTCGCCAATTATGCGGACCATGTTTTAGTTATGGAGGGGGGCACCTGATTAAAGAAGGGCAACCACGTGAAATTTTTGCGGATCCCCAGTGGCTTTTAGACCACCACTTAGGTTTACCACAGACCACGGCTTTTGCTACAAGTTGATGCAAAGAGGCTTGAAGTTTGAGCAAATTCCATTGACTAAGCTAGAATTAGCGCGTGATTTAGCACAACTTTATCGTCAAGGAGGTATCCGAGATGTCTAATTTCTTGTTAGGACGTTATTTAAGTGGCGATTCTTTCGTACACCGCTTAGATGCGCGAGCTAAATTAATTTTAAGTATGTATTTCATCTTGATTATTTTTTTAGCTAACAATGTCTGGACTTATGGCCTCTTATTTTTAGTGGTAATGTTATCAGTAATGATGTCACAAATAAAATTAGGCTTTTTCCTTAAAGGTTTACGCCCGTTACTCTGGTTGATTATTTTTACCGTTGTTTTGCAAATCTTCTTCACCAGTGGTGGTCATGTTTACTGGCAATGGGGGATTTTATCCTTAACCAGCTTTGGATTGGTCAATGGAATCTATGTTTTTTGTCGGTTTGTCTTGATTATTTTCATGTCAACCTTATTGACTGTAACGACTTCACCGCTGGAAATTTCCGATGGATTGGAGTCTTTGATGAAGCCTCTGGCTTACCTAAAGGTTCCCGTTTATGAAATTGCTTTAATGTTATCCATTGCTTTACGTTTCGTGCCCACCTTATTGGATGAAACCCAAAAGATTATGAACGCCCAACGTTCACGAGGAGTAAATTTTGGTCAAGGCAAGATTAAAGACCAAGTTAAAGCGGTAATTCCGCTGTTAATCCCCCTTTTTGTTTCGGCTTTTAATCGTGCTGAAGATTTAGCCACGGCTATGGAAGCGCGAGGTTATCGTGGTGGTCAAGGTCGGACAAAATACCGTCAAAATAAGTGGCAATGTGCTGATAGCTTAGCGCTAGTGTTCTTCTTGTTAGTGACGGTTGCTTTATTATTTTTAAGAAAGATGTAGAAAAAATGCAACGTTATAAAATTACGATGGCCTATGATGGTACAAATTTTGCCGGTTTTCAAAGACAACCTAATCAAAGAACGATCCAAGGGACCTTGGAAAATGCTGTTAATAAAATGAGTAAGTTCGATGATTTCATCACGATTCACGGTTCGGGGCGGACGGATGCCGGGGTACATGCTTTGGCGCAAGTGGCCCACTTTGATTTTCCTCATGACATTCCAGCTCAAGGGATGATGCGAGGACTAAATGCTATCCTACCTTTAGAAATTGAAATTATTGACTGTGAGATTGTTGATGCGAACTTCCATTCGCGTTTCTCAACCCATGGTAAGCGTTACCTCTACCGAGTAAGTCGAGGACGCTTTACCAATCCTTTCAAACGCAATTATACTGGACATTATAAGTATGCTTTGGATATTGAGCGAATTAAGCAAGCTATGCCTGATGTAGAAGGTACGCACGATTATTCCAGTTTTGTGGCTTCAGGAAGTCAAACTGATGACCATGTACGGACGATTTACGAGGCTACGGTGCGTGAAGATCAAGCAAATGATGAAGTGATTTTTGAATTCTACGGCAATGGTTTTTTATATAATCAAGTGCGGATTATGGTGGGGACGCTCCTACAAATTGGTAACGGCAGTCGTCCAATTCATGATTTTTTGCGGCTCTATGAAGTCAAAGACCGAGCTGAAGCACGAGAAACTGCCCCAGCTTCTGGGCTTTACTTAAAAGAAGTCGTTTATCCCAAAGAAGATTAAGCAACAAGTTTGAAAGCTTGTTGCTTTTTTGGGTAAAAGAAAACAGCCAAGAAGTCCTGGCTGTTAATTGTTATAAGAGCAAACCTAAACTATAGTGGATAATCATCGTTAAAATTCCGACAATTAAATTCCGAAATACAGCAATTTTAACTAAACCGTTCCCTAATTTGGCACTCAAGAATCCAGTAATAGAAACGGAGATACAAACGGCCACGATAGTTGCTTGCCACATAAGGTGGGCGGGAAAGAGGCTCATAGCTAGGAGGGGCAAAATACCACCTAGTGAAGCAGAGATAAGAGAAGAGAAGGCCGCGTCCCAAGGTTCATGTATTCCCCCAAGGTTAAATCATATTTGACCGCCACCACAGTTTCCAGGGGCTTTTTACTTAAGAGGTCGCGCGCGATTTCATCGGCGGTGTCGGGGCTAATCCCTTGTTCTTGATAGTAGGCACTAACGGCGGCTAATTCTTCTTCAGGATTAGTGTCGAGTTTTCTTTGCTCCAAGGCAACGGCTTCTTTTTCGGTATCACTTTGAGTAGACACTGACGCATACTCGCCAGAAGCCATGGAGAAAGCACAGGCAATCAAATCAGCCAAGCCGGCAATAAAAATGGTAAAGCGGTTGGGCGTGGCGACGGCCACGGAAAAGAGGACCCCGACGACAGTTAAAATACCATCGTTAGCGCCTAAAACGCCGGCACGTAAGGTATTCATGCGTTCTTCCATGGACTTAGTTTTTTTAGGATGTTTCTTTAAAATTAAATTCTTTTTAAACATTGTTTAGCCCCCAATCAAAGTCCCAATGGTATAAGTAACTACCATAGTTAAAATCCCGGAAATCACATTTCGTAAAACCCCACGCCAGCGGTTAGCTTTGCTTAAAATGGCGGCGCTGTAACCGGTGATAGCTAAAGCGATAATTACGGCAATAAAGGTTATAAGCACTCGATCAGATGGATTAGAAAGTGAGATAGAGGCCAGCGGAAGAATCGAACCAATTGGGAAAGAGACTAAGGAAGCAAAGGCGGC
Source organism: Ligilactobacillus equi DSM 15833 = JCM 10991 (assembly GCF_000615765.1). Taxonomy (GTDB): domain Bacteria; phylum Bacillota; class Bacilli; order Lactobacillales; family Lactobacillaceae; genus Ligilactobacillus; species Ligilactobacillus equi. Next base: position 15,827 of record NZ_BAMI01000002.1, on the reverse strand, counting down.
ATCGTAGGGGTTGATAACGTTTTGGACATCAAATCCGAAACGTTCCCGAATAGTTGTTCGGACCGGATCTTTGGTCATCATTTCGTAGGTGGCTTTGTGAGCTAATTCAGGCGCAATTCCGCGAGCCAAGTATTTTTCCTTGATAAAATCAAATTCGTGTTGGTAATTGTTTTTCAAAGCCACTTCTTGTTCCATAATAGCTTTTTTTGAGCATCTTTTTGGGCATGGACCGAAACGTATTCACCCATCGCCATCGAGACAGAACCGGCTAACATCCCGGCAATCCCAGAAATAAAGATGGCAAAGTTATCGGTTGAGGCTCCAGCAACCCCAACAACAATTCCAGCTACAGAGAGAATACCATCATTGGCGCCCATAACTGCTGCCCGCAAGATATTAATTTTTTGGGCAAGTGTCCGCTTTTTTTTCATAATTAATCCCCTCGATTAAAATTATTTTCGTGAATATTATAATGCCAAAATAAGTGGGATGCAATTTAAATGGTTTCATTTTTTGATTTTTCTCTGGATGCGAGCGGGATTACCAACCGCAACGCAATTTTTAGGAATATCATGGTTACCACAGCTCCGGCCCCAATAATAGTATTTTCCCCAATGGTAACCCCGGGGAGGATAATAGCATTGGCACCAATCCAGACCCCATCTTCAATGGTAATCGGGGCAGCGGTGCAGGCGCCAGTTTTACGCAAAGCTGGGTCAGTAGCCTGGTTAACCGTGATAAAGGTAGTTTTAGGTGCTACGTTGATATTATTTCCAAAAGTGACTGGCGCATAGTCCAGGATGGTTACATCATGATTAAAAAAGACATTGTTTCCCAGGAAAATGTTAAAGCCGAAACTGCAGTTAAAATTGGGTTCGATATAAGGCTCAGCACCAATTTTTCCAAAGAGTTCATGTAAAAGACTATAATCATAGCGATTTTCATGGTAGACTTGATTATTGAATAGGCGTGTAATCTGGGCTGCATTCTGTTGCGCTTGTAACAGGTCGGGGTCCTTGCTAGGAATGGATTTTTGGGCGAGTTTAGCCCGAATAAGTTCTGTTTTCAAAAAATCACCTCACGCTAATTGTACCATGGAAAAAGAGGAAATAAATTTATGGGAAAACAACTAATTTTAGCGGAAAAGCCCAGTGTGGCCCGCGATATCGCCAAAATTTTAGGCGCTAATGAAAATAAAAAAACGTACTATGAAGGTAAGAAGGTCGTTGTAACCTGGGCTTTAGGTCACTTGTTAACTTTAAAAATGCCCGAAGACCTCAACAAAAATTGGCAAAAATGGGATTTAGAAAGCCTCCCTATGGTCCCAAAATATTTTGGAATTAAACCTTTACCACGTTCACGCGGACAATTAAATACGATAAAAAAATTGGCCCAACGCAAGGATATTACGGAAGCTGTGATTGCTACGGATGCAGGGCGTGAGGGGGAACTAGTGGCGCGATGGATTTTTGAATATGTGAAATTACAAAAGCCCCTTAAGCGACTTTGGATTTCTTCTCAAACGACTAAAGCGGTAAAGGAAGGGTTTGCCCACCTCAAAAATGGTCGGGATTATGATAATCTCTACCAATCGGCCTTAGCTCGGAGTCAAGCTGATTGGTTAGTTGGTTTAAATGTGACCCGTGCTTTAACGGTTAAATATCAAGATAACTTATCAGCTGGTCGGGTCCAAACCCCAACCTTGGCCATGGTACGCAAGCAAGAAGAAAAGATTGAAAGTTTTAAACCACAAAAGTACTACCAAATATCGCTTTTAGCCCAAGGACAAACAGCGAAGATGCAAATGAAGAATCAATTTGCCTTCAAAACCCGGCAAGAAGCCCAAGATGTAGTTAACCAACTCAAACAAGGTCAAGGTCAAGTAAGTAAAGTTGAGGGGAAAGAAAAGTCACAAGGTGCACCACTCTTATACGATTTAACGGAATTACAACAAGAAGCTAACCGGCGTTATGGTTACTCAGCTAAAAAGACCTTATCTTTGGTTCAAAGTCTTTATGAAATTCACAAAGTCGTGTCTTATCCTCGAACTGACAGTAAGTACCTTTCTAATGATATTAAGGCGACATTAAAGGATCGCTTACGGGCAGTGAAAAACTTAGCTCCTGAAGCCGAAAGCTATCTTAAAGAGGGTGCGCAAATTCGCCAAGCGAAGATTTTCAACAATGCCAAGGTGACAGACCACTACGCCTTGATTCCAACAGAACAAACGCCTAATTATGCCAAACTATCCGGGGATGAACACAAAATTTATACTTTGATTGTCAAGCGTTTCTTAGGAATCTTCGCTAAGGCTCACAGGATTAAGCAAGAAAAAACGACGGTGAGCTTTGGGGAGGAGAAATTTATTTTCAGCCAAAGTCGTGTCTTAGAAGCTGGTTGGAAGGAAGAAGAGACTCCAAGTGCTAAGGTAACGCCTTTTAAGAAAGGGCAGACAATTACACCTAATTTCCGGATTGAAGAAAAACTTACGACACCACCTGCTGCTTTAAGTGAAGGTGCACTTTTAGCACAGATGGAAAAACATGGTCTTGGTACTCCGGCGACGCGGGCGGAAATCATTGAAAAACTGATTAAGTCTGAATTGATGGAACGCAGTGGAAATATGCTCAAGGTTACACCTAAGGGTAAGCAGTTATTGAAATTAGTTAATCCGAGTTTAGTAACACCAGAATTAACTGCTAAGTGGGAAAAACAATTAGAAGATATTGCTCATGGCAAGTTTAGTCGCCAGGCCTTTATTAAGGAAATTACTTCAGAAACTAAGTTATTAGTGAATGAAGTCAAGTCCAGTCAAGCTAACTACCAAGATTTCTCCTTAACTCAAAAGAAGTGTCCAGACTGCGGCGCTCAATTGCGGGAAAAGAATACCAGGGACGGTAAGATTTTAATCTGTACCAATACGGAATGTTCTTACCGGCGTCGGGCGGAAGCTAAGGTTTCTAATCACCGTTGTCCGCAATGTCATAAAAAGATGCTAATTGTAACAGGTAAGAATGGAGACTACTTCAAGTGTAAGTATGATGGTACCACAGAAAAAATGGAAAAAGGTGGCAAGAAAGGTAAAAAGAAGATGACCAAGCGGGAAGAACGTCGCCTAATGCAAAAGATTAATCAAGATAACGAACCACAAGAAAGTGCCTTAGCTCAAGCGCTCAAAGCAGCTATGGGTAAGTAAAGCAAAAATGCTGAGGATATCCACCTCAGCATTTTTACTTGAAAATTGTCGTATAAACCAATAAAAGTAAATTGAACCACATAATATGGTACCAAGTTTGAAAACGACGCTTTTCAAATTTCATTTTTTCTTTCTGAAAAAAGGCATCGAACTTGGGAGCATAGCTGTGGTGTAACTTTTGATAAAGTCGCTGTCTTTGTAGCCAGCGATGAAATTTTTCCGAAAACTGTGCTAAACAGAAGATTCCGGCTAAAAAGAAGGGAATCTGTGGTAGGACAGGTAACATCAAGCCTACTCCCGTCAAGACGAAAAAGACGATGGCCAAGACTAGCCATAATGAACGTTTAAAATACTTCATGGCAACACCTCACTTACCAAATCATGTGTAATTAATTCTAAGATAATTATAACATCAATAAAACGTTTACAAAAGAGGGAGCTAAATCTTAAAGAAAAAGAAAGGACCTGTATGGATTTTAAAAATCAATATCAAGTTGCTCGAAAATTCCTTAAGACTAAGGATTATTCTCAAGCGCAAGCCCTGTATGCCGAGCTTTACCAGCGCATGCCGGATTATAAATCAGTCCGTTACTTTTATGCGAAAACCTTATTTTTATTAAAACATAAAACTCAGGCTCTACAGTTGTTAGATGAATTTCTAGCTAGTCGCAAAGAAACTAATCGAGGTTCAGCCTTCCTCCTCCGGGCGCAAATTCGTTTCAAGCAAAAGCATTATGAACTAGCTCGTCAAGACCTTGCGCAGGCACGAAATTATGGTAAGCAACTACAAAGAATTGCTAAGTTACATGCGAAGCTTCCACCACGCAAAAAACAACCGGCTAGAGGTGAGTATCCTCGCTATGTAAAGATAAAATTAGAGCGTTATAGTAGCAGTCAAGCACCGATCTGTCGTAGCCAAGAACCGTTTTTTAGGGGTAAGTATCTTATCTTAACCCATTTGACCAATGCTCAAAAAGAGCAGCTTGCTTCCAAACAATGGTTAGAGTTATACCTTAACGAACCTCAGGAAGGTCAGGTAAAAAATTATTTGACCTGTCAGGTACTCGATGATCGCGACTATTATCGTAAGTATTTACCTCAGTTAAAGTCTTGGTATCAAATTACCAGGTTCAATGACTACTTAGAAGAAGATAAATACTTTCACGATAAGTGGGCACGTTCTAAAGTTTTTGCCTTACTATTAACACGAATCTTTAGTCAGACGGAAATTCACCAAAACCTTCTTCAAGCCGATTTACTTAGTGAAATGGAGGAACATCACTTAGCAGCTTGTTTGGATTTGGTCAAACTTAAGCAAAGTGGTGAAAGCTTACCTTTAAGTCAAGCTGACCAAATTGAGGATTTGGATTTACTGCGAGATTTTGGCTTTATCTGTGCTCAAAATTGTCAAAATACTATTCATCTTGCAGATAAATGTCACTACGAAAGGAAAATATTGGCCTTGCTAAAAGCTCAGTCTAAAATGGCTTTACCCTTTAAGCACCCAGAAAAAGGCCTCCGTCCCACCCGAGAACAATTAGCATTCATGAAATGGCTCTATGCTCAGAAAAATAGGGTGGTTTCGCTTTTGGGGGTTGGAGGCAGTGGTAAGACTTTTACTTTGGGAAAGATTCTGGATAGTGACAAGGTTTTGGCTTTAGCACCTACCCATAAAGCCCGTCTTAATTTGTCTGCTCATGGTTTTAAGCATAATCAAACGATTCAAAGTCTCCTCTACCAAGCTGAAAACAAGCAAGAGTTTGAGCCTAAGCAACCTTACCAAGTGATTGTGATTGATGAAGTCTCTATGGTAACTACGGAAATGTTGGCCAAGCTAGTTGATTTTTTAGGGACGGATTATCGCTATCTTTTAGTCGGCGATGATCAACAATTACCCCCAGTAAGTCAAGACGAAGATGCGCTAACAGTTTGTGGCAATCTCATGTATTTCCTCAAGCAAAAGTCGGCGACTTTTTATTTTCAAGCTAATTTACGTTGCCAAAATCCCGCTACAAAGGATTTAATTAAGCAGGTAAGGCAAAAAGATATCCAAGCTTTAGCTCACAACACTGCTTTTAAAGAAGTAAGTTTTCAAGCCATGATTAACGCTAAAAGTCAAAAGCTTAGTAACGAAGCGTGTCTTATTCTGGCTCATACTAACCGGATGGTAGCCGAAATTAATCGGATTTTTTGGGAAAAGTTACCTGCTCCCAATCAGGAAAAAACGCCCTTTTTTATACGGGGCTCTTATGGAAGAGGTGGATTTTTTGTGGGGGCACAGGTTGTTTTTTACCAAAATGATGATGCTAGCCAAGAATATGGTTATACTAATAGCGAATTTGGGCAGGTTACAAAGTTAAGCCAAGAAAAATATCAGATTTTTGTGGAGGTTGAAACTTCTCAAAGAACGTATAAGTTACCACTCAAACGCGCGGAAGAAGATTTGCTCTTGGCCTATGGTTTAACTGTGCATAAAGCCCAAGGAAGTGGTGCTGAGCAAGTCTATATTACAGAATTATCCGATTTTAAATTGGCTTATACAGCCGTTTCACGAAGTAAGAATCAACTATACTTTTGTGGGTGTGACCGTCAAGCTTTGTTAGCGGCGGTTAACTACCAACCACATGAAAAAGTAAATATCTATTAAAATAATGGGGGACTGGGAATGCAAGGAGAAAAACAATATCGTTACGGCGAATTTATTACTAAAATTGAAAATGATAGTCAGCTTCAGATTTCTGACTTTGTGATTTTAACTTGCGCGATTGGGATTGCTAGTGTGGGTTTGAATATGAATTCGGTGGCCACGATTATTGGAGCTATGTTAATTTCACCTTTGATGGGACCGATTTTAGGCCTGGGGGTGGGGTTAGCAGCTTCACATCGTCAATTATTTTTTAAAGCTGCTTTAGCTTTAATTATTGAAGTAACTATTAGTCTTTTGGCCTCGACACTATACTTTAAACTTACCCCTATTACGGTAGGTGGAAGTGAAATCTTAAATCGGACCGCACCTACCTTATGGGATGTTTTAATTGCTGTTTTTGGGGGCACCGCAGGGGTAATTGGGGCGACTAAAAAGCAAGCAAATAACATTGTTCCTGGGGTGGCAATCGCTACGGCCTTGATGCCACCGCTATGTACTGCTGGTTATGGTTTAGCTCAGGGAAACCTAACTTACTTTGGAGGTGCTTTATATCTCTTTTTGATTAATTCCTTTTTTATCATGTTAACAGCTTGGTTAGGAATTAAATTTATCTATCGCCAAAAGAATCAAGTTGTAGAACGTCGCCCATTGATGCGTTTCATCACCATTGTAATGATTGCTTTGGGAGGGATTCCAAGTTTAGTAACGACTAAAAATGTAGTTCAAGAAACAATTGCCCAAAGTAACATCCAAACGATGATTGCTGAGGAATTTAAGCAAGGAACAATCATTTCCCAAAGTATCGATGTTAAAAGCAAGAAGATTAGACTCTCTATTGCACAAGCTAATCTCAATCGTCAGGAAATTCAGAAAATCAATCACGCAAAAAGTAAGTACAATTTACAAGATTATGACTTACAAATTATTCAAGTGGCAGACTTAAATCAACTAACAAGTAGTGAATACAGCAAGTATATCAATAATTTAATTAATAATAATCGTAAGGACTACCAAGCCAAACAAGAGGTGAGTTTTACTAAAAAACTAGACAAGGTGCGACAAGTTGCTCAAGCTGAGCTGGGGAAAAAGTTCACTAAAGTCACTTTACAAACTAACTATGATGTTTCTGCTGAGCAGATAGTCCAAAGTTATGATGTAGAAATTATTGTTAAAGATAAGCTTAGTGATAGTCAAAAAGGAAAAGTAATAAAGAAGATTAAGAAAACTCTAAAGCAAGTTGATCAAATTAAATTTACCGTAAAGTAAGTAAAAATCCTTATCCAATTTTTTTCAAAGTGTTACACTAGAATTACAAATAATTTTTCTAGTGGAAGTGTATTATATTATGATGTTAGATAACTTGGTTTTAAAAAAAGTTTTAAAGAATTCTTTTAATATTCCAGTGGCTGTAACGTATCCAGATGGTAAGACTGAACAGTACGGAGGAAAGGGGCAACCTGAGGTTAAAATCAAATTGAATGAAAACATCGCAGTTAAGGATTTAACCAGTAATGCCTCGATAACTTTAGGTGAAGCTTACATGGATGGTAAGATTGAAATTGACGGTTCGATTCAAAAAGTAATCTTATCTGCTTATCAATCAGCCGATTCCTTTTTACGAAGTAGTAAATTTCGTCGTTTCCTACCTAAGCAAAAGCATACCCAGGCTAAGTCTAAAGAAGATGTGCAAAGTCACTATGACTTGGGAAATGACTTCTATGCTTTGTGGTTGGATCCAAGTATGACCTATTCTTGTGCTTACTTCGAAAATCCTCAAGTTACGTTGGAAGAAGCACAATTAGCTAAGGTACACCATATCTTAAAGAAACTAGATCCTAAGCCAGGACAAACACTGCTAGACATTGGTTGTGGTTGGGGCACTTTGATGTTGACAGCGGCTAAGGAATATGACTTAAAAGTTGTTGGTATTACTTTAAGTGAAGAACAAGCTAAGGAAGTCAAAGCCCGTATTAAAGCTGAAGGTTTAGAGAATCGCGCCCAAGTGATTTTGGAAGATTACCGGCAATTGGAGCACGAACCCTTCGACTATATTACCAGTGTGGGGATGTTTGAACACGTCGGTCCAGAAAATTTGGCCGAATACTTTCAAACAGTCTACAAATACTTGGCTGACGATGGGGTGGCTTTAATTCACGGAATTACCCGGCAACAGGGTGGTGCCTACAACGGTTGGATTAATAAATACATTTTCCCTGGTGGTTACATCCCTGGGATGACTGAAATTTTGGGCCGGATCGTAGATTCTGGTTTACAAGTTGCTGATATGGAAACCTTACGTCGTCACTATCAAAAAACTTTGGAAATTTGGGACCGCAACTTTAAGCAAGCGCTCCCTGAAGTTGAAAAAAGTCATGACCAACGCTTCATTCGCATGTGGGACTTATACTTACAAGCTTGTGCGGCTTCCTTTGAATCAGGAAATATTGACTGTATCCAATATCTCTTGACTAAAGGTGCTAGTGGTCAAAACTTACCAATGACACGGGATTACATGTTAGGTTAAGAGGTATTTAGACCGTAAAAAAATTCTCTACAAATCTGTTTTTTATGATTGACTAATGAACGATTTTTATATAATATAGTAACTGGTATTGTTTGCCCCACAGTGAGCCCCGTTAAACTTATTGTTTGTCAAACATGCATACACATAATAATGGAGGAAATTAAACGTGCGTACAACATATATTGCAAAACCAGGCGAAGTAGAACGTAAATGGTATGTCGTTGATGCGACAGATGTTCCTTTGGGACGTTTATCTACTGTTGTTGCTTCCGTATTACGCGGTAAGAACAAGCCAACTTTCACACCAAACGTAGACACAGGTGACTACGTAATCGTAATCAACGCTGAAAAGGTTGCTTTGACAGGTAAGAAAGCTTCAGATAAAGTTTACTACCACCACTCAAATCACCCAGGTGGATTGAAAGCCCGGACTGCTGGTGACTACCGTGAAAAGGATCCTGAAAAGTTAATTGCCTTATCCGTTAAGGGCATGCTTCCTAAGGGTACTCTTGGCCGTCAACAAGCTAAGAAGTTACACGTTTACCGTGGTGCAGAACACAACAACGCAGCACAAAAACCAGAAGTTTTAGACATTACAAACTTAATCTAATCTAGGAGGAAACGAAATTGGCTCAAGTACAATACATGGGTACAGGTCGTCGTAAGAACTCTGTTGCGCGGGTACGTTTGGTACCTGGTACAGGTAAGATCGTTATGAACGGCAAACCAGCAGAAGAATACATTCCATTTGCAAACTTACGTGAAGTTATGGTACAACCATTCAGCGTTACTGAAACTAAAGGTGCATACGATGTTTTAGTTAACGTTAATGGTGGTGGTTTCTCAGGTCAAGCCGGTGCAACTCGTCACGGGATTGCACGTGCTTTATTACAAGTAGACCCAGACTTCCGTCCAGTATTGAAGTCAGCTGGCTTACTCACACGTGATGCACGTATGAAAGAACGTAAGAAGCCAGGTCTTAAGAAGGCTCGTAAAGCTTCACAATTCTCAAAACGTTAATATATACTGTCATATCAGTATTTTGGAACACTTCATGGTTCACCCCATGGGGTGTTTTTTTGAGAATTTGTATTCAATAACATTCTATAGAGGGTGATATGAAAATAGGAAACTGGTTTTTTATACGGAAAATTTAATGTTATTAATTCAAAAGTATATTAAATTTCAAGGCTACGAAAGGCAATTTCTCCCATAAGCATAGCAACGTTATTAGCTGAATTGACATAGACTTGAGTAACTGAACGGTCGCTATGAGTTAATGCTTCAGAAATTGTTTCTAATGATACCTGCTATTGTGTATAATGACGATATAACAATAGAAAATATACCTGAAAAAGCCTATTAATATGTTATTAATGTCAAGTCTGCGATTGAATGGATTATGGAACAATACCAGATTAAGACTGATAAAAAGTCTGGTATTACAGATAATCCTAATGATTTTAGTAATGATCCTAAGTACATTTTCAATCTTTTGTTACGGATTATTAATGTTTCTGTTCAAACTGTTGATTTAGTTAATAGTTTGCCTAAACTTGAGGTTATTGAATAAGTTCTGAAAGGGGAATTTTGTTTTTGTCAAATAAAAGTAGCCCAAAGACTATTTTTAGTCTGGATGATAATGGACATGTCCAGAGCTTAGATTTTCTAAAAGCATTCTCTATTTTTACAATAGTGGTAATGCACATGGTTCAAAGTTATATAGAGGGAATAAATGGGCTGGTTGTAACAGCATCTTCCTTGGGTGGAACAGGGGCTCATATGTTTCTTTTTGCTTCGGGGTTTGGATTATATCTAAGCTATTTAAAACATAAAACAAGTTTTTTGGAATTTGTAAAAAGAAGATTGTGGAAAATTTATGTTCCATACATTATTATTGTGATAATATCTTTCTTTCTGCCTTGGATGTACTATGAACAAGACAGAGTTCAAGCCTTGCTGAGTCATATCTTTCTTTATAAGATGTTTATTCCGAGATATGAAGAGAGTCTTGGAGCTCAACTTTGGTATATCTCAACATTATTTCAACTTTATTTGCTTTTCATACCACTTTGTAAGCTTCGTGAGAAGGTAAGTGGTAAATACTTTATAACTGGTGCGTTTATTATTAGTATGTGCTATTCGTTTTTTATTGTAGCTACCGGCTTAAGTAGTGAACGAATATTTAATAGTTCCTGTATTCAATTTATTTGGGAGTTTTGTTTAGGGATGGAGATTGCACGTCTTTTAAAATCGGGGAAGAAGTTAGAACTTAGTACTTTACAGTTGTTTATAATCGCAATAATTGGGCTTGGTATGGATGGCTTAATTGCGATTAAGATACCTTCATTTAAAGCATTTAATGATATATTTGCTTCATTTGGTTACATGGCTGTAGCACTGTTATTATATAGGCTTTTTGGTAATGCTACTAAAAAGCTATGGAAGGATTTTTGTAAGTATTCATATGAATGGTACTTAGTGCATATGGCGGTCTTCTCAACTATGTGGTTAATAGCACCCAATGGATTAAATAAGCAGTTATTGTTTGGTATATTTGTGATTCTTATCAGTTATTATGTGGCAGTTGTATACTGGTACTTAGTTCATAGGGTAATCAGAGTATGAAGTAAAATTGATTTGAAAAAAATAGGCACAAATTAATGTACCTATTATTCAATGAAAGTAGATATTTATTATAGGGTGAATTTTGGTGTTTTTCGGCTAAATTTGTTGGTAATTTGGTAATAATTCACCCTATTTAAATGAAATCAGTTGAAACTGTATGAAAATTTTTGAATTGTAAAGTTATGAAAAGCCTTGATATTAAAGTGATTTGAGTTTAAATGAAATAAAATTTTTTAGAGCCAGGTCTTAAGAAAGCTCGGAAGGCTTCACAATTCTCAAAACGTTAATATATACTGTTATATCAACGTTTAAAAGCACTTCATGGTTCACACCATGGTGTGTTTTTTTGTATATTTTTAAATTATATCCTTAATTAAATTAATATGAACTTTGCCATTCTCACTATAAAACTTAAGAATTATGTAAAAATAGTGTGGAAATTTTATGAAGAGATACTATATAATTAACCCGTACTATGTGGAGGTTGATTATGAAAAAATTACTTTGTCTAATCACATTGATTATTGGTTTAGGGACCTTTTCTACTGTTCAAGCAAAAAAAGTAACTTGGGTTAAGGCGCAGGGTGAGGCGAGCTTTCCAATTCTAATGTATCACAGTATTGATAATGTTCCAGGAAACGGGTTATGTGTTCCAAAGGAGCAATTAGAAGAGGAAATGGCTTGGCTTCATAAAAACGATTACTATACTCTAACACCTAAACAGGCTATTCGAGTCCTAACAAAAAATGAAGTTCCAAAGGATAAAAAGATTGTTTGGATTACTTTTGATGACGGTTATGCTAATAACTATACGGTGGCTTTACCAATTTTGAAGAAGTACAAATTAAAAGCCACCGTTAACATGATTACTTCTTCAATTAATACTAATGGTATGTTGACAACTGACCAGATTAAAAAAATGCAAAAGACCAAACTTATTTCTTTTGAAAGCCATACAGTTAGGCACGTAGATTTGCGAACACTAACACCAGAACAACAAGATAATGAGGCGGTAGATTCTAAGAGAACTTTGCAAAAAGATTTTGGTATCAACAGTCGATCCTACTGTTATCCTGCCGGTCGTTATAATGATTATTCAAAAGTTGCTGCTAAAAATGCGGGCTACAAGGTAGCATTAACTACTCAGCCAGGTTGGGCTAAAGCTTCTGATGGACTTTATGACTTGAAGCGAGTTCGAATTCCTGCACAAATGACATTAGATTCATTTATTGAATCAGTTGCATATAAATAATCAAACAGACGCTGAAAAAGCATTAGCAGGTAATGCAATTTTCAGTGCCTGTTTATTTGTTTAGGGGATAGTTATGAGATATGTAATCGCAAACTCAAGACTAAGTAGGAACGAATAGAGAAATTAGGGGATAGTTTGAGTTGGTAGGATCCCAGAGGATTGATAAGTTACAAAAATTGATCGTTGGATATGATTAGCTAAATGGTATTAGCACTTCAGAATACACCAAGAGATTCTAAAGCAAAAATTTTGACTGCTGGAGGCTGGAAGCGTATATTTAAATTATGACGTGTACAATGTTTTTGCGAAAGGATGAATCTTAATGAAAGAAATTTATTTAGCAGCTGGTTGCTTTTGGGGAGTAGAAGGTTATTTCCGTCAACTGTCTGGGATTATCGAGACTGAAGTGGGGTATGCTAATGGAATTTCAACTAAGACTAACTACCAGTTAGTTGCTTTAACGGACCATGCGGAAACTATTCATCTTAAATATAATCCTGAAATTATCAGTCTTAAGGAAATTTTGCAGCATTATTTCCGTATTATCGATCCATTTTCTGTTAATCGTCAAGGAAATGATCGTGGGCGTCAGTATCGGACTGGAATTTATTATGTTGATCAAACTGATGCCCCTATTGCTCAAGCAATGATGGATGGAGTAAGTGCTAAGCATGACGGAAGAAAATTAGCGGTGCAATTAGAACCTTTGCAAAATTTCATTGTAGCCGAAGATTATCATCAAGATTACTTAATTAAGAATCCTTATGGTTACTGCCACATTGATTTGAACTTGGCGAAAGTACCGTTACGTTAAAAAGATTAGAAGTAGCTCTCATTTTTGGGGGCTTTTTCTTTTGCTAAAAATTAACTTAGCTTTAAGTAAAGCGTGGTATAATGGATAGAAGAATTTAAAATGGGAGGCTTATGTTTTGAATATTGGACTTTTTACAGATACATACTTTCCACAAGTATCTGGGGTGGCGACTAGTATTCGTACAGCCAAAGAAGAGCTTGAAAAGCTTGGGCATAAAGTAATTATTTTCACCACCACCGATAAGGGGGTAGACGTTGAAGAAGATGAAGATATCGTAAGACTGCCAAGTATTCCCTTCTTTGCTTTCACCGATCGGCGAATAGCTTTTGCTGGAGCCAGTGAAGCTTTAGAAATTGCTCGCGAACATAATTTAGATATTATCCATACCCAAACTGAATTTTCTTTGGGCTTAATGGGGATTTCAATCGCTAATAAATTAAAAATTCCCGTGGTTCACACATATCACACGCAATATGAAGATTACACGCGTTACATTGCTAATGGGCTTTTAATTCGGCCTAGTATGGTTAAATATATTGTACGCGGATTTTTGAGTGACGTTGACGGGGTGATTTGTCCTAGTGGTATCGTCAAAAATATTTTACAAGGTTATCAAGTGAAACCGCCGATGCGAGTGATTTCAACCGGGATTGAGTTGGAGAAGTTTCAAACCCGATTTGCAGCAACTGAGATTCAGGCTAAACGTCAAGAACTCGGAATAGCTAATGATGAGATTATGCTCTTGAGTTTGTCGCGGATTTCCTACGAGAAAAACATTCAAGCGGTGATTCAGGCTTTACCTCAAGCTTTAGCAGTTAATCCGAAAATTAAACTGGTTGTGGTTGGAGATGGTCCATATCGCAAACGCCTAGAGGATTTAGTGAGAGAAAATGGGATTGAAGAAAATGTAGTTTTTACTGGGATGGTACCTTCAGATCAAACAGTGCTCTACTACCAAGCGGCGAACTTCTTCATTTCGGCTTCCACTAGTGAAACTCAAGGGCTAACTTATTTAGAAGCTATTGCGTCCCAGACACCAGTTATTGCTCAAAGTAATGCATATTTGGATGATGTGATTTCTGATCCTATGTTTGGCTATCTCTATGCTGACGAAGGGGATTTAGCGGAGGCAATTTTAACGGCGGTGAGTCAAACACCAACAATGACGGCTGACGCTTATCAAGCTAAATGTTTCGAAATTTCTGCGACTCACTTCGGGCAAGAGTTGGAAAAATACTATGGTGAGCTCATTGCGCATAATAATTTTCGCTTAGCTAGTTATGGTGGGGAGAAGTCTTTTCCGAAGGCTCTGACTTACTTACCAAGCGGGTTTTTAAGTATTTAACTAAACGTAATAGCAGTCATAATATGCATGACGAACAGATAACGCCGAGTAGATCAGAATTATCCTTGGGAATGAAGGAACCGATGAATATTCTCTTTTCGATTGATGATGGTTATGTCGAACAGTTTAAGGTGACACTTTATTCCTTGTATCAAAATTCAGATAATCCGGAGTTAGATGTCTATGTTTTGCAAAAGCAAAAGCTTGCTAAAACGGTGGAGATTCAGAAATTTTGTAATCAACTCGAAATTAACTATCACCCAATTATTATTGGGGAGAGAGCCTTTGAAGATGCACCAACAACTGATCGCTATCCGGAAACTATTTACTATCGTTTATTAGCACATGAATATTTACCAGAGACATTGGACAAAATTTTGTATTTAGACGCCGATATTTTAGTAACCAATGATATTTCCCCACTTTATGATTTAGAAATTAATGATTATTTGTATGCGGCAGCGAGTCACGTTAATGAAAATGGTTTGGTGGATATTGCTAATAAGGTGCGCCTAGAAAATTATCAGGCAAAGACTTATTATAACTCTGGAACGTTATTGATGAATTTAAAGAAGATTCGTCAGGAAGTTAAACGCCAAGATATTTTAGACTATATTCGTCATAATGATTACAGGTTATTTTTGCCGGACCAGGATGTTCTAAATGCTTTGTACGGCCATAAAATTTTCCAAGTGGCGGAAGAAATTTATAATTTTGATACTCGCTACTTTACCCAGTATGAATTACAAAGTAAGGGCTACTGGAATTTAGATCGGGTAATTAAAGAAACGGTTTTCTTGCATTTTTGTGGGCGAGAAAAGCCATGGCTCTCCGATAATCCTCGGGGAAATTTCTTTGATTTATACAAACATTACCAGCATTTGGTCGCTAAAATGGAATGCTAAATTAAGACGGAAAAAATTTTACAAGTCAAAAACCTTAAGAAATCAGGTTCTAAAAGCGATGATTTCCTAAGGTTTTTTATCAAAGTAAACTCCGTGGTATGATATTAAGAAATAATAACGATAAATTTGAGGAAGAAAATATGTATGATAAAAAGGATGCCGTCCAAGTTTTGGTGGTCTTGGTGACCTATAATCGCCAGGCAACCTTGCTCAAGACTTTAGCAGCGTTAATGCAACAAAGTCATCAGCCGGCGGGAATTTTGATTTTAGATAATTGTAGTACCGATGAGACTATCCCGGCTTTGAAAGCCCAGGGATTCTTAAAAGAAGATGTTAAAAAATCGCAACTCTATATGAATCATGACGCAAGGGGTTATCAGTACTTTTATCAAAATGAGTTCAATGCGGGGGGCTCTGGAGGCTTTGCTAAGGCTATCGAACTGGCCACCAGCTTATCGGAAAAGTATGATTATGTTTGGGTTATGGATGATGATGTTTTACCTGAGACTGCCAAGG
>NZ_BAMI01000003.1 GCF_000615765.1 Ligilactobacillus equi DSM 15833 = JCM 10991 | reverse complement strand
TAGTTGACGTTTTTTATATCGAAAGGATGAATATTATGCCAACAACTAATGTCGAAGAAAAGTTACAAGAAACAATCACACCCACAGCAGCTACGGAAGTTCCTGTTGAAACAGTTGGAGACGTTGATGTAAATGACAGTTTTAAAGTATTATCAGTATTTCCAGAGATGAACAATCCTGAATGGTTCCCTACTAATAGTGCTGAATTAGATTTAGTCTTCACTCGTCTAAGAGAACTGCAAGCAGAAGAAGAACAAATTAACAAAGAGTTTGAAACTATTATCAGCACATATAAAAAGAGAGCTGATAATTTACTATTAAAAGTTAACGACAAGAAACGTCGTTGGGAAACTTTGGCTAAATACTATTCAGAAGCCACTTACGAACAAACCGGAAAGAAAAATGTTTCCACTCCACATGGGACGGTTAAGTACTCTGTTACTAATAAGAAAATTATTGATAACGATGAAATGATGGCAAAGTACCCTAGTTTTGTAAAAGCCACGTACACTTTTGACTGGACCGCATTCAAGAAAGAAAATGGTATCACCTTAAAAGACGGTAAAGCCTTTAATAAAGACGGTGAAATCCTTGAAGAAGTTAAAGTTGAAACACACAAAGAAGCTAAAATTGTCTTATAATATGAGTAAGTAACGCATACAAAAGAAAAAACCACCAACTAATGGTGGCTTTTTTTGCTGCAAAATATTTACACAGCTTAATCACATGTCTTTTCCACACTAGAAAAAAATGTTTGCGTGTCAAAACCAATACCATTAGCATATTGTTCCAATATTGTCTGACTAGGAATTGAGTCAACTGCTTCAATCCTTGCAATTCGTGATTGAGTCATTCCAATACGTTCAGCTAATTCTTCTTGTGTTATGCCTAATTCTAATCGCCTAACAACCAAAAGTGCTAAAACATCAATAAGTTTCGTTTCTTCTGGTGACAGAATTGTTATCTCTTTTTTGAACTGTTTCCATGTCGTCATCTAAATCGTCACTTCTTTCTAACAGGAATTATCTTGGTTAATATCGGGATGCTTTCTTCTGAATTACGAAACAATCACTTGAACAAGCATCGCTTTTTTCTGTGTTTTCTTTTCTTCAATCATTGGCAATCTGGGATTGCTTTTGATTTCATGACTAGCTATATTACTCGCCAATATAATCTTTTGCCATAAGCAGGGCTTCAGCTTCAGAAGAACCTTGCGTATAACCATCAATATCTGGAATTTCAACGAAATATGGATACTTCT
The DNA here is from genome assembly GCF_000615765.1 of Ligilactobacillus equi DSM 15833 = JCM 10991. Classification (GTDB taxonomy): domain Bacteria; phylum Bacillota; class Bacilli; order Lactobacillales; family Lactobacillaceae; genus Ligilactobacillus; species Ligilactobacillus equi. Next base: position 75,887 of record NZ_BAMI01000003.1, on the reverse strand, counting down.
CATCGCTTGTTTTTTCGATAATTACTGGCAAAGTAATAATTTCATCTTTCGATTTCTTTTTTTGAGTCAAACATGCCACCTGCTTTCTTACCTGATATCCACATCATACGTGATGCTAAAGAAAAACGCAAATACTTAGCAAATCTTGTGACGTTAGTTTTTTTAGGGCTAAAGCCCATATTTTTTTGCTTGTGTAGTATTAAAAACACAATGCAAACAAGAAAGAAGGAAATAAAATGGCAAACATCTCAGATATTAAAGGTAGAATTCTAATCGACAAACAATTTTACCTCGATAATAAAGATTTCTTAGACAACTACTTTTCAGAAGATAACTTCTATCAGTCATGCGACTACGGCATCTTTATTAACGCAATGGATCCAAAAAAGCCATTTATCGATGCTGAAGACAATGAAGATAAAGTCCAACTCAACATCATCGGAAACGGTCGTTGGACCTTATTAAATTCATATAACTTTGCTATTAAAGCAGAGGCTGGTGATGAAAATTACCACAAGCTTATTAAGCTATTTTCCAAGAACCATAAGGAAATTACTGTTGACTACGATGAATACGAACCAGGAATAAGCCTTTTTGGACATTTCAAAGATATTCTAACACCTTGCTATATTAAAGAAGATGATTCTTATAGCATTAATCCAGAACAAGCTTCTGCAGAAAATTACGATTATAACGATCGTGAGCTTATTGAAAAAGACTTCGAAGACGGTTATGTCTTTGAATCTTCAGAACATAGCTTTTCTCCTGATTTTCACGAGATTGATGAATATGAAACAAAAGAATTTATCAATGACTATGGCGAAACATGGTACGATAATCTTCGCCCTGACCTCAAAAAGCAATATTCTTTAAAAGAGGCTATCGACTTATTAATTGACGAAATTATTGAAAACGAAGAAACCAAAGGAGGCATCTCATTCTGGCGATGTGAAGACACTGACCTATTAAATGAACTTTTCTTAAAGAAAATTAGCAAATAACATATAACCAAAAATTTAAAAAACACAATAACTGCACTATGCAGACAATTATATTTTCTATCTTAGCAATCACCTAATTTGGTGGTTGCTTTTTTTGTGGGCTAAAGCCCCTATTTTTTTGCCTATGTAGTATTAAAGCACAATGCAAACAAGAAAGAAGGAAAAATTATGAATTTACGCAATCAAAGCAAAATCACAGTTTACGTTCTTTATTACACGGATATTTGGCGTACTAGAAGCGAATATAGCATTGCAGAAATGGTGACAAGTAAAAAAGAACTTGCCGAATTTCTTCGCAATTATTTGAAAAATGATTGGAAAGAAGAACTAGAGCCACTAAAACAATTTTGGCATAATAACGCATATGATGTTGACGCCATTAATGAAAAAGCACATATTAGTGACGAAGAAACGCTCGATATCGTTCGAGCCCTTTCAATGTCAGATACCAACTTAATTCAAGCGTTAGAAAGCCAAGAAATTCCCTACTACGATATTGGAACACTTGATATCGACCTTGATACCGGTTCTATTGACCGAGACAACATTTAAACTACGAACAGGAGAAAAAAACATGGAACAAACACAACTAAAAGAATTAATCATAGAAAAAGCAATCAATAACATTAACAACGATGTTGATTTAGATAGCTTTAATGCTGATGAAAGCAAGACATTACTGACTAAATTATTCAGCATTCCTGGAGTTACAATCTTAGAAAACGCATCTGACGATAAACGTAAACTTACTAGTCTATACATTCGTCTTATTGCTACATTCACTTGTAATGACGGTGGTTCAAAGTCTGATTACTATGCTTGTGCCTTAGCAGAAGCATTTGAAGATTACGGACTAAAACTACCAACACATGCAACTGGTGAATATGGTAAGTTCGTTGAATATATTGTCGAAAGTATTAAAGCTAATGCTATACGTACTTCTGAAGAATTATCTCAGCATCAAAAATTAGCAACTGCTCTTGGAAGTCCAGACTAAAGCATATTTTTCTAGCAATCACCTGATTTGGTGGTTGCTTTTTGTTTAGGGCTAAAGCCCATATTTTTTTGCCTATGTAGTAAAAATTAAGCAATTTCAAGAAAGAAAAATCAAGATTGATTAGTAATAATTGGAGGAATTTATTTTGAAGAAAATTACAGGCATCATCACATTCCCATTCGAATTTGAACAGACACATTCCGTCGAAATTTTTAAATGGGTCAACGAAAACAAGAATATCCCTAATATTATCAACATTACAAGCAAAATAAGAAATAAAGTCAGTTTCAGTTTTGAAGCTAAAGAATCTATAACGCAATTTATCGCAAATGGTAATGAATTCTTTGGCAAGGACAACTTTAGCGCATACGAAGGCCTTATTAACTCAATGGTTAAGCATAACGAAGTATTTACTATCGATTGCTTTGAACATGACACTATTACACACAAGACAAGTAAACTGTCGTTTTCAGTTACACCTAGCTTTTCATTCCCTAATGTTAGTGACCTGTTAGAAAAAGAACACCATTTAAGCGATTATGAGGCTTATATCATGCACTTTGAACCTGCCATTAACATTTACTCTATGATAGGTCAACGACTCTTAAAAGATGTTTTAGGCTACTCTCAAAGCAAGACTTTAAATGTATCTGAATTATCTAGAAAACTAGAAAACAATTTCCTAGCTATTTGGAAATTGAACGATCCAGAAATTCTTAGCGAGATTAAGAAAGATTGCTATGAGTACCTAGAAGTTGTCTAAAATCATAAATAGATAGTTGCACCATACTTCAATACTTAGGGATAATTAAATTAGAATAACCCCAAATTATTAGAACAAATAGGCTAAAGCCTATTATTCATCTGATTATGTAGTTTTATAACAAAAAAAGCAAAAAGAAAGAAGGACAAAATTATGTCAACAAATATTACAGTTTTACAAGGTCGCTTAGTACGTAACCCAGAAATTCGAAATGTGGAAAATCGTCAAGTAATGAGTTTCCGTATTGCGGTCCAACGAAACTTCAAGAATCGTAACGGAGAATATGACTCTGACTTCTTTAACATTGAAACATGGAATGCCCCATCAATCAACTACCTCTCTACTCACATTATGAAAGGTACAGAAGTCATCGTAACTGGTACTTTACGTGCTACCATTTCAGGTGAAGGCGATAAGCGTCGTGAATACATTAATGTGCAAGCTGAAAACGTTAGTGTAACACATGGTGCTCCAGCATCTTCTCCTGCTATGCCAGGAGCTATGCCTAATGGCCAAGGACAATTTGCACCTCAAAATCAAGGATTTAATAGCATGAATCAAACTACTCCAGTAGCACCTAATGCTAATAACTTCCCACAAAATGCGGGCCAAACCTTTAATAATACCAACGGTTTTCCTTCTGCATCACAACAAGTACCAACACAAAATAATACAGCTTCTCAAACAGCACAATTTGCAAACAGCAACAATGTACAACAAAACAATGCATCTCAAACAACCTCACAAACACCACAACCTCAAGAAACAACACCTCAACAAAGTCAAGGTAGTACCGCTAACGATGATACCTTTGACCCAATGAACTTGAATTTCTTGTAAGATTTAGCAAAGCCACCTATAATGGTGGTTTTTCTTTTAAAGAGAACCGTAAGGTTCAACCTTACAAGCCCCTCTCTTTAGAGAGGGGTAGTTGACTTGTTCTAACGTGTGTGCTTGCACATTTACTCAGGGCTATCGCCCATATCTGTTTGACTCTGTAGGAAACATACAATTAATTACAAGAAAGAAGAGATTCAAAATGAAAAAGAGACTCAAAAACAAGATTTTGACACAACTTAACCGCGCAGAATTATTACAATTAACAACTTTCTTTAAGCAAAAAACATCAAAGTTATCTCATGACAACATTTTGCGCATTAAAGACTTGAAAAAACTAGAACCAGGTTATTTAAATTCTGTTGTCAGGAATTGCTATACTACTATGGGCCCAACTGAAAAATATCGTATTCGGGCAATCGACAAGCTTATCGAGAAGTATTACATCTCTGGTAGCGTGTTCAAAGATGATGACATCCCATTCTAATTTCTAATTGACTAATTAGGAATAAAACCGCTAGTTATAGTGGTTTTTTTGGGCTAAAGCCCCTATCCTCTTGATTATGTAGTTTAAAAATCAAGAAGAAAGAAGAGGTCGGAAAAATGAAGACACGAATACTAATTGAACAGATTCACTATAACAACAGTACCGACAAAGCTATTTAGTTGAATTACCAACTAATAAGAAGAAGTACATCTGGGTTCCTAAGAAATTGCTCTACCCTAACTGGCAATATGCAACCTTATATGTACCACTATCAAAGGTTTTCTATGGATTTGACGATGACGGCAATAAATTCGAACTTACCGGAAATCGTATCCTAGAGTACTTCTCTTCAATCACAAATATACGCAACTCATACGTGCGATAAATAAGGAGGAAATTAATTATGAACCCAACGCTATACGAACTCAAAGGAATGAAAGCGAAAAACTCTCTGTTAAAAAGCATTTTCATAACCGGCCTGAGTACTGATGGTTATCAACATGTAGAAGTTGAGCCATACGATGATACTGGTTTTGATGCACTTAATGGAACACCTTCTCGATATGATAAGGCACAAGCTTTAATCAAAAAAGAAGTTTCCAAGTACTTCAAAGATAAAAATGTAAAAGAAAACACAGTCTTAGTTACGGTATACTCTGAACGTTACGGCGTTGACGAGCACTATTTACATGTTGATGATGGCAAATATGAGTTTGAGTATCCAATTCGACTAAAATAGCCCGACATTCAAAAGTAACCATTGACATTATTATTAGAAATCAAAACCTAAACATGGAGGAAAAAAGCATGAATAAAAGAATTAAGGTAAAAGTTAGAAAAATGTACTGGGCTGCATCAGAAATGAGCGACCCCTTCAATAATCACCCAGAAATTCCCTTAGGTATTCCTGAAAAAACATCATTAGCAGTCCACGAATTACGCAACATGATTGTTAAGTTTAAAGAAGAGAACGAAAGAAGTTTCGATTTAGACACAAGAACTGTTTTTACCCGCAGAAAGACATTCTGGGAAGAACGCCACTGGAAAAAAGAACGAGAAAAGCGAAATCGCACACCTGAAAATAGCAACCTCAACAACCCATCACTTGTTCCGTTTTAGAAAAAATAGCCACTCTTATTTGAGTGGTTTTTTCTTTTATTTGATTGGAATCATAGTTTAAGTGGCTCTCGCCATTATGTTTTTGCTTATGTAAAAGTTATTAAGTATTTTGTTTTTTTACAAGAAAGGAAGTAAGCTATCATGGCTAATTACACATTACACACTATCGACGCAAACTATGACGAACTTGTAGCGATAGGACTCATCCATAAAGACACCGTTAATCGTGGTTATGGGATTCAGGAAGAAGAAATGGTGTTAGACTTCAAAAAGTTTGACCCTGATTATGACGAAAAGCCTATCTGTTGGCCCGTCTATCGAGATGACAATAATCATGTTATGTGGTTTAAAAAGTGGATAGAAGATAACACTGTCGCTTATCTAATTTCTCAAAAATTTAGCGATAAAATATTTACTTATACAGCAATCTACGAGGGCGAACTTTACACTAAAATTAACATCAAAAATGGAAAGCTATACACTGTTAAGATTGATTATAATAGTGATGAATTTCAACACAAACGTGAACACATTATTGAAACTAAAGGTATTGCTGATGAACTGTACCTAAATGATGAGGAATTACTTAAGGATCCTAACGTAGTTTATGTTGATGACAACATCGTTAGATATCGTGACGGAAAAGAAATCTCCACTAAAGAATCTGAAGTATTTCGGATCCTTGCACACAGATATCATATCGTTAGTGACTTACTCTTCGATACATGGGCAAACGAGACCTACCCTATCGAATTTAAAGGTTTCCGCAGAGATAACGATACTGAAAAATGGTACATTCTACTAGAATCATGGCAAAACCGTAAGGAAAAGAAATTGTCATTAGATTTAGATTTTGTAGAATTGGAAAAGGCTTTTATCGGTTTTAGAGATGAACTTCTGAACATCCCAGGAATCAAAGAACAAGTAAGTCTTGCCCAAGCTAAATTTAAAGAGAATCTTTAAAAAATAACAATTATTGGTAACCACTCTTAGATTGAGAGTGGTTACTTTTTGCCATTTATTTCTAGGAAATTATCGTTAGGGGCTAAAGCCCTTATTTTTTTGATTTCGTAGTTATATACCAAAAGCAAAAATACGGAGGAAAAAATTATGTATTATTTAGCAACCAGTTTAGACAACACTTTATTTCACACAGCGGATAAATTCACAGGAAAGAAAGTTCCAATCATGTTTGACCGAGAAACACAGTATACTGATGCAAAGCCTATTGGTTATATTACCAGTAAGCTACTTTACCTTTCGTGTCAACCAAAAGATAAACTTGTTAATCCTGAGTCAAATGCTAGATACGAAGACTATGACTGGTTTGAATGGGTAATCCCTGTAACTTACCATACCAGAGAAGAAATTATTCATCACGTGAACCAGTCATTTAATTATGCCATTGTTGAAAATGGCGCTATGATTTTGCAAGAAGGTCATTATCCAAGTATTCGACCTAATGAAGACTGGGACAAGCATATTGATAAGCTAATTGATAAACATAAGTCTCAATACAACAAGATGAACTATGCTTTGAAACTTGTACAATCAATGGCAGATGATGCCGATAGTAATTTTGAAAATCAAGCTCACTTTTACGGTGAAAAGCAAGCATCAGCTGAACTAGTATTAGCAAGCGATAATCCGGCTAAAGCTGAAATCTTGGATTACCTTAAGTCTAATTTACCTGAATGGAAAATTTATCAAATTACAGACTCACGCTACTTTATCATCCCCGACTGGATTGGAAAAGCAAAAGCCCTCGCCTACCTTAAAGAACATGTGTTAGGCAAAGATAGCAAGCTCATCACCGCAGGAAGTATGGAATTAGATAAAGAGTTCGTGAGCCTAGGTGACATCACTTTTGGTGATGGTTTCGGTGAACATGACTTATACCAAAACGGCATTTCTAATAGTACTAAATTACTAATGGACGAACTGAAAACACACGTCACGTTCCGAATTAAGCTGTTCATTTATCACCGTTTCAATAATGGTTGGGGAGCTCAGTACGAAACTGATCCAGTCGAATTAAAAGACATTCCGTTAGAAGAGCTTAAATCACTTACTAAAGAAAAGTACGATAAAGCCCCTGTCTTTCAAACAGACGACCCAGTAGAAGCTATTCAACGAAAAAACGAAATTGAAAACTATAACTCTTTGCACTCTAGCATTGATAATGTATTCCGTGTACCACGCGAAAGTACTTATATTATGTTCGCAATTAAAAGTGTCGAAAAAAATTAAAATAAATGAGGTGAAAATAATGGAAAACTTAACAATAGCAAGAAAAAACGTACAAAGTGCGGCTGAAGAAATCTTAGCCGTTCTCCTCTCAACTGATTGGAAGTACCAAAAAGGAAAATTCAAAGGACTGACACGATCTATTAATGTCGGTGGGGAAAATTATTTTAATCTTGCGGTAGCGTTTCAGAAAGACGATTATTTTGAAGCAGTTGAAGATGTAGAGCAAAAAGGAAGTTGTTCTTCGCTTCTTTTTAAGCCACAGCAAGGAGATAAACTTTGCATAGCGGTACAAGAAGAAACTGAGCAAGACCTTGAACAAGATTCTTTTGAAGAGCAAGATACCCAAAGTATTCTTACCAATATTCTTAAAAAGTTTGATGATTTTTGTGAAATCGTTTAAGAAATGAGGACGAAAAGATTGTACACGATTGACGAAATCAACAAAATTAGTGATAAATTAGCCAAAAACAAACTAACCAAAGATATTTTCTTTGAGTATATCGACACTCAAGATGCTTACGATGAGACGTCAGCAGACTTTTACAATAAATGTTGGGACCTCTTCAAAGAAATCATGAATACGGCTAGCTCAAACGAGTATCGGTATTCTCTTGCAGAACTTGGTTTCAATCAACTACAAGAAAACGATTTAGGCTCTAATTCGATTGACTTTGAAAAAAGATTTGAAAGAATATTTAACACAGTTAGCCTAATTTGCAAAACTGATGAACTGCTCAAAGATTTCCCAGATCAGCTTATCGATGATTACCAATTTTTGAAGAAAACTCGAGCAAAACTCGATAAATACAAGAAAGAACTAAGACGAGTTTCCAAAGATGCAGGAATTGCATTATATTTTGAAAAAGATAGGTGAAAAATATGCCATTAACTAAAGAATTAATCAGAGATATCTTATCTCACTCTATCATCGCAACTGACAGGAAGACTGGTGAACAGCGAATCAATAGTGCCAGAAGTTGGCTCAATAAAGCTAACTGCATCTATGCGTACCCTACTGGGAAATCGTTAACCATTTCTGGACTACTCAATATTGGAATTAACGATAAGCCAGTTTTCACTAAAGCATTATCTCGTAACAGCGAAACAGCCAAAGATAAGATTATGCTTTTCCTAAAGCACAACTTACCTAACTTTGATTTTTCTTGGAATACAGCCAAACCATGCTATGTTATTGATTATGATGACAGCTATACATGGATTTGCTCTAGCAAGAAAGAAATCTTGGATTGCATTTTGAAGTTCCACTGTCAAAATCCACTAGAAAATAACATTGATGAATTATTAGATTATGTCGTCATTAAGACATTCTACGGGACGGGTTACGACAATCCACCAGAAACCTGGATGTCCTTACGAGTAGCATTAGATACATTCTTCGATACTGATTCAAAACAAGAATTTTTTAAAAATATTGGAATAACTGAAGAAGACTTATAAGAAACAGAATTATCCCTACATTTGCATTAAACTTGATATTTAGCTGCCATATTTGGTGGCTTATTTTTTTAGGGCTAAAGCCCTTATTTTTTTGACTATGTAGTTAAATAAAAAGGAGCGATTACTATGGTATTAAAATTAAAAGACATAGAAATAAACGACATTAAAGAAGGAGTTATCTTCAACGAAGTTAACTGCTACAACCAAATTGATAACCGCAACACTTGGGAATTGAGTAACCTCTACCCTGCTTTTTGGGACAAGATGGTTTCACTTAGAGAAAAAGACCCTGACAAAGAATTATATGGGAAACTATCCTTGATTGAAGTTGACAACAATCTAAAAATTGTTAACTCATATTCTCGTTTAAACAAAGAATTGCACTACGTAAACAAACGACAAAAAGCAGAATTAGATTGTTTAGCTGATAACATTATCAAGATTGATAAGTGGGCCAAACAAAAGAATTTAACGGTTTACCTCCCCTACCAAATTCGTGAAAACAGAATGGACGATGAATGGGAAGAACTATTAGATAAAATCAAATTTACAGATTGCGTAATTTATGAATAGATCGAAAGGAATGAGTAAAAAATGCACTTATTAAATAGTAAAAGTATTATGGACATTAATACAGAAGAAGACTGGAACAAGCATATTGAAGAATGCGATGCCTTGCTTTCTAAATTGCCTAATTGTGAATGCTATGTAACCGTTGATTACATTGATACGTATAACCGTTCCAAGCACGAAACCAAAGAATTAAAATTAGACCTAGAAGACTACTACTCTCTGTTAGACACTCTAGATATTAAAAATGGATATGATGTACTTTTAACGGACGATAACCAATTAGTCTTTAAAGTATTTGGAGGAGGTTACGAGTACAAAGGTAAATTTGAAATGGTCAAAACCTTAGTAGTCTTCAATCCCAAAAGTAACATCAGTCTAGCAGTAGAATTAGGCATCAACATCCAAAAATAAAAATATAGTTAATAGAAGGTAAAAACATGGTATTATTCAAACAAACAAAACAACAAACACCTAATTATGCGGACCGTGCAGATATTATTCAAACCGTTTTACGTCAACTTGATGAGCAAGATATTATTTATCTTGATTTTGATTCTTTCACGAAAAAAGAAGGCAACACAGATGCTGAATATCTAAACAACTTCAGATTTCACCTAGAATACGGGAAACTTTTCGATATTATCTTCATGGACATTCTTGTTGACATGCTTAATCTAGACTTTGAGAAGTCCGATTTAGCGTTAAACTACTTTTACAAAAACGAAGACGACTCCCGTTGGTATATGGTTCTACATGAACCTGAAAAAGAATATCCAATCGAGGATATTATAACTGCTGCCGACAATGGAACAATAGATATTGCAGAATTTCCAGAATTAAAAATTTATTGTATTTAACAAGGAGAAATTAAAATGGAAAATTGGAAAAAGAAACAAGTATTTCTTAGCGGCTTAGATTTAGCAATCAATAACAGGGTTAGTGTTCTTTATAGTTCATGTAATCCAAAAGAATTCACCCACCCTACTAACATTGAAACGGTATACCACATGCAAAGCATTTCTGACCTTGTTAGCGAATATCTTTACAATGACAATACCAATAACAACTATAAAATTTTAAGCATGAACCCAGAAGAAGTTATCAATCGACTTCTTCCAAAAATGCAAGACCTACTTGCGCTATACAACAGTCCTTATAGTAACCAAGTAGATGAGTTTTATACCGAAATCGACGCCATTTTTGAAAGTAACGAGACATTAGACCAAATCAAAAAATGGCAAAAAGTCATCGAAAATATTTAGCTATAATAGCTACCAATTATGGTGGCTTTTTTTATTTTAGGGCTAAAGCCCCCTATTTTTTTTACTTTGTAGAATTAAAAAAGGAAATGAGGAATTTAATTATGAAAACAATTGACAATTTATTCACTAAAAACGGTTCTTTTTACAAACTTGAGACAGTAACCGATCAAGAAAGTTACAACATGTACTACGAAATGTTAGAAGATGACGGCTTATTAATTACAGGATTGACTACAGGAAAAAATGGATTTCAAAAGATATTTGAAAATAAAATTCATAACTTATTTGAAAATATAGATAAAAATGCACAAGATATCAAAAACCTAATATTCACTTTTAAGCCACTATATGCCGCCGAATATTACCATGATGATAGCGACATCATGGAACTATTATCAAAGTACTCTTATAATGATGCTAGCGAAACGAATAATCCTAAAGATAAAATTTTAAGTGATTCTAGAAATTTCTTAATAATTGACTGTTGCGAGGCTGACAGATTTAGTGGAGCTTTCGAAAGAGTTCTAAACATTCTTCATATTAACTTCGCCGAAATCAAAGGATACTATCAAGGTGAAGATGAGTTTATTACCTTTGCAGATAACCGAGAAATTAGCGAATCATACCGTTCATACATTGAATGTGTTTGTTTTGGTGGCTTAATTGAACTGGTTAGCGTTGATGGTGATGAAGAAGAATATGTACAAGCAACATACACCAATGACGATATTTTCTTATACGAGAATAAAGATAAGGTAGCTGAAAAATCACTAAAAGTACTTGAAAAAGACGGCTTTCTTCCTGTAGACAAACAATTTGTTGACAAATTTGAAAGTCTTGTTGATGATTTAATTGACACTTTTAAAAAGCAAAATAGCAACCGTGTAGGCTTTAATAATTATCTTGGAAAAAGCTTAGATTCAGTCTTCTTTGCAACTAAAGCCTTAGAAATGCTACCATACTTATTCGAATATGTTGACTTAGAAAAAGTTACAAAGAATAGTCCTAAAGAATGGATGGACGAATTAGCAAATCCTCTCTGTGTTGCAAAATATCTTGAAGATAAAGCTGAATATGGTGAAAACGATAGCAGCTTTAAGAAGTTTTTGCTTAGCAAATTCAACGTTGAAAAGAAACAAGGTGAAAAATATGGAAAGTATACTCGATAATATCGACAAGAACGAAATCTTAGAATATGTCGGAAAGAACTTTACGGATCATCAGATTATCAAATTCTTAGCCAAACGAAAGAATGGCTTTTCAGTTTCTAAAACTGACCTTCTAAAAATGCAAATTGGCTTAGATACTGAACAAACTGAATATCTAGACGAAAATGGACTTGATTGGTTTGAAATTTTTATTCGGTACCCTAATGGTAATGTTCAAGCACAATTTTTTGATGATAAAGATGCCAAAGATTTTGGTAATCCGATACGTTTTAAATACTAATATCATAATACTTTCTATTTAACCACCTATCATTGGTGGTTATTTTTATTTTTTTCTAACGGGATGATTCTTTCCAAAAAGCTTACTTTAATCTTCCTATACGAAGTCTAAAGTTGCTTAGTAATTATTCTAGTTACGGGCTAAAGCCCCTATCCTTTTGATTATGTAGTTTTTATATCGAACAAGAAAGAAAGGATGATTTAACTATGTTTACATCACTATTTAAAAAAAAGAGCAATACTCCCGGTAAAACAAAAACAAAGCCAACATTGAAATTTAAAGTTAATGATGATTTACACGCAAGGTTTAGAAAAATTGCTAATTATATCAATAAGACAACTGATTTAGAAAACATCAATATTAATGATGTTATTAAAACTATGCTTATTGACATTGATTGCCTTTTTGGCTATGAACGTATTGAATTTGCTCCCTCTTTAACCGAAGATGAAGTTTTTGATAAACTTCAACGCATTTATAATAATGAAAAAGATATTGATAAAATAGGTACACTCATGCCTGCAAGAATCCACTATACCGATAATAAGAAAAAGTCAAATCTTGTAGTCATTAAATTCCTCGATCAAGAAAAAATTGTTAAGCTTGATGCTCCATATCATTACAGGTCAATGCCCGATATTAGTATTTTTACTTTTAGTAGAGCAGAATACGGATATACCCAAATCATTAAAGACATCAGTAATGTATATTTTCAAGAAGAACGAACAGAACTTGAAACCAAAGAATTTAAAGATTTACTAGACAACATTAGTAATAAAATCTTTTCGAAGCAAAAAAGTTATTTCCGTTTTTATGAAATTTCAAGGAACGACCTAGAATTAGAAGAATTATATAAGAAATACTTGAACGGTGAAATTAAAGCAAACTATGATGATCCTCAAAATATTGCGATTAAAGTCGAAGAAAACGGTGTTCACTATAACTACAAACTTGCTTACCTCAAAAAAGTTCAAGTTCGTAATGACATTATTAGGTTTTGCGAGCAATACACTACTTTAGTTTACGGTGCTGCTTTGCAACAACGATACGAATCTGACCTTGATAAATTAACTCACGCTAGAGCTTGGAGGATAAGAAGCAAGTAAACCTTAAAACCCAAAACGCAGCAAAGAACGATCGTTTGAACAAGTACTTTGCTAAGCTAGAGTTTGATAACGATGTTGATTTAGAAAAGCTACCTACTTTTTCTAAAGAAGTATCCTCTCTTATGGAATATGTATTGCCTTCAACATCAAACATCCCTACTCTCCGTTTAAGGAAACTAGGTAATTACAGAGCGTTAGGTATGTACGTTAATCTTTTGAATAATCTTGTCATTGACTTTCGAGACAATCAAGACTACAAAGACACCCCTACTCTTTCAGGTATTGGCATTCAATCGTTTATACACGAATATGGCCACTACTTAGACTATCAATTAAACCCCGAAGAGCAGCAAAGTAGCACTCTTGAATTTAGAGATATTTTGATTAAGTATACCGACAAAATGAAAAACTTAGCATCATCTAACCAGTTAGGCAATCAAACCACTAGCGAACAACTTACAGCCCAACAGTTAGTAGAACTTCCATACGTGCTTAAACACTTCGATTACTACATTACTCCTACTGAAGTATTTGCTAGGGCCTTTGAAATTTATATGGATCGTCTAGGATTGAAAACATCTGTAATTAAACCTCACCAAGACTATGTAGAAAAGCTTGTTTACGCTCAATACAAGGGGCTAGAGAAAGAAATCGAGAATTACTTTGATAACCTATTTCCAAGTCTTAGAGAAGCAGTTAAAGACTATGACGAAAAGCATATTAGCAATAAACAAGCTAAGCCATCCCCTACTATTCCACTAATTTCAGCAGCAGAACGTGAAAAGCTTATGGCTGATTACCCCGATTTAGTTGAAGAACAGCATGGTGACGTTATCGAATTAACATTAGCTATTTAGATATCACATAAGACTACCGATTTTGGTAGGCTTTTTTGTTTTGAAAAAAATTTCAATAAACACTTGTGCTATATAGTAAATGTTATATAACATAGTTGTAAGGCAACAAAAAGGAGACGATAATTATGACAATCGAAGAAATTAAGAATTTTATTTCAACCGCAACGTGGAGCGTCTATGGAAAAGACGACAACGTTCAATATTTCGCCAACGAAGAACATGTTGTTAGCGTAAACGCTGATAGTATGAGCTTAGACGAAATCGCTCAAGCCCTCCTAGAAAAATGGGAGAACGAAGAATGGGTTGAAGTTGATGAAATTGACCTATATGAGGCTTTAGAGGAGGAAGATATATCAAGCGAAGAAATCGAAAAATTCGACTGGTATATCGAAGAAGCCTCTCAAAACCTCAACGGTAGTGAGGATTTGGCTGAAATCCTCGAAATGAAAAATGGCTTTGCCGATTTCATTTCATGGCTAGGAGAGTAGGAAAAATAAAAATGAAAATCGATATAAGTAAAAAGCGTGCCGACCGCCACTATATATAATCTTCGGCACGGTAAAAGAAAATTTAAGAATATGACGGTTGGTTAAATTGGATTTTACTTGGCTCGATATTGCCATTTCGCAAAAACAAAACAGTCTTACAAATAACCGCTAATTCTAGTGATAAATTGCTAGTTTTAGTGGTTTTTATTTTAGGCAAAAACCCTTACTATTCAGCACAATTCAATGTAAGAGTCTTACAAAAATGCTTAATTGTAAGCTATAACAACATAAATTACACGTAAAATATCTATACCATATAAAACAATCTTACAATGATATGCTGACGCTAACCACCAGATCATCCCTAGAATATCCTACCTCTACCTTGTTGCCGTTTGAATCTATAATTTTAAAGTCTTTAGTATCTCTTTTAAGTTGTATACTGCTCATCACTACAGTTCCATGTTCTTTTACACTTCTTACTTGTATTAAATGTTTTATTTTGGTGGTTCTTGCAATATAGGTAGTTATTAAATGCTATTTATATTTACATCTTTTGCTTTATATAAAATAAAATCATTTATTTTTTCAGGTTAAGTTTTATCTTTTACCATTTTTTCTTCGCCTCCTTACCTTTTTTAAAACATTTTAAATTGTAATTGTCATGTTTTTTGTATTTAATTTAAAAAAATATAAAGAAGGAATGTTATAAAAATCTATAAAATAAAAGCATCCCTAGAGCGTGCTCAATCCATGGCTGCTTAGGCGGGCAAGCCGCCAAAACATCCATTCCTTTCGCAGGCGATCCTTGAGATATAAGCGTATTCCATTAGTTAACCACCCACCTCATTAGATAAAAGTCAATTATTAGAAAGTATTCTATTCTCAAAAAAATGAGACACAGCGACGGGACAATTGTCCATTAAGCTTAAGTTTCCTATATTGTACATTATTATGCTTGCTAGCAAGTCACTAACCGTTAGCGACCTATTCGGTCACTATTAGTTTTATTGTGAAGTAGCAGTATATAACATGGAGGTAAGGTGTTTTTATGGAAAATAGAATAAAAGAATTGCGAAAAGAAAAAGGTTTAACACTTAAACAACTTTCGGAAAAAGTTGGGATAAGTAACCAAGGCTTAAGTTTTTACGAAAGAGGGCAACGTAATCCAAAAATAGAAAATTGGCACAAGTTGGCCGACTTCTTTGATGTAACAGTTGAATACTTGCAAGGACAAGGAAATGACAACTGCAAACATCATAGTAAAGAGAAATTACAATATTTCAATGCCTTAAAATATGGGTATTGTCCTTATTGTGGCCACAAGTTATGTAATTAAAGTTAAAATATTTCCCTATTAATTTAGCACTCCCTACCTCAAAAAAATGAGGCACAGTGACGGGACAATGGAGGTAAGGTGTTTTTATGGAAAATAGAATAAAAGAATTGAGAAAAGAGCGTGGTATAACGTTGAAAGAGTTGAGCGGGTCGGTTGGTTTGGCGATTTCAACGCTTAGCGGCTATGAAAAAAAAGAAAATGAAAAAGGTTCAAGAAAGCCTAAAATAGAAAATTGGCACAAGTTGGCCGACTTCTTTGGTGTAACAGTTGAATACTTGCAAGGACAAAGAAATGACAACTGCAAACATCATAGTAAAGAGGAATTACAATATTTCAATGCCTTAAAATATGGGTATTGTCCTTATTGTGGCCACAAGTTATGTAAGTAAATTGTCCAATTGCGAAGTAGCAGTATATAACATGGAGGTAAGGTGATTTTATGGAAAACAGAATAAAGGAATTGCGGAAGAAAAAAGGTTTAACACTTAAACAACTCTCGGAAAAAGTTGGTATATCTAACCCCACTTTATCCCGATATGAAAAGGGTACACGCAACCCAAAAATAGAAAATTGGCACAAGTTGGCCAACTTCTTTGGTGTAACAGTTGAATACTTGCAAGGACAAGGAAATGACAACTGCAAACATCATAGTAAAGAGGAATTACAATATTTCAATGCCTTAAAATATGGGTATTGTCCTTATTGTGGCCACAAGTTATGTAATTAAAGTTAAAATATTTCCCTATTAATTTAACGCTCCCTATTCGGTCACAATTTTCCTGAGCTTGTTACGATATCATTGGTTAAGATACAGGAGGAATTAAATATGCAAGAAATCATTGGAGATATCACTAAGGTACAAGCTGGGATTATCTTTCAGCAGGTTAATTGTCAGAACCGTATGGGAGCAGGAGTTGCCAAAGCCATTTACACCAAGTTTCCAGTTGTGAAGACGGCTTACCACAAGTACTTTACCCGTTTTGATGCTGAATACTTGTTTGGTAAGTGTCAGCTTATTAGAGTGAGCGACAACCTTGCTGTTGTGAACTCGTTCTCTCAGTTTTACTTTGGAAATGCACGTAAGACTGGCAAGGTGTACACAGACGTTGCCAAACTTACCGCATCTATTCGGAGAACTTGCGAGAAGTTTGCTACACAGACAGTCTACATTCCCAAGTTTATTGGTTGTGGACTTGCGGGAGCAAACTGGAGCGAGGTGATTTCGACTGTTAGCGACATCCCTAACTTGGTTGTTGTTGCTTTACCTTAGTAGCAGACCACTTACTTTTTAGTAGGTGGTTTTTTAGTCGTTTCTCATTAGTTATCCTATATACATTAGCGCCCTCCTCGGTCGCTATCAGATTTACTCTGTCGTAAATTTCTTTTTCTATATTTTAATTGCAACTACTCTTGTAACTAAAAGAATTATGAGTATAATATTGAGTAACTTCAATTGCACAAACCACATCCTAGAAAAGAACTGTTACCATATCAGGTAAGAGATATATTGAAAGTAGTAAAGTAGTAAAGGGGTTGTAATCATAAAACAAAAAATTCAATATAAAGGATACGAAGGTTCAATCGAACTTTCTATGGAAAATGGTATGTTATTTGGAAAAGTAGAAGGATTGAAAAAAAGCTATTTACCATACGAAGGGGAGACATACGAAGAACTTATTGAAGATTTTCACGAAGCCGTTGATTCATATTTAGAAATATGTAAGAGAAAAGGAATTACACCAGAAAAATAGCCATCCCGTTATGGGGTGGTTATTTTTTAGCAATTTCATCAGTTGTAAGCGTCCCATTAGCTCCCTCCAGAGTCGGTCGCTATTAGCATGTCTATGTAGCAATAGTAGGTATACACATACGGAGGGATTTGAAATGAAAAAGATTAAAGGTTCTTATTATAATGAATATGAGAAAGATTTGGAAAAAATTCTGAGAAAGTTGGAATTTTCTTCCGAAGAAGAAGAAGAATTGTTGGTAGAAGCTATCAATAATTTTGCCGAAGATGAATATCAAATCGGATACGATAGTGGCTATGATAACGGTCGTAGTAACGGAGTAAGCTGGGGTTTTTAGTTTACTCCATCATTAATAACCACCCCGCTATGAGGTGGCTATTTTTTGTATTTTCATCAGTTGTAAGCGTACCATTAGCTCCCTCTAAAGTCGGTCGCTATTAGTTTTACTATGTTGTAAGTTGTTTTTAGTTTGCCCTTGAGGCGAGAAAGGATAATAAAATGAAAAGTAGACTAAAAAGAAAAGTAAGCAAAAAATATTTAGCTGTTACTCCAACTAGAATGTTGGAGGACAGATATATATTACAAGGCGGAACCTTTATGGTAGGTTTCGATAAGAATACCTGCCGTAAAAACAGTAGAATTTCTAATAAAATAAGAAAGGAGTTTCGAGATGAAATTGCTAATGCCCGTTTTGGTATATTAGTAAGTATGCAAACAATAAGCCTAGAAAGAGATTGATTGAAAATAGGCTCATTATAAAAGAAAATAGTGAAGATGAAGAAACTTTTGATTTACCATTTTAATTAAAAAAAATGCCACCCTGATATGGGTGGTTATTTTTTAGTAGTCTCATCAGTTGCAAGCGTCTCATTAGCTCCTTCCAGAGTCAGTCGCTATTAGTTTGATTTTGTAGTGTTTTTTCACTATAAATTTATCATTACGAGGAGGACATAAAAATGTTCACTTTAATCATTACTATCATTGTTAAGGCTCTGTTTTTAGTAGGTATTGTTATTCCCGTAACAGTTGTTGCAGGAATGGCACAATACGCTGGAATCCGTTCCATTCTTAGTGCTAAGTACAGAGCGTATACGGTGAAATTGATGAATTCTGCAGGGCAAGAGTGGAGCCCTGCATACACTGTTTTGGGAGCAATTGTTTTGGCTCTCATAGCAATTGGTATTTGGATGTCCTTTCTGTCTCCAGATACTTGGGTAGCAGATTTTCAATAAAGGAGAAATTTATAATGAATTCAAAAACAAAGACATTAATAAATAAAATCCTGTCTGCAACAGAGTACATGTTGCGGACGGGATATAAAATCAAAAGAGTCCTGACTATTCACGAACTTTTTTACGGAACAGTCGGGATGTTAGCGTTGTACTCGATTTTGAGTATAACGTTCAAGTTACTCCCCTTCTTTACAGTTAGCGATTTAACTTGGTATATCGCTAACTTCTTAGTAGGAAGTTTTATAGTATATGAATTTATCAGCTTTGTGACAGGAGTAATTAAAGTGCTCCTGACCTTAGCTGGTATTGTTAAAGATTAATAAACTTCAGTAGTTGTCATCATCAGTCACCTAGTTATTAGGTGGCTTTTTTATTATAACGCATTCGCTCTTAAATATCCTACTAACTTGAACGATCAGCCACGGAAGATAATTTATCTGTTAGAGAAACGACACTTTAGTTAACAACAAATAAACTTGCTCAGAAACATTTTTGCTCTTTATAAGCTCCCTCCTGAGTCGGTCGCAATTAGCGTGATTATGTAGTAAGTAGGTTTAATTATAAATCTTATATTTTGAAACATTAGCTCCCTCGCGGTCGCTATTAGTTTGATTATGTAGGAGAAGTAGTGACCTACAAAAATATCATTAATTTTGGATTGCCCATAGAGGCAGAAAGGAGACATCATTATGTCATTTAACGTAAACACAGTAACATTAGCAGGTCGTATTACAAAGGAAATTCAGTTACAACAATCCCAAAACGGTACCGTATTTACAAGAGTAGGTATCGCTACTGACGGACGGAAACGTAAGGATGGAAAAACTCCAACAAACTTTATTTATGTGACCGTCTTTGGTCAAAGTGCAAACTTCTTAGCTCAATACGCTAAGAAAGGTACGACTATTTGGCTTGAAGCGCGATTAGAGCAAAATGTTTGGACAGACCAACAAACAGGACAACAACGTTCTCGTTTGGAAGTCTTATCAAATAATGTACAAATTGTGCACAACGCACAAGGAGTACAACAATCTCAAGTTGCACCTCAACAATTTAACCAAGCTCCTGTACAGCAAGCTTACACACAACCTCAAGCTGCACCTCAACAATTTAATCAAGCTCCTGTGCAACAAGCCTACACACAAGGTCAAGCACCTGTGCAACCACAAACAATGGAGCAAACTACTGTTAATTCAACAGACGTTCCGTTCTAAAGAAGTAGCCATCCCATCTGGGGTGGTTATTTTTAGTCCCCTCTTTAGTCATATGCAACTCATTAGCTCCCTCCAAAGTCGGTCGCTATTAGCATATCTATGTAGTAATATATTAGGTATACATACGGAGGAACTACTTATGGGAAAAATTTACAATTTAACTGGTCATGACGTTAACGTACTGGGTAGTGACGACGAAAGCATTGCTAACATTGTTTCAGATGGACTTATCCGTCTGGATATTCAAGAAGTACAAGTCGCTTCATTGGGTAACATCCCAGTAATGGAACGTCACCCAAAACTTTCTGATGAAGCTATTAAAGTTTTATCAGAGTTACCAGAAGGCGCTAGTGTTATTATTAGTGCTCAAATGGTACAACACGTTCAATCCGAAAGAGCTGACCTCACAGTTTATACTGTGGGGAAAGCCGTTTTCGGAGAAAACCATAGTGTAAAAGGGGTTAAGTACTTAGTCCGTAACTAACCCCCTTTACCATATAATAACTACTTACTTATTTGTAGGTGGTTATTTTTTTAACTCATCCCTTATAAGCCATATCCTATTCATTTGCTCCCTCGGTCGCTATCTGTTTTTTGTTGTATTATTGTTTCTTACTCAGATTAATTGGAGGTTAACGATATGAAGAAAAGAATGCAAAGAAAAATTGAAAATTTAAGAAAGGAGGTTGAGGACTGTGCATGGCTGATGAATACAGCTAGTCCAGACGAACTAGCATATTACATGGGCGATGATGATATTGTGACTTACATGTTCGATTCTGCACAACTAAACTCTAAGAAAACATCAATTTTAGTTGGTGCATATCGTCAGATAATCAAAGAGTATAGATAACCCGAATCAACCTTTAATTATAAAAAGTATCCACTCACTTATTTGTAGGTGGTTTATTTTTTCGATAGCTCCCTTCTTCGGCGGTCGCTATTAGTTTCACTATGTAGTCCATTAAGGATTACTCTAGTAACACTTCTCTAGTAGAACTTTTTTAATCATATTCCCCCTCGCCACTCCTAGTTGAGTGGTTTGTTTTTCTGTTAGCTCCCTTCTTCGGCGGTCGCTATCTACTTTACTATGTAACAAATATACTATGTACTTATAGGTACGAGGAGTCCAAGAGCCATTTACATTATTTTATGTAAGTGGTTTTTTTGAGCTAAAGCTCATATCTTTTTTTCTGTGTAGAGGCATACTACATTACATTTTAATATAGAACATTGTTCAAGTTAACCGCTTATCTTTTTGATAGGTGGTTACTATTTAATTAGCTCCCAGCTTCGCGGTCGCTATTAGTTTTACTATGTAGCCTGTTAAAGGTTACTCTACTCATTTTTATCTTTATATTGTTTCTACATTTCCACTCGATAAAGAGTGGTTTATTTTTTTGATAGCTCCCAGCTTCGCGGTCGCTATTAGTTTTATCATGTAGCCCGTTAAGAGTTACTGAATTGATTTTTATATTTTTTTGCCACTTACATTGTAGGTGGTTTTTCTTTCCACTATAAATTTGGCGCAGGGTTAACCTGCTATTTTTCATTCTTTGAAATAAAATTTAGGAGGAGCTTTTTATGAGTAAAAACAACACTAAAGAAATTTTGTTTGCCTCTCTGCTGTTGAAAGATAAACTAATTAAACGTGAAGATGTCGACGAACTTGTGAAAATAATTAGCAATTCAGGATTTAATTCAGAATACCTAAAAAACAATTTCAAAGATAACATTCAGTACAATAAGTATATCTTAGAAATGAATAGGATTATTTTGTATTGTACACGGTATCGAATTAATATCATACCAACTGAATCGCTTAAAGAATATTCCAACGTTATCAGCGAAGAGCCATTACCTCTTATAGTCTTTGCGCATGGCAATTTAAATCTTATTAGTTCTGATTCAAAAATACAGTTATCATACGATGATGATATTACAAAAGTCTACAAAGACCAAATTGCTTTGTTTATTCAAACACACCTGAATAAGGTATATGTAATCAAAGATGATTATACAGGAAACTTAATTGCAAATGCACTTCGAGCAAACAACACTCCATACATTTTAGTTGCTAATGATTTCAGTAACCAATCAGCATCGAATGCGTTCAGAAACAATAGTTTAGTTTTATCATTCAGTTTATCTAATAATGTATATGAGCATTACAACAACGAACTTATTACTAAGCTAACATCGACACTTCTAGTATTAAATGGAGACGACATCGAACTTGTTAATAAGTACAATCAAAATCACTTAATGACATTTTCATTCAACACTAAGTATCTTAATACGTCCCTAGTTAAAAATAAGGACTCATTTAAAAGTAATGCACTTGCACTCTACTCTACTCACTAAGTACACAAAAAAATCAATAAATCTCATAGACTTGAGATAAAAATCAAAAATTACGACTCAAGTCTATAGACTTGACACTTTTCCGGTATATCAAGGTTTTTCAAGGCTGCGAGTCTCATAGACTTGAGATTAAGAACTGAAAAACGCACTTAACCCTTAGAGCCACATGCGATACAACTATTTTAACAAAAAAATCTCATAGACTTGAGCAAGGGCATAAAGAAATAGGGCACCTACAAAAGAACAAAACGCCTTTATATCAACAAAAACTCGGATTTTATAGGGCACCTTTTTGCTTTAAATCAATCTCATAGACTTGAGGTTGATTTTTTTATCATTGTAAGACTGTTTGTTTTTTTGTTTTTTTCTTAACCTTCTATGAAATCACTCAAACTAAGACACTAAAAAATACAAAATAAAAAATAAGTGTGCACAAAATATTGTGCACATTTATTTTTCAAAGCGCATTTTAAGATGATAATCTCTAAAAAATCAAACTTACTACAAGTTCAACCTTGGCCCACATGTAAAAACAAATACCTTCACATATAAAAAGTAAGATGTACCATTTGTTGATTCTAAACAATCGAAAATCTTCATCTAAGTTTACCTTAAGAGAACTAATGTTTGTCGAAAACATTTAAACATTTTCTACATTAACTTGACACTAAATAAAATTATATAACCCCCTCACCTATGAGCTACAATACTTTAATCTCTTCAAAGAGCACCTTATATAATATGTACCTAAAAATAAAAAAGGTACGATAAAACGTACCTTAATCAACATTATCAACAACTAATAGTTGTTGATTTTTTATTCTAAACTGAATTCTTCATCTGAAGAGTCATCATTAATATCTTCAGCATCAATTACTTTTTCAGAAGAAGGAGCTACTTCATTTGATAAATCAACATTATGTTCTTCCTTGTACATAGACATAAGTTCTAAGAAATCATCTAAATTAATGTCAGTAGGAATTGCATCCTTGTATTTAGCACGTGCATACTCTTCTTCAACTACACTTAAATTAGCAGCTACCTTAGTTAATCGATTAGCAAGCTTTTGTAAAGCTTTATGCGATTCAGTTTCCTTAACAGAGATAACCTTACCAAAATCAGGATCTTTCTCTAATGAATTTTCTAACGTAGAAACCATTCTTTCCAATTTACTTAACGTCAATTTATTTGAACGTGTTACTTTTCCTTTTGCCATATTTTATACACCTCATAAACTATTTATCAATTTTAATTTTACCTGTTGGCTTAAATAAACTACTCTTACCTACACTAGTTTGCTTAGCTTGTTGCAACTTAATGTATTTCAATTTGTACAAGTTAGTATTTTGTGTTACAAGCCAATCACGTTTAGCTTCTCTAACAGTATCCCATGCACCTTGTAACTCATATACCAATCGTTAGCCTGCTTACCACCAGTTGATACCGTTGTCGATGAAGAACCTTTCCTAATTTGTGCATCATCTGCATTTGTATTTGAAGTAGATACGCCGTCTTTATTAGTTAAAGATGGTGGGTAAATAATATCATCTGGATCAGTTCCAGAAATCTTACTACCGACTTGTTGACCATTTAGGTATTTCCCTGTCTTTGGATTTACATAGTCATAAGGTTTCCAGTTTTCTTTCATCCACTTAGGTTGAACTGTTATTGCATATCCAGCATTCTCTAAGTTACCTTTTAACTTATTAGCTGTTTCAGTATAAAGTTTAATTTGTTTTTTGTCTTTGGCAATACTCTTCTTAACATCACGTACATCACCAACATCAAATAGTTGAGTATATAACTTTACAGGTGTTTTAACTGATGAAGTAACACGTGAATTCTTTTTAATATTAGTTGCTCCCGGAGATACAGTGAACGTTAACATGTCATGTTTCTTAAAGTATTCTTCGAACCCTTTATCCCCTTGTACCGCAGAAATATCCGCATAATCTTGTTCGTTAGAATCAGCTGATCTTAATCTAAATCGGTTTTCAATATACACATTTAAAACTTCATTAGGAATTTTTTTAGCTGAATGAATAATTAAAACCCCACGACCAGTAGAACCAAATAACACTAAATTACCTGTTGGTTTGTATGTTAGTGGACCATAAGCAGACTTAACAAAAACTCTATAATCATTTGCATCAGTACTTAAATTCTTAATTGAATCAAAGCTAAATGGAATATATGTTGTTTTCCTATCCTTAGACCAGTGCATTTTATCGAGTGTTAATTGAGCCTTAGTTCGTGAAAATACCACTCTCTTACCCGCTGAAGTGACCGTCAAAGCTTCCTGCTTTTTAACGCTATAATTGTGATACAAGCACATAGAGGCAGAAAATATAAGTGCTACAAAACAAATAGCAAAGCTTAATGTTTGACGTTCAAACTTAGAATGTTTACCAAACGAAAGCCAACTATTTTTTTTCGTATTTGGTTTTTCTTCTACGACACTAGAACTTTTGTCAATTGAATCTTTTGCCAAATTGATTTCCTGTCAAATTAAAATAACCATACGTAACTATCACTTATTTAATCACTAAACACATGCTTGTTATCATAACATCAGCTAATTTATCCAAAGTTAGTTAGACCAGTTTACTAGATTAACTAACAATTCCAAAATTAACTTTTTTAATAACATCCAAACAAAAATCTTTACCATAAATTTTTGTTAAAGCCCCTAGCCTTGCTCCGTATTTTATTTTTTGCTAGTACATGAGAATTGGTTGTATTTTAAACGACAGTTATAATCTCTCCTTTCACAAAAAATTATACACTATTTTTTCGTTTTTAAAAAATATATTTACGCCATACTTAATCCAAATGTTTTTTAAAAAATAATCAAAAAAAAGAGACACCATCAGGCATCTCTTAGCTCTGCTGCATTTAATTTTAGTACCAACCGTGTGATTGCCAGAAATCCTTTGCTCCTGCCCATGATCCATAACGTGATGTAACATAATTATTTGCCACACGTTCTTGATTAGCTGCTGAATAGTCTCCACCTAAGTAACTATCTGTGAGTTGGTAGCGACCAATATAACGGCCATTACGCGCATTGTATGAGCCACCACTTTCACGTTGAGCAATCCATTCCTTAGCCGCTTGTTCTGAAGTTGAACCACCGTAGTTATTAACTGTCGCACTTTGAGTCGCAGATTGCGTTGATGCGTTGTTAGAATAGTTGTTACTGTAATTTGATGAGTAACCATTTGTAGTTTGTTGTTGGTAGTTGTAACTAGGTTGAGTATAATTTTGAGTTTGAGTGGTTGACACTTGGTTATCAACGGTAGCTGTAGTTGTTGCTTGTGTTTGTTGAGCACCAGTATTAGTTGAACCGTTACCGTGTAATTGTAACACTTGGCCCACTAAAATCAAGTCTGATGACAAGTTATTAGCACTCCTTAATTCAGATACAGTCGTACCATTTTCACTTGCAATTTTACCTAAAGTATCTCCTGCTTTAACTGTATAAGAACCACTAGAATTTGAAGTTTGTGCTTGTTGGCCCTCTCCTTCGATTGTTAATGTCACGCCAGGAAGAATCTTATTAGCGTCAGAAATATTGTTCTTAGTTGCTAAATCAGAAACTGTAACATTATTTTTTTGAGCAATTTCACTCAAAGTATCTCCAGTTTTGACTGTATATGTTGAATCTGCATTAGCTGAAATGCCACTTGCAACTAAACCAACTGCAAGAGCACCTGCTGATGAAGCTGCAATTTTCATTGTTTTAAACATTTAAACACCTCGTTATATAAAAATACATTATTAATCAATATTTAGTGTGATTATTTCTAAATTTCATCTATTAATACACGTACACTATAACATATTTAATATCGACTTTTTTTACAAAATTTTATCGTTTATATAACGATTATTGACGTTTGAAATAATAGCAAAAGAAAACAGCACTTCGTTTCGGAAATAACGAAGTGCTGTTTGGAGAACTTTAATGTTTTGCCAAATGCAAAACGATTTGACTTTCGTAGGCGTATACATTTCAGTATACCATTGCTAGTCTCTTATGACTCTACCCACTGCTATTATCATAACACAAGAAAAGGGATAACGCTAATTAATAACTAATTGTACCTAATTCTTCATCAGTTTGTTTAATATAATTTTCAACGCTACCATAATTATCAACAATGAATTGGTGAAAGTCAGCAGGTATTTCACTATATCCACCATCTACACTATTGTAGTTTGCGTCTACATTCCCATATTCTTCGATTTGAGCATCCCTAATAGTATCTTCAAGGGTTTCCTTAGCCGCTCTTTCAACGCGTTCTAAGCGCTCTCTATCATCATGTAAAACATAGTTAATTTTAATTCCACAGAAACATTCTGTTACCATACTAATTTTCTCTTCTTTCTAAAAGCCCAGTGAGTCTTCAGCTTCGATACGCTTAGGATCAATTTCAACACCGCTACGAACTAATTCGTCAAGGCGTTGTTGTTCTTTCTCATAATTGTCAATATAATTTTTCCAACTGCCATAGATAAACTTTACCACATCAATGTACAAAACATTATCCATTAAATCAACAGTTTCAATCCATTCATCGACCTCGCCTGCAATCAAATCGTCTTCTTTACCACTAAAAACATCCATATTTGTATAACCAACAGCTTGACGCAAATACTTAAAATAATTAGGCCAACTTCCATAATGTTCTAATATCTTTTTTTCTAAATTAAGATATCGTTGTACATCTTTGTTGCCTTTGTCGGGTTTCATATCTTCAGGAATACACTGAGCATATTCATCATCTAGTTCGCTGAAAAGCATATCAAGACGTTGACGTTCTATCGACCGGTACGCTGAAAGATCATCAGATGTTAGTTTGTTAATATCAACATCTATACCATAAATCAAAGCGCATGCAGCAAGGTAATAATATTCATTAGCATTACTATAATGCTTACGTTTCCATTCTTCTTGCTCATGTTCATAATATTTTACTTTTTCATATCTTTCAATTTCTGGGTCTCTATCAACTCCGTTACGAACCAATTCATCTAGACGTTGTTGCTCTTTATCATAGTTATCGATATAACCATCCCAACTACCATAAACTAATGTCATTACGTTATAATATAATTCCCATTTTAAATAATGAGCATTCCAAAGTTTATCTTGAGATCCAGCATAACCAACTTGACGCAATCTTTCGGCGTAGTTTTTCCAAGATCCATAATGTTCTAATATCTTTTTTTCTAAATTAAGATATCGTTGTACATCTTTGTTATTTTTATCAGGTTTTCTATCTTCAGGAATATCATGAACATATTCATCATCTAATTCACAAAAAATTAAATCAAGACGTTGACGTTCTATATCAATCTTTCTTCTATAATTATCGCGATCACCATAAAGAAAATCACACACACGATCATAATTTTCCCGATTTTCCCCATACCTGTCACTTATCTCTGATTTTTGCTTAGTTTTATACCACCGCTCATTTTGATATCGTGCATAACTTCCGTATTTTGATATTGCATAATCATATTCCCGGTTTAGTTCTTCTTCCTTTCACGTGCCCATTCTGCATGAACTTCATCAGCCATTCTTTCTGCTTCTAAATATGCTTCCCATTCTTCATCATCCATGTTATAAAAGCCTCCTTACACTTATTTTTTCTTAGAGTTCAAAATTTTAGCGAATTGTCTTTCGTTCAGACTAGGGCGAAAAGGCAATCCGCCATCTGAAATGATCTTGCTAAATAAAACATTTACCGCAGCTGTTGGTGTCATCCCAACTTCCGCTAAAATTTCTTCGACCAAATCATATTTCTCTTTTTCTATTGTGACTTGCATTTTTTTGACAAGAGCTGCCACCGTTCTTCACCGCCTTGCTGATTTTTATACTACTATGATACTACATTCATACTACTTAAGCAACAAAAAAGATGATTCCAAGAGAAATCATCTTTTCAGTATAAACGTTATTAAACGTTATCAATCAAATCACTAAGACCATCGTCAGCTTCATTATTATCAATTCCGACAGAATTTACATCATTTTGATTATTAAATGGCACAGATCCATTACCAAAGCCATTAACATTACCACTTGCAGTTGCATATTGTAAACCTGCAACTTGAGGTTGAGTCTGCATTTGTCTTTGCACTCCTTCAAAGTACAGCCTTACTGCTTCTTTATTCTTACTAATTTGCTGAGAAACAACCTCTTTCCCACTTTGAACAGAATTATTAAAGGCTTGAACTTTTCGCTGTACAAAGTCTTTAACAGTTTGCGTAGCGCTTGGAGCAGGTGCTTTAGAAAGTTCACGTACTTCAGGAGCAGCTTCTTGCTTTTCTTCAATTTGAGCTAGATATTCAGAAAGTTTTGCTTTAGAACCAAAGTAAGGATTAGAATTGCGTTCTTTTGTTTCCAATTGCTTATCAAAATTAGATTCTTTAGCGCTCTTCACAAATTGAGTTGCAATAGCTTTCTTTAAATCAACATCATTTAGCATTGTCTCTAGTTCTTTTGAATTTTGATTAGTTTGATTTTCATCCGTATCTAACGTTTGAGCAATGTATTCATTTAGTTTTTTATCTGTAAAGATTTTTTCATGAGAATCATCTTTAGACAACTCTAAAATAATAACATTAGTTGCCACGTCTTGAGCTAAATTATCATAAGGTGATTTATATGAACCATCCATGATAGCTTTTTTCTCTTCAACAGATACATCCTTTAAAGCTCCATCGCTTTCAAGATACGAAGCGACATCTTCTTTAGCAGTAGCAATCTCAAGTTTAGTCTTTGGATTAATCAATTGATTAAAGGTTAAGTTATACTTAGAACGTTCTGGAACCGGAGGAACTTTAATATCAGGATTTTTCCTATTATTCATTTTTTTCTCGTAATTATCAAATTCTTTTTTAGACATGTAGTCTTTAGGGGCAAAAGGCTTTCCACCTTGCAATGCCTGTTTTTGTCCATGTTGAATAGCTAAATTCTTAGCAGCCGATGCACCCTTTAAAGCAACATAATCCATTGGAGCAGATTTCTGTTCAACCAATTCATCAATAGGACGAATTATCATTTCCTTAAGTGATTTAGTTGTTGTCTTAGGATCTTCATCAGACAAGTAAGTAGCAAGAACTTTCAAACCTTCTTCATCAACATCAACACCAACTTCGTCTAATAAGCGTTTGTAACGCTTGACAAAGATATCCGCCGTAAGAGCATCGTTCTTATCGAACTTATCATCATAAAATTTAGGATATTTTTCATTATCAATGGTATCATGACTTTTCGCATTGCCAACATAATTTGTTTCAAAAGATGTTGTTTGCTCCTCTTTATCAAGCCCAAGGTTTTTGCGGAATTTTTTCGCCGTAGAAGATTTATCATTGAAATTAAGACATTTTTTATAGTAATCTTCGGTCCCCTCAAAAAACGTATCCGCAGCGAAATCTAATTCTTCTTGATAACGTTTCTTTGAGTTGTTCAAGTCAACTTTATCGAACGCTAAACGTGGATTATCCGCTTTACCATTTAATAACAGTTTCATCTGACTATTGAACATTTGAATCATTTTAACCGCATCTTCGGCACTGTGCTTAACTTGCAAGTTACCTTGCATTTGAGGGTAAGCAATTTCTAACGCAACTTCAAGACCCATACCACTTCGCAACGCAGCTACTAATTTTTGTTCGTTTTTACCGGGCATCCCAGTATTTTCACTCTTAGCTGCATTAGCAATATTAACTTCACTATACTTGCTTTGGTAGTCAAAGTCATTCCCAAGCGACATAACACCTGACTTAGCTTCCATATTGCTAATTTGTTCTGGCGTGTAACCAGATTGAGCAAACTTCTTGTAAATACGGTTTTGTTCTTCTTCAACAGTTGTGCCATTTTCAGAAGCTCTTTGCGCAAGTACTTCCTGTTTCTTCTTAGGATCAACTGCTTCAAATTCAACCCCAGTCATGTAGCCTAAAGCCTCTGATAAGTCCTTAGTCTTACCTTTAAGCCTTTTTCAGATGCCCAGGCTAAGTCTTCTGCTAAATGGTCGATAGTATCAAAACGTACACCAGAGTGTTCAAAAGCATTTTCAAGACATTCTTCTTGTTCTTGGTTAAGCCACTTCATCGTGTTCATAGCGGATTCAGCAAACTCTTCTTCAGAATACTTGTCACGATCTTTGTAACCAACTAATTCGACTTCACTACCATCAATCGTAACTGTACCACCATTAAGTACTTTATCCTTGTAGAAAGCATTTAAAGCTGCTTTAGGGCCTTTAAACTCACCATTTTCATCTAAGCGATATTTATCATCTAGGCTATCAATTTTACCGCTATTGATAGCACCTGCAAGCCAAGCACCACCAGTACTTAAATTCAAATCAGGGTCATTTTTATTTGTCCCGATGTTAACCAAGTTAGTAGCGACAGAAAGTTTAGTGTGTAAATCACGTTGTCCTTTTTCGGAGTTAATAGGCAAAATACCAAGATTATCCCCGTCAAAGTCCCCGTCTAACGCTCCTACAAAAGCAGGATTCATCTTAACACCGTCGATACCGTCAACTACTCTAACCTTAAAGCCTAAAGTCCCAGTTGAGTGCCATACAGGTTGCCGGTCAACGTGCATCATGTCCCAATCGGGATGACCTTTAACATGGAGGTAACCATTTTCATCAGCTTCCATTGACTTAAAGTTTTTGGCAATTTTCTTCGATACTAAGATTTCGTCAATCTTACAACTAGAAGAACCGTTTGCCATAACAGCAGTTACCCCGTCTTTGACTTTGTTGGACAAAATTTTATCACGCAAATCACCATGTTTAGCAGCAGTATCATCATTACCTAAGTGCTTTGCTTGTACACTATTAGATAACCTTAAAGCGTTACGCTGAATATTTGCTTCTGCCTTAGATAATTCATCGTTTAAATTGTTAAGGTATTGTTGCTTTTGTTCTTCAGCAGTTACGTGTCTGTATTGGCCGGTGGCTTTACCTTTCTTATCTCTAACCTTAATATCAGCTGCAACAAAAGGAATGTTTCCTTGTTCTATCTGTTCTTTTTCATAGGCGTAGAAAGCATAAGCTGTACTTTCTTTCAGAATTTTATCGTATGCGGAAGTGAATTCAGAAGCTACAACCGTACCATTTTCGTTCTTATGTGATTTTCTCATTTCAGGTGGAACAATTGGTAAAATATCGGTCTTGGCGCCACTAGCTAATTCGATTTTAACAGGTAATTTTAAGCTACCACCACGATTGCTAAATTCTTCTTTAAATCGTAAATCGGGTTCTAATAAATCAATAACCTTATCTTCTTTAATAAGTCTAGCTTCAGTCGACTTGTAATTAGCTAACAAGTTCTCTTTGACATCAGCTTTAGTAGCCATATATTTACCGACTGTTGAATCATAACTAATACCGTAAGTACTTACGTCGAGTAAACGTTTTAAAGGACCATTTTCATCATTAATGCCTAAACCTTTGTTAAGAAGAGACCTTAAATCAGTAACTTCATCATCTGATACAACTCTATCAACGAATCCAAGCTCATTATTATCGTCAAACGCATAACCAGCTACACGATAGGTTTCTTTAAGTTCCATCAAGTCACGATAATTATTACCGTACATTTCTTCAACGATACCAGTTGCGCCACGTTCTAAGTCCGCCCATGCCATTTGTTGAGAATATGCACGACCTTTAAATGAGGTACCTGCTTCTGCTGTCTTATTAGTGGTAATAAATTCCATTTCAGCAATTTGTGCATTTAAGTCCATATCCTTACCAGTAACAGGATCAGTAACTTTAATTGTCGAACCGTCCCCTTGGTAAGTTTCTTCCAAGCGTAATACTTGACCCGCATTCTTACGAGATAAAATCGTGTATGGATTTGCGACAACTTCTGCACCCGTTTGTTTAAAAATAGCGCTTAACCTTGCTTTTTGGCGTTCTTCAAAATTCTTTGGATTGTCATTTACATAATCTGGGTCAATAACATCCGCAATCGTCATCTTATTCCCAGAACCATCAGAAATCTTATCCCCAACACGTAATGGACGAGTTGTTGGTCGTTGTGATTCATCAGTAATAATCCGACCGCCTCTTGCGATAGAACCAAAGGTTACTTTAGTTGCATTACCATTTTCATCCATCATAGCAAAACGGTTTTCCCCAGTTTTCACTGAGTACACAGAACCACGAGCAGTTAACTTAAAGTAACTACCATCTTTCTTGACACGTACTAAGGCTAAGTTGTCTTGGTTGATTGTAGTATCACTAGTTACATCTTCAGGAGCAAGAGGTAAACCAGAGTCATTAATTACCGTTAAACGATAGTGTAGTGCTTTACCACTGCGAGATGAAGCATAGAAATCCTTACCAATCAAATTACGAACATTAGAGTTTCCTTTTTCGGTTAAGGCAACCATCTTAGCATCACGCCGTTCTTTTTCCATATCAAGAGGAATACCTGCTTTTTCAGCATATTCCTTAGAAATAATACCGGCATCTTCATCTGTCAAACCACCCAAATTTGCCAACATAACCTTAGTACCCTTGTTAACTCCATGAGCTTCTAACAACATATGAGTAACAATTGTCTTACGGTCAGTAGGGTTTGCATACAAATCATGTTTAATTTCTGGATAAGCTTTTTCTAACGGAGTAACAACTTCTCTACGTTCCCCATTTTCATCAACTAATGGTTTAATGTGCCCACTTTCATCAATTTGATCTAGGCTTTCTAAGTAACGGTAAATACCTAGTGAACCCCCGTTGTGAGTAACATTTTGAGAGAAGTAACCTTTATTGTCTTCATGAGAAATATCACGTACAGTAATACCACCATGATTTGACATATAAGTTCCTACTAAAGACATTTTTTCTTCATAACTTAACTCTTTAAATTCATTAATCGCTTGTTTTTGAAATTCAATTAATTGTTCTGATGTATATGGACCAGTTACATTTCCTTTTCTTTTATTTTCAACAATTAAATGTTCAGCCCTAAACTTAATCCAGTCATGTGTGTTTTCAATAATTTCATTATGATCGTTGTATAAACCAGTAGCACTCATTGAATCTCTTAACCCGTCTGGCAATTTAACTTGTACACGATATTGTTCAATTAAAGCATCAATTACTTCTTGAGGGTGATTTTCTGAAACAATTAAATCTTCAGGTTCAAGCTTAGTAAGAATGTCTGATTCTCCATGGTATAGCTTGTATAAGTCATAAGTTTCTTCGGCGATTGATAAGTCTCCTGCCGTATTAGAACGAACTAATTGGCGGCGAATAGTTTGGCGCAAGTGATCTGCAAGGTAATCACCATATTGTTTTACTACTACAGACTGTGCCAAGCTTGCATTAGGATTACTGTTATTATCAATATGAGCCATTAAACCAGCAACAAAAGTCGTTTCGCCCTTGCCATGTCCCGCTTCTTCAACGTGAATCAAGCCTTTATCATCTTGTAAAAATACTTGGCCCACATCACCATAAACGTTAGCTCTTACCTCTTTAAAGTTCATCGAGCCATTAGCATCAGTTAAATTGCTACCTTTAACCATTGACCTAGTTCCCGACCAACGCACAATCCCATTTTTGTCTAAGAAGACCATTGGCGCTTGCACATTTTGTCCTTGATTATTTCTGTAAATTTGAGGGCTAACATTTTGTTGTGCAAGTTCTTCTTTAACGCTATCAAACATTTCTTTGAGGCTATCAATCGAGCGAGCTGAATTAGGGTCGTATAGGCTAGGGTCAACCTTTGTTAGTTTACCTGTGTAAGCTGGTGTCTTAAAGTCATAGACCTCACCATTAATCATTCCATATCCGTTAGCATCAATATTTTTCAAAGTACGCTTAGAATCGTGTTGCAAAATCCAGTCAATGCTTGTATCTGTAATCGCTGATTGTTGGTCGAATTGTAACATACGTGAAGCCAATTTAGTTTTATTGAAGTCTTCTGTCGCAACTACCATATCTGCCATACTTGATAAAGAGAATGCGTCTGTTAATTGTTTTTCTTCTGCAAGGTAGTCAGAAGTAGTCGTTAACCGAGCCATATTTAATACATTGTAAGTATTGAAACCATCTCCAAGATAGTTGTCCATATCATTTAGAGCACCCATGACATTTCTAGCCACAAGCAAAGAATAATTTTGAAATGATTCTTCATCATAGTCATTATCCTCATTTTGATAACTTTCACGTAAAGCGTCACCTAAGACTTTAATAGCATGACCCTTAGCATCATCAGCTGCAGCACTAAAATCTAAAGTTTCACCTTTTTCGTTTACACGTTGAATGCCCATAAAATCTAACTTACGTCCATATTCAGGTGTATTAGGATTTCCTTGATCTTCACTCTTTTGGAATAAAAGACGGCTTTCATCTAAAGATGTAGCATAATCCTTCATTGCTTTATAAACAGCATCCATAGTATTAAATCGAGAAAGTCCGTCAAATTTTGCATCAAACTTTTCTTTAATCTCATCGAATTGTACAGAAGCACCAGTATCATAGAACATAGTATTAACATATGCTTCACGAGCATCCCTAAATTTGTTTGCAAGGTCTCTTTCAACTTGTCCCGAAGCAATTTCTACACGATTGTATGATAAACGTTCCTTAGTGCTTTCAACAGGCCACCGATGACCATCAGCCATTTTAATTGGTTCTCCTGCATTAGGTCCTAGAACTTCACGATATACGTTTCGACTAGCAATGCGTTGGCGAATAGGATAATTATTAGCCTTTTCCCCAC
The DNA here is from genome assembly GCF_000615765.1 of Ligilactobacillus equi DSM 15833 = JCM 10991. Classification (GTDB taxonomy): domain Bacteria; phylum Bacillota; class Bacilli; order Lactobacillales; family Lactobacillaceae; genus Ligilactobacillus; species Ligilactobacillus equi. Next base: position 40,575 of record NZ_BAMI01000003.1, on the reverse strand, counting down.
CCTTAAACAAATTTCCAAGTCTTACATTAGTTCCTTTTTGGTAGAGTTCAAAACTTTGGTAGTGATTCCGATTAACAGACGCTGACATATTATTACGCAATTCAACATCATCAATTCCAAAATCAGATAACTTACGTCCTGACGCATAAGCTAAAGGAGCGATAACCAAAAGCCGCTTGTGCTTATCATCTAAGGCATCGTACATTGCATGTTCACGAGCATTAGGATCTTCCGCAGGTGATGGAGGGAATTGGTTAGGATTTTTGCCTTCCATAGTAAGTAGGTCCGCAATTAATGCTTCATGTCCATTGTTACGCCCTTCTTGATCGGTGTATGAAAAGACTGGTCCAGCATAGGCACCAAAACTATATTCAGGGTGTTTAGATTCAACCACAGTTTCACCGGCATTTGTCTTAGGCGTAAAACCATCTACTACTTGGTAAACAGTTAGCCACCCTGATTCACCATTATTAACAGTGACTTGAATTCTTCCATACTTGTCGTTAGTAGGCCTTAAACTATAAGATAGCCCTGCATCATTTAAAGCTTTAAAAATTTCAATTGTACGATCTTGATAGTTATCATATTCTGGTAGAAGTCCACTGCCTTTTTTACTGTCATTATCAGCGTTGCTTAATAAATCTTGGTATTGCTTGATAAAATTGTTTAATTGCTTTTTACCCATGTAAGGAGCAAGACGACTTCTAAAGTCTTGAATACTTAGACCATTAGACTTTTGAGAACTAGGAGTTTCAGGTTCAGCAACAGCAGCCGCACCATTTCTCGAATATTGTACTGATACTTGTTGTGGTTGGTAACCCGGTTTTTGACGTTCTAATTCTTCTTGACGCATTGCCTTAAAAACTCGGTTAGAGTAAAACGTATTTCTTCTAGTATTCTTTAATTGGCCCACTTTTGGAATGTCGAAACCGTAATTAGCTGGATTTAATCTAACTAGAGAATTAACCCCATTCATATTGTAAGCATCTAACGAACCATTCGCAGTCCCACCATCCATGTGATTCCATAGAGAAAATACAATCTGAGAATTACCAATCATATCTTTATTGCGTTGTTCAAGCCTTTGTGGAATCGACATTGACTCAGCCTCGGGATGCATTTCATAAGTATTTTCTATTCTGTCCGCTTGGCTCAATAATTGATTGTAAAAATTACGAGATGAAACAGGCCAGTTGGAACCTTGATTTTCATCGGGAATATTAGCCACAAATTCAACTTGATTAGGGTGTCTGCTCTTAACATTTAAAATAGCCATAGCCCATGCAGTGTCAGCCCCTAAAGCCATCCCACTATGCGCTTCAATTGTATTACCTTGAGCAATAATCTGTTCAAGTTTATTTTCAAGGTCTTGTCTAAAGGCGCTCCATTCTGGATTGTTATAGTTGTAAGCATTGTTTGCACGGTCTACAACGTTTCCCCAAGTATAAGTTGCTTTAGTATCAGGATCCTGATAAAACATATTAGGATCAATTTGATAATCTTTAAGATTTTTATCTAAACCAGTAAATTTTTTAAAAGCATCACGACTCATATATAAGTCTGCAGGTCTATGACCTGTAAGAGAAATTTTTAACTTTTCTGGCATAATACTTGCCCCTTTCTTTCTGACATTTCTTATTTCTAAATTTTAAAAAAGTCTTTTTCATTTGATTGAAAATAAAATCTTTCTATAATTTGATTTTATCAACCCTCTAAAAGCCAGATAAACTATATATTTAGGTTAGGCAAAAACATATATACATTAGGCTTTTCCGCTATAATTTTTGAAAGGATAACAACCAAAAAGCACCTGCTTATCAGGTGCTTTACTCTTGCTTACTAAAAAAGGTGACAACATCTCTGTTATCACCAATTTTGGAACTATTCGGATATATTTAGATATTCTTGGATATTTACGAAACATCCCAACAACTAGCACATTAACTAGTATTAGTTGTAAGAATTAGTTAGTTGGGATGGCGTCGTTCACCTCTACTTTAGTTATTTTATCACCAATTGCATTAACTGTATAGGTCTTACTCATAGTTGTTAACTTATCTTCTTGATATAAGTCACTTTTAGCAACGTAAGGTAAGTAGTCAATAACAACCATATACGAGTTATCATCATTAAGAGGAACAACCGCAACATATTCATTTTTCATCAAGACACCAGTTTTATCAACGATATCTTTAGAGCCGCCTAAATACTTATTAATAAAGTCTTGGTCGGTCACATATTTCTTAATGTAATCAACGTTATTATTAAACTCAACTGAACTTTCATAGTCAGTCATTCTCCTAAAGACTCTTTTCAAAAGTGATAAAGTTTGTTCTTGTTGTTTAGGCATTGTTTTTTGCCCTTTTGGGACTTTGTAGATAGGCTTAGATAAATATGCCTCTCTAGCATCTACAGCCTTCTGATAGTAGTTTATACGGCTTACAAGAGCAATATTTTTGTTTTCAATTTTCTTAGCTTGATTTCTAAAATACACCGCACCTGAAAACACCGCTACGACTACTAGAAAAACGGTAATATAAATTTTTTTCACGAAAATCACCTATTCTTATTAATCGACATCTTCTTTTAGGACAGAAGAGCCTTCTTTTAACTTCTCATCAGCAATTTTACCCATTTCTTCTTCAAAGTCAAACGTAAAGTCTTGTGTCGGAATTAGGTCAGACCAACTATCGAGCTGTGCTAAATCCTTAGCTAATTTTTCTAATTCTTTCATATCAATACGAATATCTGAACTTAAGTCGTTAGCAACGTCCTCATCTTCATCTTCTTTGAAGATAATGTACTGCTCTCCATTAAGTTCTACCTTGAAATCTTGTCTTGGAACTTCTTCATCAGAAATTACAGATTCATCAAAAACGGCACCTTCATCTTCATCAGTAACTCTGACAGCTAAACCTAAGTATTCAGGAATATCTGAGTTCGCCTTTACTTTATCATCATATACTTCTGATGCTTTTGTAAAGAGTTTTTCTAGAGTCTTTTGTAAGACTTCTTTTAAACCGTCTAACATGTGGTTAGCACTACCTTCAGATAAATCAGCACGACTAAAGTGGCGGTGTGCATAACGTTTAATTTGTCTATCTTGAGCAACAGCTTGTTGTTGCCCATTTGCTTCTACTTGTTCCTCATTCACTACCCCACCATTATCATGAATAATGTATTTTTCAGGATTGCTATCAATCTTCTTACGAACATAACGCATAATAACCTTGCTTACATCATCCATATCTTTCAAAGATACATCGTAATCACTATAATTATTAGCTTTCTTATAACGTTCCATCATATCTTCAACTAATAGAGCTTGACTAATACGTCTTTCAACCATTTCGAAAAAGTCTGGTTGGTTTTTAAAAACATCGAAGTCAGAAGCACCATTTAAAGCAACAGTCTCTAACTTAGTTGACTCTTCATCTTCAAAATCTCTTAAACGGTTAGGATTGTGCAATTCACGAGCAACCGGTAAAGCTAATTGGTTTCGAGACCAGACTGGATAACCATTCCCAAAGACCATGTTATTTGAAGGTGGAATCAAACGCATATCATTAGGAGAAATAACAGGTACTTCCTTAACAGATACAGTACGGCTTACAGCTGCATCGTTAGCTTGTACTAACTTATCCGCATGACGAGTAACATTTTGTGATTCCGTCTTTACTTGGCTCATAGTCCCAGACATTTTAGATAAGTGTTCTAAAGTCTTTTCATTATTTGATTTCAAGTAATTAATAATCAAAGCATTAGATTGAATGGTTTCTGATACATTTTCCCCATAAACAGCAGGGATTTGTGAGAAGTCTTGTTCAATCAAAGTAAATTGTTGGTCTTGCCCTAAACCGATAGACAACTTACGTTCAAGGAACGGAATACCTTGGCCCCCAGATTGTAAGTTACCAACTTCATCAAGCATTGCTTTAGTTTTGTAGTATGGCTTTTGATCTGCCGTAGCCAAGTAAGCTGCATTAACTTGTTGGTTAAAGATTTGGTCTAACGCAATTAACAAAATACGGGCGTGTTCAGCTTGTTAGGCGGTGTTACGAAATCGACAAATTTTGTCTTTTCAGAGTAGTGAACATCCGATTGATCAATAACATTAATTTTATGCTTTGTTTTCGCATACAACGAATTAAGCAAGTCAACTTCTTCAACTTCATCTTCAACACTACCAATGACAAACTCCTTTTTAGATTTATCCCAAACCATTTCTCTCAAGTAGCCATCTTTGATAATTTCTTCACCTGTAACTTCATCAATAACAAAACTAGTTTCGTCTGAATTAAGCATGTAGCGCTTTTCAAATTCAAAGTAAAAGTCTGCCATTACATCCCTAGTACGCTTAGAGAAAATTTCTAATTTTAAGTAAACAATATTATTAGGGAAAATACCTTTAGTACGGTAGAAAATCCAGAATTGCGGATCAATTACCCCATCATATCTAAAGGTTGATCCTAACTCATCTTCTTTAATTTCATGCTTAAATTCTTTATCTTCGTAAACTCTCCATCTGAACCGTTCCTTAGCATAAGCTTTTCTTTCAGCAAAATTCTTTTCTAAGTGAACACCAATTCGTCTAGGGAAACCTAAACCTAAAATATCAAAGTTCTGGGATGGTTTACCTGATGTTAAAGCCTTAATCAATGGGTCAGAGAATAAAGCTAAGGCTGTCAAAGAAATACCTTGAACAGAAGCTAATGTTTTAGATGACTGTGCCATAGCACGTAATGGTTGGTCTTGGTCGGTAACTTGTTGACGTAACTTATCCTTAGGTAACATACTTGTTGCATCGAAGAATAAGGTCAAGTAGTCTTTTGACTTAGCTGTCTTATCAACAATATTAACTAAGCGTTCATCTTGCGATTTACGGGATGATAACTGGGACATCATTTGGTAAACGTTGTATAGCGTAACCTTCCCCCACATGTTATCTAAGTAAACATCGAGTTTTTCAACAGACCAGTTTTCTTTAACTGCTTTATCACGAATATAATATTCTTCTTCCAAGTAGTAATCAATCATCCCTAATGCTGTACGCTTATACGAAGCATTAGCGGCATTATTCCACATTGGATCTTGGCCCGATACTGGTGGGAAGAAAATATCACCAATATTCTTGACGTGTTCCGCACATTCTTCATAACGTCCTTGACGAGCAGCAGCTACTGCATAACCAAGTGGATTATAGATATTTGTGTTTGCAGGGTCTTCCAAGTTAAACGCAATAACTTCCATCCCACGTTTACGTGCAGGATAAGAAAAACGAACTAATAATTCACCTTTAGGGTCATTAACAACAATATTTGCGGGTTCATCCATTCGAGTCCACATATCAAGTGTAGGCTCAATAATAGTTTGACCCTTCCCCGCACGAGTCATAGCAACTACAATCGAGTTGATTGCACCAGTAGCTACGACATAAAATCCACCTGGGCGTTGAACTTCATAATCTGGAAACCACCAGTCATTATTAATTTTATCAGCAACCGTTAATTCATTTGTTTTACCAAATATCTCTTTACCGGGGTTATTATACAAAAGTTTCCGAGGATTATAAGTAACCATAGTACGCTTAGTGATTCCCGAAGCTTCAGCATTCTTTTTACCAAAAGCAATATCGATAAATGGTACTTTCTTAGTTCTTAATTCTTCATAAACATCAGAATCATAAGGGTCCAAATCATATGGGTTCCACAAAGTTTTCTTTTCATCAACATAATTATTTTTATTTTTCATATGCTTAACGCCATCTTTTTTCAAGATATAGCGATCCACAAAATCAGATTTACGGTCACCCATTTCTATTTCTTTAATACCATCATTAGTGATATAAAAGTGACTAATTAAAGCTGATACTTCTACTGAAGAGTGAGCCCCCACATCAGGAAAAATATCAAAATTACGGACCATTTCTTCTGGTTGCAATAAGCGACTTTCCCCTTCATTCTTGTTCAACTCTTCTGTATCAGTTTCAATATTTTGTAAGCGATAGTTACGTTCTAAACGAGCATAAACAATAGATGTTAAACCTGCTGTCGCTAACAAAACAAATAATTTTATTTGTGGTAAAGTAGCAGGATTTAAAGCCATCGACCAAAAAGTCTTAGTAAAGGATATCACCACATAATCGGGATGTTTAGACTTATAAATCGAAATTAATATCATGACTACTAAGGCTGTTAGTAAAACATATACCGCAGCAGCAATAAATGTGGTTACATAATAAATCCACTCTTTAGAAGGAGCATCTTTTCGCTTTGTTCTTCTTGCATCAGGATTGCGGTAAATATCACGCTCAGACTCGTCATACGCCTCATAACGCATTTCCCCTTGGACTTTACGTCCTGCACGATTTGGGTTATTAAAATCGAAATTAGCCACCTTCTCGCGCATTTGATCCCATAAGGACATAGGCACCAAACCTCACTTTCTTAATTCACATTGTTGAGAATCACCAGTTGAAAATCATTATTAAGCAAGCCTCGAAGTTCAAATAAAACAATTAATGCAATAATGAATCCTAATAAGATTAGTGATACTAAGATTGCCTGTTTAAACTTCAATCTATCAATATTGGCTTGACTCAAAATCAATCCATTATCAAACATATACTCAATTAGATACAAAACTAACATTAGGCCCACACATAAGCCCAACCATCCAGAAAAGGAAAAAACATCATTTCTCAATGAAATACCAGAACAAACTAAATCTGCAAAGCTAAATGCTGCATAAAACAATGCGCCCCAAATAGCTTTCTTCTTTCCTGCCAAATTTTCTTTTACACTATTTTTCGTGCTAAAACACCAACTTTCTAGTTGTTACTATCTTTTCTCTCTTTCCTTTTGCCAACGTACTTCTTAACCTTGTCAAAACTATCGAACAAGACATAACCATTAAAAGATTTTTTTGCTAATTCTTTTGGCCAAACCTCTTTTTTAGTGTATGTATTGTCCCTATGAATTTTGACTAAATACAACTTCTTTACTTTGCTAAACTTAGTTCTTACCCATTGAACAATTGTTAGAATTATAAGAGTTGTCATCTTTTATCGCAGAAACATCTCTTTTCTTTGCTTCTTCGCTACTTTTTTTATAAATGGTTAACATCAAACTAAATCGCCATTTCTAGCCCATTTTTGATTGTTTCACTAATTAAGCGTTTAGAGTTAGATAATTCTCGATTATCAATAACAATTCTGACTAATTTTCCAACTTTTAGAATTGTTCTATCTTCCATCTTCGTAAATAAGATTTGAATAGTATCTTCAAAATCATTCAAAATTTTGACAATAATCTTATTTTCTCTAACACTAATACTTTGCCAATCATCAAATTTCAACAATTCTCCTTTAATTGTTGCTTGCCATTCTTTTTCAGTCATATTGATTCCCTGCTTTCAATATTTAAATTGGTTGATTTTTCTAACATGATAGTCCATGTGCAAAAATACAAGCTTTATTTTTCTATCAATTAATTTTTTCACGAAACGCCTTCTTCCGCTAAAAACTCTTACCCACGAATATCGCAAATCATAGATTGCAACCAATGATAAAAGTATTAATAAAATACAGAACGATAGAACTCCAGCATTTTGCAAGTCTTTAAAAGTTAAATACGCAACTATTGCTAACACAGTAAATGCAATAAAAACAATACTTTAACTCCAACAACAAAATATTTGACAATATTTTTCATGAAACTCACATCCTAACTTAAGTTAGTAAGCTTTATCAATATCTCCAACACACAATTAAGAATAATCACAGCGGCTGTCAATAAGAAAAGACAAGCCACGACACTTAAGAAACTAAAAAAGCCAATAAACTTAAGCAGTGCTACTGAAACTATCAAAGAAAATACAATAAAGCTTAGGCTTAAAACAGTCGTTAATACGTTCATAACGCTTTTAACTTTTTCACGTATTTTACCGTCTTTGCCGTAGAAAATAGCCTTAAATAGCGGTCCTGCTTCATTAACATTGAATTCAGATACCATAACTAAGAAAAAATAAGCACATCCTAAAAATATCCCAAATTCTACTAGAACATCCGAAATGCTAAAAGCAGTATTAGGAGTAATATGAGTCAATTTCGAATAATTAGGATTTAGGATATTAACTGACAGTGTGAACAGCACAAAGCCACAAAATGTTGCAAATATTTTTTCAAACGATGTAATCGCCTCACGAATAATTTTTAACATAAAGCTCACCTTTCTAAAAAAGGGGATATTTTTTAAATATCCCCTCTAAATTATCTTGTTTGACTATTATTACTGTAATTAGAATTTGATTGTGAGGTTGTAGCATTCGATGCTGATTCTTGATTAGAATTATCTTCCTGACTTACACCACTCTCACTTGAACTTCCGTTATCTTTAGTACTCTTTTCAGATTTATCAGATTGACGGTCAGACTCTTTAGCACTATGTGAACTAGAAGCTTCAGAGTGGGATGATTGACTTACAACTTCTGTCCGCACAGGTTCACTTTTATCTGTATTACCCATAAAGTGTTCTGTAATAAACGGAATTGAAATACCAAACAAGAACGTAGCTATCATACCAACAGTTGTAAATGCCTTCGTATTACGTACTGCACGTGTTGTTTCCATATCCTTTTGTTTCATACGTTCAGTCATCGCTTGTTCTTTAGCTTGCATCTCAAGAGCTTGTTGTGTCTTAAGTTCACGCACTTTAGAATCATATTCATCAACTAACTTGCGTTTTTCATCGTCAAAGTTACGACGTAATTCATCGTATCTGTTCTCGTTAGCACGCATTGACTTAGAACTTTCATTTTCAAGCTCATTAATCTTAGCTTGTTGCTTTTTAAGTTCTTTGTCCTTTTCTTCAAGAGTCTTCATAAACTCTTCATTGCGTTTAAGTATTTCAGAGTCATATTGATCTTGAATACTCTTAATACGCTCTCTAGCTTCTGTTTCTGAACGATTAAGGGCATTATTATTATTGATAATAAGTGCTTGCTTAGATTCTTCAGTTTCAGCCAGTTTCAACTTAAGGTCTTCAACGGTCTTATCATTATCAAGCTTATCTTGAACAGTCTTTTGACGAGCAATTTCATCCTTAAGGTATTGTTCTGAAATTTCTTCAATCTCTCGACTAAATTCCGCTGATAATTCCTTTTCAACATTATAGAATTTAGAATTATATTCTTCAGAAATTCGATTAATTGTTGCTTCGTTAATTTCATCATATAATCTTGCAATTCTATCTTTACGTTCTTTGGATAATTCATCTAAATCTTTTTGCTTATTTACTTCTAAAGTATCGTCCAATTCGGCCCGCTTGCTTGATAATTTTTCTTCTAAGCCTTGACGGTGCATTGTTTCATATGATTCTTTAGCGCTAGCTGTAATTTTATCAAGATAAATTTCAAAAGCTTTGTCGTAATTTGCTTCTTCAGCCTCTTTATAAGCCGCAAATAATTTATCATTATCATCTTTCTTATCGCGATATTCTTGTTCAATTTCTGCTTTTTTACGACCAAATTCATTCTGACTCTTGGTTAAATCAGTTGCTTCTTTAATCATATTGAACCCTTGTTGCATAGAGTTCTTATACAAGCTAATAATTGACTTAATGTTGTCGTCGTGCATTTTAGCTAAACGTTGGTTAGCATCACTAATCTTAACGTTTAACAACTCGTTTAAATTATTACCAACCACTTCATCTTTAAATGGAATACTAAAAGTTTTCTTAGATAATAATGCGTCTAATTCACTAACATCTACTTCTAATTTTTCTTCCTTACCTAAATCAGCAGCAATCTTCTTTAAACGTGATGTGTAACTTGTTGCGTCTGTAGTATCAACATTAGTATTACCTAACGCAGAGTTTTGATTGTTTAACCCTTTGAATAATAAATCATCTGATAAAATGTCTTCCTCGTCATCATCTTCAACTACTGTTTCTTCTGAGGCAGCAGATTCAACATGTGTTGACAAGTTATTAACATCTTGAGCTTCTGAAGTAATATAGTTGTCCGCTAAATCAGAATTATCAATGACGGCATTATTTTCATCATTACCAAATGGCAATACATCAACTTCTTCATTGTCTAATAAAGCATCAATCTTATCATTTTCAGATAATGTATTATCAGAATCAACGACTAATCCGCTTTGATTTTCTGCATTACTATCAGTTTCGTCTTCAGTAACCAATTCAGAATCAGAATCTAAACCTAGAACTGGTACATCACCCTGATCATCTTGAATATTGAGAATAGCGTTTTTTGTAGCTTTCACAAGCTCCGTTGGCTCTTGGGCTTCCGGCACATCTAATTCTTCCGCAACTTCTTCTTCCTCTTCTTCACCTTCACTAGATGAAGATACTTCTTGTTTTGAAATTACCTCCGTAATTCCTCCATCAGTCACCGAAATATCAGCGTCAATCATGTCATGTTGATCGTTATACTTGATATTGGTCAACTTAAGTTCCGCATTTTCACTAACACTTTCTGATAACTTAGATAATTCATCATAAGTAACTCGTGATTCCAAAATATAGGCTTTAGCAGTATCTACCGCACTATCTGAAATGTTTTCTGGCAAGACAGCCCAAAAGAATCCATCTTTATATTGTCTTAATTCATCGAACTCACCAATATTTTCCAAAGCGGATTTACTTGGCACTAAAACAACGTACCCTTGTTCAATATTTGTTGGTAATGATGCCGAACGAATTAAATCCTTGGAAATTGAGTTAGTAAATTCTCCAAAGTCTCGCGGATTATCTGAACGTGTAAGTTTTGATTTTTTAAAATCTTCTTCAGATAAAGCAATGACTAAGAAACCTTTTTCCCCTTCATGTTGTTCAATGTTATTAAGCAACACATCAAACGAATTAAGCATACCCTCTTTACTGTTAGCCAAAAAATCAAGTAATGAAGAAGGCGAAATTTTCTTTAATTTCATTGAACTAATCAGTGGAAATTGAGTTCTACTTTTTTTGCGACTGTTTCTCTTCTTTTTGCGATACAAGGCTTCATTTTTGTTTTTTGATACCTTGCTATTATCGCTATCAGAGTTCTTTTTTTTCTTTCCAAATAACCCCATCAAAATAGCTCCTTTACATCAATATTTTGCATTTATACATTCTGTATTATTTACGAATATAAAAATACATATTTATATCTTGATTTTATCACAACTTTAACGTAAAAAAAACGTGTAAATATATATGTATTTAGAAAAAAACTATATAAAAAAGGCCTGACGAAAAGCCAAGCCCATTTTTTACATATTATAAGCCGACAAAGCTTAATAATGTATTGGTTGCAATCGTAGCAACAGGTGTTACAGCTTGGAATAACCCATTAACTGTATCTGTAGTTGTTCCCCCTAATGAAGTCCAACCACTTAACCCGTTGAGGTAGAACAATGCTCCAAAAATCAAGGCAACAAACCAAAGTACCCAGTGAGCACCGCCTTGTTGTTGACCCATTAAGTATCTCAAAATTGCCCACGAACCAAAGATAAAGGCAACTGCCCCAATAGCTTTAATAATAGGGTCAGCGATACTGTTAGCAACGTTACGTTGGAAGTTGTTAAAGATATCCATAGCAGCTGGGTTAGCAACAAATGAATCAAACAATAAACCGTTAATAAAGTCCAAGATAATTCCTCCTTTCTTAATCAAACCAATAGTAACAATATCCTCTCTATTGAGTGTACAATAATCTTCGTTTAAAAAACAACAAAAAAATCAATATATATTTACGATTTAATCAAAATAAAATCGAATAAAATACATATTGATTTCCTCAAAATAATTAGTTTGTATTTACGTACGCATCCATCATCAGAACTGTATTGTGAATGTTTCCAGAAGAATTCTTCAAAACAGAATTTTTAACACCGTAGGAGTGCAGTTGTTTAGCCAAACTTTGCATTTCATCCTTAATAGCATTTTTCTCTGGATTTATACCCGTCTTAATCATCTGCTCCGCTTCTGAACGAACTTTAGCGTAACGATTAAGAGTATTTCTCACATCACCAACGGATGCTTGTTTAAGTGACGATGTAGGAGTAGCAGTTCTTAAGATACCTAATTTTGGAGCATCTCGAACATCTTGGTTGATTTTTGCTGCACGTGCTAAAGCTTGTTGATTAACCAATTCTTGTTTCAACTTGGTATCGCTTGGATTATCACGAAGTTGGCTCTTAATTTGAGAAGCACGGTTAGTAGCTTGTTTAACAAAGTTATTCTTTTGTTGACGTGACATTGCAGACATATCTTTAGTTACCTTAGTGTAACCACCATTTGCCTTAGCATTTTGAACAAAAGTACCAGTCTTATTTCTATTAACAGTAACAAGATCCTTGTTACTATTTCTTGCCACTTGCTTTTGTGCTGTAACTTGACTAGCCCCGACAATATTACCATTAGCTGTTTTAAAGTTATTTGTTGCCGCAACTCGTGTATACCTTCCGTTTTCAGGGTTAACATGGAAGTTACCATGCTTAACTTGATTTTTACCGTAGGTTCTACCTTTTGCATCCACAAAATTACCGTCTCCATTTTGCTTTAATAAAGCCATCTGACGCTTCCCGTTATTATTTACCATTGCGTAAGGTTGGTTAGCCTTAACATCTGAAGCATCATAAGTTTTAGATGGATCTCTTAAATCTCTATACTGTTGTTGAACAGTTTGACCTGAAGAATCCTTAGCAACTGACGCTAATGTATTAGCTACCGGTGAAACATTAGCAACTCTAGTAAATGTACCATCAGCATTTTCACCAGATAAAGCAACTTTTTGTCCATCTTTTGTTTGGTAGAAACCATTTGCATCCTGTACTAAACTACCATCACTATTAGTCGCTAAGCTTGAAGGATTCATCTTCATTTTAGCAGTGTAACTACCGTCATCATTCTTTTCAAAACTTTCAGCAGTGTCTGCTAAGGAGCCAGACATAATTTGACCTGTATCATTGTCAACGTAATCGTTAGCTTGGTCTGTCAAATTACCATTTTGATCGTAGTATCCATTTGAAACTTGATCTGCAGAGTAGCCTTGATTATTATCATCAACATATGACATGTCTTGAACTTCTTCTCTACCATCAGCAATTTTGGCAACTGTTCTACCATTATCTCCCATAGAGATTGGAGTTTGACTATTGTCATACTCATTACCTTGCGAATCAACGTATTGACCCGTATCAGAAACTTGTCCAACAGGAACACTTTGACCCTCGGCATTTCTTGCATAATACCGCCCTGTTTCACGACCATCTACACTCTCAGGAATAACATCATCTTGAGCATAAACATTACCTTGCGCATCTCTAAACGATCCACTTTCCGTGCCGGGCTTAGGAACTACGTCGATATTTTTAAACTTATCAGCGTAAGTCTTACCATCTTTTCCTTGGTAAACATCAGTTGCAGAATATTTATTTCCACTTTCTCTGTTACCGTAAATTGAATTAGCAAGCTTTCCTGCTACTTGTTCACCAGTCATAGCATTTTGATAGCCGCCATAACCGTCAGGAACAACCTTAGATGAATGAACGGCATTACCTTGTGAATCTACAAATTCAGAAACAGCACGACCCTTATCATCAACATACCCTTCTCGGGCATTAGCACCATCATACGCATTACCGTTTTTATCAAATGCTTGTCGATCTACAAAGTCATTTGCTTGCGCATTAGCCTCGTCAGTATCTCCATAACTTGAATCTGTCACAGAAAGATTATTATTAGAATTACCATTAATTCCTTGATTAGCACTCTTTTCAAGCTGACTTTGATATTCATTGGCATTTCCCAATTCTTTCATATTATCGTCCAAGTTAGCATTATAGATACCACGTAAATCACTTGCGGTGTTAGAACCTATCAACGTATCCAAGCCCTTACCACCTGCAATTACCGCAGCTTGACCGGCCATCTTTCCTAACGCTCCCAACTTATCTCTAGCAGTTGCATCAACAAAAGAATCAGGTGCACCGCGTTTTGCCATTCGAGCACGTGTTTGATCTTTATAAACCGCTTGAGCATTTCTTAATTTACCAAGCATACCTTTTGGATTACCTAATCGATTAGTACGATTCATAGATCCACCAGTCACACCACCATCAGTAGGAGACCCACTAACAGCTCCCGGAGTACCCCCAGCTGCAGTTTGAGCACCAAAATTACCCATACCACGAGCAAGGTTATCACCTACACTACTATTTCTTCCATCCATGCCAACACCACCAAGGGCATTGTTATTTAATGGAGCGTGATTACCTGCAGTACCACCAAATGCGGCTGATTCAGTCATATTTAACATTCTAATAACTTCGTCTAGCCACTCTGTGAATAGAGATAGAATTGGCCCACGAATCTTAATTAAGAAGAAGGCAGCAAGCAATAATAGTATCCCTGATAATGAATTAACTGCAGCATAAGCAAATGTTGAAGCACCAGCATTTAACCCAATAGCTCCTACTGGCATAATTGCTGCAAATCCATCACCAGAATATGCATCTCCTGTAAAGAAGGTTGAATCAAATGATTGACCTATACCTATAAGAATTTCCGATGTAATACCATATAGCAATACAGATCCACCAACAGAAATTAAAACACCAAAGGCTTGAGTAATCATCAAACCAAAACCTTTTCCAGTACCTAAACTTCCCATAAAGAAGGAACCGAACATCTTAGGAATGCTTTCAATCAGTGCTTTAACAGTCCAATAAGCGTAACCGAACCCAAGGACCGCACCTGCAAACATGAGACCTAACATAAAGATATAATTACCAAAAGCAACGATACCACGTCCAACTAAACCAACAGAATAATGCTCATATTGGTAACCAGACCCCGAAAGCTTTGATGTATCATTATGACTCATACCAGTATTAGAAAACAGAGTTCCTAAATAATTGTAAGTACCTATTGTCGATAACCCTTTATATCCTTCAGGACTTTCTGTAGAATCAAAAGTGACTGTCATACCCTTAGCATTTTGACCGTCATTTGCAGATAAATGTCCATTAGCATTGTAATTAATTTTGTCATTCTTACCTATTAAGGCTTTCTTTAAGTCTTCTAAAATTTTTTCAGGTTTATCATCTTCCTTAGCGTAATTAGCAATATAACTATTTTGTACTGCCGCTGCATAATTAGAAGCTGAATATCTATCATTAGTCATCCATGACATAATCATGTTTGTTGCTTTATCATCAGCAGTGTGAGTTTCATTTGCAGATAAAGAGTCTTTGAACGTTCCTCCATTCGTATATGGTGAAGCTGAATCAATTCCCGCACCTTTTGAATTAATTAAAGCAACTGACGAGTGCGTGATAGTAGGAACCGAGCCTGTTGCAGTTGATGTTGAAAAGGAACCTTTTAAACCTGAAGGCAACTGCAATCTAGAATTAGTTACCCATCCTTTAAAGTCAACTAAATTCGTATAAACCGCATACTCAGGGACATTTGTTCCGATTCCACCTTGTGAATTTTCCATTGAACTCTGAATTGACCCAATCATTAAACTATATAACGTTAGCATAACAACTGGCAAAGCAATCATTGTAAAGACACGTTTCAACAAATGCCAAAAGGCACTAAAGAGTCCAATACCTATTCCTCGACCCATAGGAGGCCCCGGTTGATCGGAAACACGCATACCGACAAGCGCTAGTACTACCGCACCTGCAAAACAAACAAATGCACCTACCATACCTAAGGATACGAACGCGTCATAAATTTCCTTTACTTTTCCAGCAACAGTTTGGAAAACTCCTCCAGAACTTGCACCGTTTGCGCCATTAACAATCCAGTCAAGAGGATTAAAGTAACCTAAAACTTTTACAACCCATTCAAAAGTAGTTGATACAAGTGAAGATATTAGGTAAACAACCAGTATAATACCGCCGAATAAAAAGCGTCCAATAAGACCAATACTATTTGACGTATCACCTCTTGAAATAGAATGATCTATACCTGTTTTATACAACACATATCCGTAAGTTGCGGCAAAATAGCGAGCTTTATTCATAAAACGTGCCGTAGCATTACCACCGCTACCACTACCATTATTACGTAAGGTTGAATATGAGACAGAATAATCCGTCATATTACTCATACCCCAGAAAACAGACTTAGCACCCATATAGCCCCAAACATCACCAACGTTAGTGTTTTGTTTAATAGCCTCTTTTTGTTCTTTATCTGTTTTCTCACCTAACTCCTGAGCGGCATCATTAAAAGCACCAGCTACATCTTTTTGAGAACTTCCACCACTATCACTGTCTTCTTCCTTGTCCTCATCATCTTTCTTATCGTCTTTGTCTTTATCGTCTTTGTCCTTTTCATCGTCTTTTTTCTCTTCAGTTGGCGGATCAGCATGAACTATATATTCACTCATAAGCGGTCCCCCGCAAAAAAGCGTAATTAGAAACGAAGCCATTAGGACATACAAAAATTTTCTGACGCTTTTTTTCAAGAAAATCCCTCCTTCCATTTTTTCATGATAATACATTTATCAACGTCCATTAAACTATATATATTGGCTGTAATTATCATAACGGTCAATAACTCACCAAATTTTTAGCCATCTTACAAGATTAAATCAAGTTTAAACAACACTTTTTCTCTATCCCTTGACAAGTAATACAATAAATCATCTTTTGAAATCAAACTATTTTCCAATGCGGAAGGAATAGTCGCTTTCATCGTTTCCTTATACGCTTCAAGTTCATCAGATGACATAGCAGAAAATAACGTATAATCTGCTGATGTTAAATCATTAAAGTCTTTATCGTTAATTGCACTCATAACATTGTCATAAAGATAAGCAATTCGTACATCTCTTCTTGTTAATTTTTGAAGATTATCTTTGACAAACTCTTTTACTTCAGGAGCAAGTTGATCTACACCATGAATAATAACAACATCACCACGATGAAGATTTTGAGTTGCATAACCTAACGTGTTAATAAACTGCGCCATAGCAATCCCTCTACCACGTTCTGAAATACTTGCAAAATCGTAAATAACTTGCGGAATTGTTTGAGCATTATCAACTACTGAAGATGTATGCTTATCGAAAATATCACCATTTTCTTCTTTCATACGATCCACAACCCCTTGAATTTTTTCAAGAGATTTAATAGCTTGTTGATTACCTTGCTTTTGATAAATAGTAAAAATTGTAGAAAGATATAAACTAAAATCAGAAAGTAAAGGATATTCATTATGCGGCAAGCCCACCAAAGAAATTGTATCAATATTTTCCTTTGCATTAGGTTTCCATAATCCCTTATCTTCCATGAATTCCTTCAAAAGTTGAGTAAAATACTTATTCAAGTCAACATCATTTAATGACGGAGACATTTCTTTAAACATCAACCGTAATTTTTCAGTCAAAGTAGGATAAACATTTAATTTATCTTCTTCACGACCAAAAGCTTCAAATGGATTTATTGCACCTTTACCCATATTTATATTTGAAGTATGTTTTGATAAATCAGCTCCAATTTTTCTCTTACCAATGTCTTCAATATCTGTATTGTTCAAAATAAAATGAACAACACGGTGATTTTGAATCATAGCATCTTCTGCAATTTTAACGCCCCACAAACTAATTGATCGTAAGTGATCTCCAAATACTTCTGTACTATATGAACCTGTCCTTGGGCCAAATTTACTTGCAACAACGATATTCCTGGACCAATCATCAACATCCATTAACATAGCAGGATTATTGAAGTCCCCTTCTGAAACACCAACGTACTTCCCCGTTATATCGTCAATACCTTTAGACATTAAGTAATATCCACCAGCTAATTCTTGGCTAGTGTACATTTTCTTTTCATGACCTATTTGCGCATCAGCTGACTTCAGAAGATTTTCAAAATCATCTTTCTGCTGTCCTTCAAAGACTTCTACTGTTAGACCTCTAAAATTATTTTTTAAACGCAATTTATATTGTTCACGAGCGGAATCTAACGTTTCAACATCTGGAGCCTTTAATAGAATCTTATATTCTGAACCGTGGTACTGCCCCCCTCGCAAATCTTCGTTGATTTGATGCATATCTTGTACTTGGAAAGCAATATCCTGATTACTAGGGTCATTTACTTTACGTTCACCGTATGCTTGTCTTACAGCCGCATCTGCTTTAACTTCATTATCTTTAGTCCATTTTTCCGTTTTAGTCGAAATAGGTTGTATAAGTCTAGCAGTTACATTTTGGCCCAACCCTCTTGGTAGCATTCTCGTAACCCAAAACGGAGGTAACTGTCTATCAGCATTTTTAGTTGGAACAATAGTCAATATTTGAGCAACGCCATCACCAACTTCAAAATAATCACTATGAAAGGTAAAACCCTTTTTAGGAGAAATTTGTTTTAAATAAGAATCAGCAACTAAGCCAGATTTTTGGCGTTGCTTTTTTTCCTCCGCATTTTTATTCCATGCCATAAAGAGCTTATTACTCTTTATCAAGCCACGACTTGTTTGACTCTTTCCTTTTCCGATTTTATCAATTTTACTAACAGACTGAACAGACTGCCTATCAGTAGTTTGTTGACTATCAACCGGCTGTTTTTTCTTTTTAAAGAACTTTTTGAAAAAAAACAAATATAACACTCCTTTTCTTAATTATTTGGCTTGAAACCTAAATAAGTGTTCCCTTTATAAGTTTGAATTGCTAATTTGCCTTTCACCTTATAACGGACGCCATTCTTACTCATCGTTGAAAAGCTAATGGTCTTCCCTGAATCCAAACTTTCCAATTCTGCCTTTGAAAAAATATGCGTACCATAACTAACCTTGTAGCTCATTTCCTGACCTTCAAAATTAACTTTATGCTTGCCTAGCATCTTTTTAAATTGATTCGTATTGATAGGATAGTATTTTTCTACAGCATCAAACAATTCTTGTCTCGTCCATTGTTCTCTCGTAGCAAGTAGACGAATAAACGGTTTAATCACTTCAACTTCATCTGCATTGCTTTGCAAGCTTTTTACTCGTCTAGCAAAAGCAAAAGCTTCTTTCTTGTTAAGATCCGCAATATCTTTATCGTTATAGGTGACCCCTATTTGAGCAAAAGCGTGATTAATATTCATCCCTGCATTCACATATTTTTCACGCACTTCCATTTGTTCTGATAACAGTTGCTTTTTATGATTTTGTTTTACCCGCTCCAATTCTTCTTTGTAAGCCATTTAAAAAACCTCCTTCCATCAATAAAAACAATTTCAAAATTCAAAATTTGTTTTAAGTTTCATTTTCTAATTGGTTTCAAAATTCGATTTAAAATAATAATTACAATTCAAAATAATCATCATTATCAATATCATTCAGATACTTGTTGATAAAACTATGAATTTCCTTGTGAAAATTCTTATTATCTTTTTCTAATTCATCATACTTATTAGCAAATTTCTCGCTTTCTTCATTTTTCTCTTTTAAGCAATCATGAAGCTTTTGATTGACCTCTAATAAGTTGTCTATTCGGACCTGTTGCTCAATGCTCTTGTACATCAAATGATGCATGTAACGTGTTTGTTCATCAAGTAACTCTTTGACATCATCTCTGACATCATCACCTAATAACCTGTACAATTTTTCTACTTTTTGTTCAAAATATTCGTCATAATCCTTGTAGACAATCTTGTATTCACGAGTATCTTTTTCCATTGTTTTTCCTCTAATCTTCGTTTACTAAGTCCATTCCGTAGAAGTTCTTGAAGTACTCTTTGATTTCTTCTGGTTCATCAACAATACGACCAGTTTTTAAAAATGCAGTATTCATAATCTGATTATTCAAGATATCCTCAATTCTATATAGTTCTTCTTCACTTCTAGATTTAATAATCATATATTGCCTAATAGTTTCGAATCGCTTACCAACGAAATCTGTTAAAACATTTCGTTGTCTTTTCAATAAATCTTCTAAAGGACCATCTTTAAAAATAGGGTTTAAATTTGCTAATTGTTCATCCGTATAAGCTACTTGGCTCGCAACACGTTGTGGAGATGAAACCGTATCAAAGATAATAGTACATTGGTCATTAATTGCACGATAGAAAGAAATAACATCATTAATAACCACATCTTGGTCTTCTAAGAACATTAGTCTACTTGCCATACCAGTAACTTCAACTAATTCTCCTATTTCACCATCTTTAAAGTGTAAATAACCATCAGAAAAATCTTGATCTTCTAAATTAAACAGTTTTTCCAAACTATATAAACTTGCAACTGAACGAGTTGAAATATTTCTTGCGTGCTTATTAAAATATCTTGGGATTACTGGTATATATGAATACTTAAAATCACCAGTTGGTGTTCTAAAACTGGTAATATAAATGGCCCACGCATAAGAGAAAATGAATGCAATAGTCCAAACGCCACCCTTACCTATAGGGGTTCTAAAGAGTAGGAAAATACCAATAATTGTTGCTACCATAGCAGTAATAACAACTCTTAAAGTAATTTTCTTTTTAAAGTCAATGACCTTAACATCCGAAAAGTCAACATCCCTATCTAAAGTTCTAAAAAGTAAGTTTGTTGGTGATAAAATATAGGCTCTTCGGTTTTTTATGGTTTCCGTTACTTGTGACTCGTTTTCTTTGTTATCCATAACTTACCCCTTTCCTACTAATATATTTTTAGTCTCGTCTTAATCTTTTTTTGCTTTATTTATGTTCCAAATAAAACTTACGATATTCATTAATATCCGAAATAACTTGAGCTACTTCTTCTTTATTCATATCCATTAAACTTTTATCATATCCGAAGTTCTTTAACCCCTTGTCTAAAAGCTTAATTTTGCGAATAGCTTTTGAACCATACTTACTTTTCAATTCACGATATTCAATATCATATTTTGAAACTACCATAATATCCCTACTTTCTTATATTTCTACTTGATTTCTTTAACCGAAATATTCTTTTCTTTTGCTTCCATACCTAAAAAACTAATTGATAACTTAGTTTTTACATTATCACCTTTAAATTTAATGTCTTGAAACTTGATAAAGTCTTTCACGGAATAAGTATTACCGTTTTTATTAGTAGTTAACGAAACACCTAAGTCATCACCATCAAATTTGTAAGTAATCTTACCACCGATAGTTACTTTCTTATATTGCCTATCAAATGACTGCTCACTAGTAGTAGCTTTTTTTACATCTTTCTTAGAATCAGAAACTAATAGACGATCGCTATTCTTATCAAGTACTACGTAGAAAGAGTCGTCTCCTTTAGCTAGGGAGTTAAGTTGACTGTTTTCCTTGTTGTACTTTACTTGGTATGCGCGACCCGGCATCCGATATGCAGGCACAGTTTGATGTTGGTAATACTTATAACCACCAAAACCAATAGCACAAATAACCACTACACCTGCTGCAACTTTCGCAATAAACTTCTTATCTTTAAAATTAGTTTCCATAAAAACATCTCTCACTTTTTATCACTTAAATTTTTGTCGCGGAAGCGCGCGAGGAAACTCGGTAATTTATTACCGAGAGGAAAGCGCCCCCTTGTTAAAAAAATTCCTTTTTCGTGGAATATAATTCCTACATTTTTTCTTCTCTTAATCCGTTAATATGATGTAAACACCTAACATTGGTAGGTTTCGTAGACTTCCCAGTTTGAAAAACTACGGATTTACCTCTATTAACAACACTTCTCACGGTTTCAATTCGATTAGTCTTTGTGTTTAAAACAATATCATGGGGTCTTAATTGATAATGATTACGCCTGATTGAAACCCGTCCTTTAGTGACTTTTTCCTGACGGTAGATTCTTTGATTCTTATAGTCGAGTTCTCGGGAACGCTTTGTGCGACCAGAGCTCAATTTTTTGCCAGGCTTTATCTTGCCATCACGGCTGTCAATATAGCGGGCATCATAAAATTTTTGGAGAACACGATTGTTGTTTGCCACTTTCGTACGTGAGTAAATATTACTAGTACGCAAACAAGTGTCTGTACCTCCGGCAATGATAAAGGCATCATTGCGGTGTGATTTTTCTATGCCGTATAGGGTTCTTAGATTAGCGGTGATATAGCCTTGCGTTTGAATGTAATTTGCAAAATAAGTAGGTAAGCGCTTGGCTAAAACACTCATGAAATAAGCACCACGGTAGTTCGTATTAAGGTCAGTTTGACGCTCAGCTGCTAATTTAGCTAAAGTACCGTCAACGTGATTGGCTTGATTATGATTGACATCTGATAAAAGCACCAAATTATCTGGTTGGTTTGTCCCACCGTCCTTGCGTTGTACCAAATGATGGACCCGTAATTGACTAGCAGGGTAAACCTTACCGTCTAAAGCATCACGATAACCGTCGCGAGCTAATAAGTAGTCTTTCACACTCTTAAAGCCATGCATTCTACCTTGGGTGTATTCCCATGGTTTAATGTTAGGGTTAGCCAACTTTTGATTATCAAAAGGAGCAACCTCCACGACTAACTTACTAATCGGCAAGAATTCATATAATCGTTTAATTTCCCTAATAGTAAAGTCTAGTAGGTGTTGAACCGATGGTGCTAAA
The DNA here is from genome assembly GCF_000615765.1 of Ligilactobacillus equi DSM 15833 = JCM 10991. GTDB lineage: Bacteria > Bacillota > Bacilli > Lactobacillales > Lactobacillaceae > Ligilactobacillus > Ligilactobacillus equi. The sequence continues at coordinate 18,025 of NZ_BAMI01000003.1, read as the reverse complement.
GATTTCTTTTGACGTTTCCGATTCTTAAAGCGCTTTTTGCGATGACGCAAGCGATTTCTTCTTCCTCGGCGTAAATCTCTGCGATGTTCAAGCTTTTCTTTTTCGCGTTTCGAATCACGAACACTTTCAGAAGCATAATATTCACGCTGGTTATCAACACTAACGACTGATAAACCTAAGTGGAAACCTGCATCAACACCTAAGGTTAGCTCTTGTGTATTAGTAGTAATCGGGCGCACAAACTGGATAGTCTTACGACTATTTCCGTACCAAATTGCTTGCCCCGACTTTAACCACCGACGAACCATGCCTAGTCTTGAAGTGGGCATGACTGGCTCGCCTTTGGAGTCTACTACATAAATATATTCAACTTTTTTCTGTGGCATCTTGGCCCACTCCTTTCTTTAATAGGTTGTAAGTCGTATCATCCCCGAAGGGTGATACGTGTGTACCCTGCGCCAATGTTATCCGCTGGTTTTAATTCTTATACCCACTGAGCCGTGAACCGCAGCTCTGTTTAGAAGCATAAGCGTAGTGTTTGGAATTAGGGTGGCGTTCCAAAGTACCTAATTTCAGCGGTAACGTAGTAACTTAATACTTAAGCTAATCAACCGGTCGTCATTAAAACAACGGAGCTAGTAGTTTTCACTACAAGCCCGTTATTTCAATGACGGGTTCTGTTGACTTATTTAAAATCAACAGATTTGATATCATAATGCGAATCTAACGTATATTCTTCAGTTAGATACGGTTTCTTCTTAGCAACATCAAATCTTACATATTTGACCACAATCTTATCAAAGCGCAATTCTCTTTTTCTCTTTCGCAATTTTTTTAAAAGTTCCATTTAAACCACCTACTCATAATTTAGTTACTACCTAGTGATTAATGGCTTAAAAATACAATTAGCATTATTGCAAAACCTACATAACCTAATGTTGATTTCATGTTTTCGAAAGTCATAACATCAGGTTTAAAAATGTAAGCTAACACCATAAAAGCACTAAAACATAAGTATCCTAAAGTCAAATACAACACATCTTTTTTCACGATAAAATCTCTCTTATTATTTTTTTGCTAGAACATGGCAGTCTCTCTTAGAGGACCAACTTCGATTTCTGCCGTTGAAATAGCATGAGTAGTATCGTTGTATACTAATCGTCCCTTAACACCCACAGCCACACGCTTAGTTGTAGGATTGTTGTCTATGAAAATAGCAATTTCACTAGCTATTTCTGCATCAATCTGACGCTTAATAGAACGCCCGTTACTACGGTTTGTATCATTCCCAGAATTTTCATATACAAGATATTCCAAAACTTTAGAGTCAAAACTAACCACAACTTCAGTCTTATCAAAGACTTCTTGTCTCAATTCTGCCAATTGTTTCTTAGCAATACCTTCACGCACTTGAGCGGTTAATGGGGCAAACGGTACAATCACATCAAGACGATTAATAAGTTCAGTTGGAAAAGCCGAATCCCCTTCTAAAGAGGTCTGAATTAATTTAGTATAGTCAGATAACTTTTTAGCCATTTCTCTTTCATTAACCTTTTTGGTAACCCCAATATTTTCACCTAAACCTTTGTAGACTTCTTGAGCCACGTTAGTAGTCATAATGATGTACGAGTCTTTAAACGAAACAACACGATCATGTCTATCAGATAAGCGGGCATCATCTAGAATTTGTAAGAATAAACGTGAACATTCGGGTGCTGCTTTTTCAATTTCATCAATCAAGATAACGTTGTGTGGTGTTTCCCAAACTGCTTGAGCCAATCGTTCCCTAAGCTTTGTTACGGTAGAAGGTTCTGAATATTCTGACATATCAAAACGGATCATGTGATTTTCATTTCCAAACAAAGCCTCTGTTAAAGCCTTAGCTAATTCTGTCTTACCAGTACCAGTAGGCCCAGTAAATAAGAATGACCCTTGTGGTCTATTAGCATTATTCAGGTGCAATTTAGAAAGATATAACCGCCTTGTAACGGCTTCAGTAGCCAAAAACTGTTCTAAAACACGTGCATTCATTATTTCCTTTAGCTTTGGAATATCCAAGTTCCAACGAATATTAACACCAACTTTTGAACGCATGATTTCAGCTAAGTTTTCGGTATCTAAGTTATACTTCTCGTGGAAGATATACCCCCCACGAACACGTCCTAACATCGAGTCTAAAATTTTCATAGACTTACGTGGTTGACTGTTTTGTTGCACATAACGGTCTGTATAAGTAACAATTTTATACAAGATATTACGTTCCATTTGAGTTCCACTCGGCAATAACCTACGGTTGGAATTAACCATGTTATTCAAAATATTCACAGTAACCTTAGTTGAGAGTTCAGGTAAACGAATGAAGTTCATACGAGTATCAAACGCCTCATCTTGAGCGACATACTGTTGGTATTCTTCATTAGTTGTTGCAAACGCAAAGATTAAACCTAATTCAGCAGAAGCAGCTAAGTCCTTCTTCATAGCTTGAGCTGCAGCACCTTCACCGATTTTAAAAAGGATGTGCATTTCATCAATAAAAATCACATTTTTAACATCATTGGCGAAATCCTCTTTCGCAATTTCCTTTAAATTAAGCATTACATCCCGCATTAACGAATCAAGAGGACGACTATCATTTTGCATATCAACAATGTTTAATTCATAGATAAAATAGCCATGAGGTTCCAAATATTTTTTAGCACCTTGTACCAAGGCTGTTTTACCTGTACCAGCGTTCCCTATCAAACATGGATTGTTCATTAAAGGATTGTGAATACTGTAAATAAAGTCTTTTAATTGTGCGTCACGCCCTTCTAATGGTCGTGGCAAATCTTCCAAAGGTGTCAAATACTTTTTTAATACAGGATATTTTTCAAACTTTTCTACTGGTTGCATATTCTTTTAAAAGCCACCTTTCTCATTAAAAATATTCATCATCATCAACATCATCTAAATCATCGTAATCCTGTATCAGCCCATTGTCGTTAGGGTCAAAGTCTAAAGTACGTCTATCATTTTGTGCTGTTTCCTCTGACGTTTCTACTACACTTTCTAATGCTTCTGCTTCACTCAATGAAACAGATTCACTTTTTGACAACGATAGTGATTCTGATTGTGACTTAAACAATGACTCTGATGTACTTAATGATTTAGAAACACTTAAACTTAAAGAATTTTGTGTCTCTTCTGATAGACTCTCCACCTTTGAAATACTTTCAGATTCGCTTAATGATTGAGCAATACTTTCTGATTGCTCTACACTATTTGATGAACTTTCTGATAAGCTACGTTTATTTGCGTTAGCCACTTTCATCTGTGATGTTGCTACTTGTTCTGCAAGACTTTCGCCTTCTGATAGGCTTATAGACTTTGACAAGCTCTCACTTTCTGATGATTGTTTCTCTTCTTCAGTTTCTTTTGTAAAGTCGTCTTTGAAAGCTTTCTCTTTTTCTACTTCATCGTTATCTGACTTTGTTCCAGAATCATCAGACGAAATGTTATCATTAATTGAATTGTCGATATTGGCATCAGAATTAGCGCTATCGACTTCATTTAACTCACTTGTTGATGTTTCATCATCCTTTTCGGATAAAAGTGATTCATGACTAGTTTGCGTTAACTCACTACCTTGTTTTTCAGACTTATCTAACATAGATAATGGTGAATCATCTTCGTTTTGAGGGGTATTAGTAATTTGAGTAGTTTGTAATTTCTTCAAATCCTCATTGTCATTCTCATTTGGAATCTCTCCACCAATTGAAGTAAGAATAAAATCAGCAAGATCTTTAGAAAAGCCAACACGATCAATCTTCATCTGTTTTTCAATATCCGAAATTCTTCTATTTTTATCTCTTTCCTCCTCATATTCCGCAATTTTATTTTCAAGTTCTACCTTCATGGTAGCTAATTCATGCCTTTCTTTACTAATAACACTCCGCATCTTTTTGATATTCGAAAAGATTGTTTGATAGTCTACCGCATTAATAGGCATTATTAAATTACCTTGTTTTCTCATATCATCATTCGACTGATACGCCACTACAATCGCATTATAATAAGTCGAATACCCTTGTAAAACATGTTCTGTATCATCCAATAATTGATCGACACTATAATTCAAATTCGCTGGCATTTTCTTTTGCACCTCGTTCTATAACGTTTCTATGTTCTTCCGAAATAACTTTAGCTGCATCAAAGCCAATAGTATTTTCTGAACTATTTGACAATGACGCATTGGACGACTGGTTATTATACTGATTAAAACGATCAGTTAAAGTTTCACGCTTTTCATTGACACTTTCATTTTGTTGTTGATAGTCTTTAAAATTAAACTTCTCTTTTAAACTTTCTCGAACTTGTTCAAGTCGTTTTTCAAAACGTTGTACTAACGCAGAATTTTGAAAAGTCTTTTTTAAGTATGCTTTCGCCCTATCAAAAGCAATAATCCTTCTTTTCGAAATATTTTGATATTTTCCCAAATTTTTAGGTGTTTTGCCTAATTCAAGATAGTCAATTTCTTTATCAATCTCATGTTTTTCCCGAATAACAGGGTATTTTATGAAGCCTTTTTCGCCTACTACTGTTAAGCTATCTTCAACATCTGCTGCTGATAATAACCTTTGTAAAAAGCCTTTTTTAGCCCTTTTCTTCATCATCCGTTGATACTTGATAAGCTCATATTGAGTACTAGGTGAAACTTTAGCTTTTAATCGTTGATTGTCTAAATAGGAGTCATCAAACTCTTTTTCCTTCCTAAGTTTTTCAATCTCTTGCTTAGACAGTTTTTTATCGGGTGGAACAGGTGTACCTCCACCAAGTTTCAGCGCTAACGGTAAAGGTAAATTATTAGTTTCATTCTGAAGATCACCATTTTCCATAGCACTCTTTAATACTCTATTACGCTGAATTAGAAGGTCATCTGTTTTATCTTTGACCGGCCTAAACGGTAAAAACTGGCGGTACTTTTCCGCAGCTTTTACCTCATACATTAGCTCACTTTGATAAAAGTCTTGCATTACCTTACTCTCAGCTTTTGGCTTCAAGCTAGGATCTTTAATGCCTTCTTGAACTTGTTTATCATAGTAATCATCTGCCGCCATAAATCGTAAGCTCGATTTAAGTGTTCTCTAGCACGTTGATTTAGTTGTCTTGGGATGTCTAACAGTTTATTCAAACGACTTCTTTTAGGAACTTCTTCATGGTGGGACAAGTTTTGATTAATACGTTGTTTAGCTAGATTAAGAGTTTCTTTAGACATTGATAAACCATGATTAAGGCAAACATCTTTAACATAGTCGTCCATAGTTATATCGCCTTTTATATACCTCTGAAGACCAACCGCATCTTTTACATTAGCAATCGTTTCTTTTTCCGCTTGGTTTTCTTTTTCTAACAAAAAATCTCTTCTTCTGTTAAAGTTAGGCGCATAATCCTTTGTTAGATTTAAACTTTGCTCAAATGTTGTTCTGATAACATCTTTACCCTTATCATTTAACATTCCTGTAGGATTACCATTAAAAACAACGTGTGCATGAGCATGCAAGGTGTCAAATTGAAGACAACCTAGCCAATCAGTTTTCTCATCAAAGGTATCTTGGTACGCGTTTAAAGCCTTTTTTAGTGAGTACCTTAAACGTAACTCATCGACATTTTCGAACAAATCGCCTCTTTTTTGAGGCTTTGACCTAATTAAATTATGTTTTAGCAAATAATCAGAATCAAAAGAAATAACCATTAACATAGATTTATTATCTTCGCTCTTATCAAGCCATGCCTGCATATCTGAAGCTTTATTCCTCATATCAGAGCGTGATAAAGACAAAGAGCTATTATCAAACGCTAAGCCATCCAAATACTTATAATCTTTCTTATCTAGTTGAGCATTACCCAGTTCATCATAGGTCGGATAAATTGCTTGTGTTGCACTTTCACGACTTGAGTATTGTTCAATATATTTTTTTAGATTTGCATGTTTTCTATACATATTCCGCAAAACAATATTTCGCTTCAAAAAAACACCCCCAATCTTTTTTGTTATTGAAAGAGGCACGTCAGGAATCGAACCTAAAACATCACTGTTATTTACCAATAAATCATGCCTTACCAATTGAATTATTATTTGAGAAGTATCTTGCAAACAGATAAGAACAACACAATATTCTCTCGAGTTAAGAGTTAAGTCGTGTTAATATTTTTTGATATGAAAGAATATGCGTTATTCAAATCTAATTTTTTCTTACTAACCTTGTTTCCCCTTTAACCAGAGAACTAAGGCAATTACAGCAACGATAATTACTAAGCTCCAAATAGAGCCAAAAAATGAGCTAAATAATGAACCAAAAAGTGACATATAATCACCTCCTTTCAGTTGTTCCCCTAAAATACACATTTCCTAAGAATTATAGTTCAAAATCTTCTTCATCATCGTCAAATTCATCAATACCCAAAGTTCTAACTTCCTCATTTAGAATTTGAGATGTATCAATTGCATCAGAAGCATGTTCTAATGACCCTAAATCAATTGTTGATAACGAAGTAGCTTGCGATGTTGTTGACGCTAAGCTTAAGCTTTCTTCTTCCAGAGATTTACTTTCAGCTTTAGACTGTGAAAAACTTGTAGACTCAGATTGACTTGTTGCTTTGTTCTTAGATTGGCTGTCTTCTGCATACTTGATCTCACCAGTCTCATAGTCAATTTCAAAAGAAGGTAATGACTGTGGCTGTTGTTGTTCCATACTACTAATTGCATCTAAATTCTTACGTTCTTCTTCACTTTCACTACTTAAACTTGTTTCTGATTGTTTTTCTGATTCAGAGTGTTCTTCAGAAATATTTGTTTCCTCAACAGAACCTAAGATTTCACTTTCAGATTTTTCTACTTCTTCAGATAGTTCTTCAAAGCTCTTATCTACCGGCTTATCTTCTAGTGTTTCTAATTCCTCGTTGCCAGTATCTAACTCAATAGCATCCTTGCTTTCTTGTTTTTCATCTAACGCACCCAAATCAAGTTCATCAAGCATAGAAACCTTCTTGACTTCTTCACGTTGACTAGCAAGCATTAATTCAGCATTACGCTTAGCTGATAATTCTAGCAATTCTTTTTCTAAGCTAAAGTTAATTACTGAAGAATCGTCTAAATGAATGTCCTTCCATTCTTTATCTTGACTTTCATAAGCTAAGACTGGAATATCATTCACTTTACCGGTGTAGTATGACGCTCCATTATCAATAGCAAATTCTTTGCCTTTTAAAGTTGCATTCAAGCCATTCAAAAAGCTTTGGTAATCACCACGATATAAACCAGAACTAACTAACTGAACAATTTCTCTATCGTTTAATTCATAAACAAAATGATCTAATTTATCATCGTACTTAGTTGTTTGACCGTCTAAATCGACTAGGTTGTACTGTTGGTTATCTTTCGCAAAACCAGATACTGAAGTATTAAGAACTAAACGCGGACGGGTTAAACCACCATTTTCATAGTCTTCGTCACTAAAACTAGCTACTGGCGAGAACTCTGCAGGCATGTAAGTAACAGAGTGAATGTAATTATAAACAGTCAAGCGCTCTTTTTTACGATGTAAACCGAATCGTTTAACTAATTCAAGTGAACGGCGATTTTTTAAATTTAACGCATAATTTACTTTTTCCATTCGTTAGTTTCCTCCTTGGAATAATTGGTATTGTTTATGCAAGCTATCGTATGCTGCTTGTACATCAGGTACGATTACGGTATTTAGTACCGTTTGTTGTTCGTCTGGGCCCATATTTTGAATTTGATCGACATTAGTAGCCAAACGGGAATCACGACTTTCTAAGACCTTTTGGACATAGTTACGAACAAAACGACCGTTACCATTTGAACGACCATTACCATTGGCTTCCTGACTTAAGGCTTTTACGCCTTGTCTTAATGCCTTGCGTGTGTTTTCATCGTATAGGACATGACTGTTTGCCATTTGAAGTTCCATGATTTCGTTTAACTCTTCCGTTGAATAAGTATCAAATTCAACCCATGTATTAAATCGAGATTGTAAACCTTCGTTCCCATGAGCAAAGAAGTTACGCATATCAGTCGTGTAACCCGCCATAATAACGATTAAGCGATCACGATTGTTTTCCATTTCCTTAATCAAGGTATCAACGGCTTCATGGTTAAAGGAAGAGTTTTGACCAGTTTCATCCAACCCATACGCTTCATCAATGAACAGCACCCCGTCAAGCGCTTTTTGAATGGTTTCACGTGCCTTTGGTCGAGTTTGACCCACAAATTCAGCCACAAAGTCTTCTGCCCCTGTTTCAATAAACTTATTTTCTTTGAGCACACCACCTTCATATAAGGCTTGCGCTACTAAACGAGCAAAAGTTGTTTTACCAGTACCAGCCGGTCCAGAAAAGACCATGTGATTGGAAAAACCTTTTGGTTGCTTGTATTCTTGACCGTTACGTTGCGCATTAATCTTCCGAATGTTATTCATCTTAGCAGCATTAATGATTTCTCTTAGGCGTTTCTTAACCCCATCTTGACCAATTAACTTGTCCATTTTTTCTAAAGCCGTTTCGGTTTCTTGTTTCTGCTCATTGCTATTGAATAAGTTACTTGTCGAATTACGGTTTGCCACCGTAGTTTTCTTAGGGTTATACCGCCAACTTAAATGGTCTTCGGTATTTTCTAAGATTAAATTCCCTGAATGGAAAATTGCTTGACCTTCAGGTAATTGTGACTCAACAATACTAATGCTTGTTTTGTCTCCCATGATTTCTAGCATATTAAAGTCTTTGTCTACTAAGGAATTCATAAGCTCCTTGGTTTCTGGACTAAGTTTTAATAAGCGTAAGTTCTTAATACTCCCCGTAGCACCTTGGATTCTTAACAAAGCTGTCCCTGAACTAAGTGCCGTATCGTTATTCCGAACTTCATCGTATTTCTTCAATTGCTTAGAATTCATTTCTGCCAAATTGAACTTAGCTGTTAAATTATTGACATCAACATTTCCGAAAATAGAAACATTGCCTTCTGAGGTATCATCATCACTCTTTAGGATTCTTTCCCCATTCAACAAAGCATTGGTATATCTGTTGTCATGACTAATAATTTGAATAGCTCGAATACCGGCTGTTGGTGAAGTCAAATTTCCAAAAAAACTGTTGGAAATCTTAACTTGTTCCGCCGCTACATGTATGCCTGTTTGAAAATTGCAATTTTCAATGTTTACAGTCGTTCCTTGTTTGATAGACTTCCCATCTTCAGTAAACTCATCAATCCACAGCGTCGAAAATTTTTCTCTCGTTCCTACGCGCCACATGTACTGTATTGAAACATTTGACATTGTTAAACTAGTGTCAGAAGCCTTGATAGCTCCCGATTGTTTTGAAACTTGAAACTTAATATCTTCAAGTTCAACCTTGCCACTTTCAATAATCATGGCATATTTTTTTCTTGGGGTTGTGATGGTATGATTATTCCCCCTAATAATTACGCCACTTGGAACCATAGCTGCCTGTTGTGGCGATACATTCTTGTGCAGAACAATCTCATCACCTGTAAAAGCAACTCGACAAGCTTCTTCTAGGGTTTTACATTTTTTTCCAAATAAAACCACACCACCGACATGAATTGTTGACATAAAAAGCCTCTTTTCGTCTTCACATTTGAGTAATTTCAGATTCTGAATAATCTAAATCATTTAAAACATCCACAATCAATAAAGCGGTATTTTCTACCACATCAGTTAATAAATCAATCATCTAAATCACCTTCTCACGCCGTTGTGAAAATACAAATTGCAGCACAAATCATGACTAAAATAAATAATTTGACATACATGACTACAAAAGCAAATAAATTTTGATTAAAAATTTTGATTACACGCATAAATTAAATTCTCTTTCCCCATTCAACAATTTCTATTTTTTTATACTTTCCAGAACCGTCTACCAGTTTTACAACCGCATTACTGTTTTGTTCACCATTGTTTAAAGTGATTACTGGTATCGTAAGGTTCCTACCATTTTCAAGAATTTCTGCATCTGCATCAGTAATTTCATGTCCTCTAAATACTCGTGGATAAAACTTACCATCTTTAGCTTTGCGGTTTGAGTCATCAGCTTTAAAGCCAAGATACTCAATGACTTCGCCTTGCTTATTAGTGAACTTTTGCCAAGCTAACTTGCCAGTAATGGTTTGCTTGTACGATTTACCCGTAGTCGTTTTACGTGACACATCAAACATAATCTTTTTACCTTGTTCCAGTGCATTAATTTCAGACTTGGTAAATTTATGACTAAACCGACCTTTTTGGCTGTAAGTAACTTTATAGTAACCTGAGCGTCCTTCATACATAATTTGACGAGTATTCGAATCCTTTGAAGAGGACACTAACGCCTCAGGTTTCACATCACCTAACACATCTTTTAAATTCTGAGAATTCTTCTGCATTGTTACAAAGTCGTTGGAGAACATTTCGCTAAAAATGTCATAGATTTTGTTTAACTTCTCTTCACTAGGATTAGTTTCAACTTCAGCCATTGCATCTTGTAAAACACGAGTTGCTTTTGGATTTGATAGGAAACAACCACTCAACAAAGCATATTCAACTTGGCCCAATGGAGTTAATGAGTAAACACCTTTTGAAACCAACAACATAGGTTGAAGAGGCCTACCATCCGGTCTCTTATCTCTTACTAAATCATTAAGTGTTGATAACCGAGTTGCCCCTGTACCGACATCGTTTTTTATCAAGTATTTAAAGATAAAGGTTGAATTTGGTTTGGATGGTTTCTTATTACTTCCCGAGAACACAAAACTAGAAGCTGTTGTCCCAAAATCTCGAGGATATAATTGTTCTTCGCTCAAAGGATTTAGGAATTTTCTGAAATTTAACTCAACAGGCATATTGAACTTAGAAATATATTCAGGGTGATTTTCCAAAGTAGCAATTCTCACATCATAGACATAATCTTCACACAAAATAGCTAAGAAAGATTTTGCTAACGTGGTGTAGATTTCAACCCCAACTTTCCCATACTTAGTTTCTAATTCTTTTAAGCTAGAAGGAACTTTTTGCCCCGGGCGGTTTGGCCCGTGTTCACACGCCTCTACTTTGTGCGTTGAACGTAATTCTTTATGAGTCAATAACGCAGTTGAAACACCAACAACCGTTGCAATCTCGTCAGCTAGTGGTAAAAGTTCATCAAACTGTACCTGTGAGAATTTTTTATCAGCCGTTCTTGGATAGGAAACATAGCCGTCTTGGTACATGTTCTGATAAACTTTTTCAATCGTATCTGTCCCATAACCCTTTTTTTGTACTAAAGAAGCCATACCAGATAAATCAAGTAACAAAGGTGGGCGAGCAGTTTTACGTTTTGACTCCAATACTTTAGGAACATCATCACTAAGATTTTGTACTTCTTGTTCTGCATGAACTTTTCCTGTATGCCTAAAAGTATCTCCTTCTTCAAACTTACGGGCATATTCATGATTGCTATTATCCTTATAACGAGCTTCATAGAACGGTTTTTTAACATAGCCGTTAATCGCAGCCCATTGTCTACCAACAATCCCAAGAATTAAAGACTTTAATCGTCCCGCTTTAGGCGTACCATAGTCATATCCCATTTCTTTACTTTTGATTTTGGCAACACGACTATATTGCATTGATAAGTAATCAAAACGTTGGCGAGATAAACCTTTAAGGTAAGCACCATCAGTGTTTCGATTAACAATTTCTTTAGGATGTTCTAAACCATGTAAAATTGACTTTTCAGAATCTTCAAACTTAATACGATAAACTTTCTTAGTCCAGTTAATATACTCTAGAATTTCCCAACCTAAAACATCACCTTCACCCGAAGGATCGTTATCAGTAGCAATTACAATACCGTCTTTATCTCTAGCATCCTGCTTGATTTTATTTAAAAGTTCAGTACTACGGTTATTGCTTCTAATTGGAATCTTTTTCCAAGTAAAATCTGTATAATCCCAAGGGATGTTTTGTAAATCCCAAGTTTTGTAATAATCTTTCTTATCTTCACTTACTTGATCTTCTGGGTCAGCTAATTCTAACAGGTGTCCACTAGCGTTGGTTAAATAATATTCATCATTAGGAGTAACGATACTATGTACACCTGAACGACCATTTAACGCTTTTTCAAACGTCTGTCTAGCCGAATTCTTTTCACATAAAATCAGTAACTTCACTCGACAGCACCCCTTCCATAGTTTCAATTTCATAATAGCATATTTTACGAAGAATTTTGATATATATTTTAAATATATAAACATCTAAAGTTTTCGTAAAAAATACGAATGAAAAACAATATAAGTTGTGATACAATAAAATCAAGGAAATTTCTCTGAAGATTTTCAATAAAAAAAGCTTTATATCAAGGTTTTCAAAAACGATGAACCTTGTTATAAATAAAAAAACAAAGGAGACATTTTTTATTTATGGCTAAAAAAAATACGAAGAAAAATAAAATGATTACCGTTACAAAATTACCTGATTTTGGTGATTATTTAGAAAATTTCACTAGTCGAATTGGCGCACCTTTTATTCCATCGGAACAAAAAAAACAAGAACTATATCACATTGCAACTGGGAAACAATGTAATAGATATATGCTTGGAGGTGCTAGAGTCGTTAAGACTGCATCTTTCCAATTTGAAAACAATAAGCTATATTTAGTGAAACAAGATACAGACGGTCAAAGCACTTTCCTAACAATTGAGCCGCTATCTTTAGTTAAGTTTGAAACTCAACACCACTTCATCAACCATGAACAATTAGCTAATAACGTAAAAGTTCTCTTATGCCAAACAATCTCTCAATACGCAATTGATCGGATTGATTTTTCTAATAACCAAGAGCTTTTCACAATTAATCTTTACGAAGATACAACTGGGCTATTTGCTAATATTCAAAACACTACTCCAATTCCAAGAGTCTATGCCCAAAAAATTGTTAAACTATTAGCGCCTAATTTTGCGTATGGTGATTGGAATTACAAAAAGAGTATCAGAGCAATTAACAAAGATATGACCCGAACTCGTGATGGCAAATACTTGCAGTTCAAGATGACAGTTCAACTATCTTCATTTTTCTAAATTAGAAAAAAATGCTGCTTGGAATAGTCCATAGCAGCACTTTTTTATTTATGAAAGGAGGTCAAGATGTGAGAGAGTCTAAAACAGACCTAGTTAACAATCTTTATAAAATCTTTTGCGATAACCTTGATGAGTATCTAATGCAGAAAGATAAAAGCTTTTCCGCTTATGATACAAATGCTTATCATTGGTTATCTATAACTAGCAATGAATTAATTGATTACATTTCAATTATTAAAAGATTCAAACTTGATCGCATGTTGAAAAAAGAACATCCACTCGGAATTAAGCCACATCAAGGCTTATTGCTTAGAATAAGTGAAATTGACGATGAGATAACTTACATTGCTCCACTTTCTCCACTAGGAGTTTGTTTAGCATATCCTCGTGACGAGCAAGATGAGGTTAATATGAAGATGAAGAATTATTTTATTGACTGGGTTAAAGAAGAGAAGAAACAAGAATTTGACAATGCAATTAAAAATTATTGGGATAATATCTTTGGAATTAATGATTTAGACATCAATATTTCCTATATTGCCAATAAAAATCAACTAACCTTTTCTGTTAGTACACACTTAAAAAACAAGAAAAATCTCAGAAAATATTATTGGAAAATTTCACAAAACTTATATAAAGGTGATGGACTTAGTCAAGCTTATGTTAATAAGAGAAAGCAACGTGTTGTTTTAACATTATCCATTTTTGATGAAATCTACATTCCATAATATATTCTCAGAAAGGAGAACCTTTTGACTTATGCTTACTACAACTTTTAAAGACCTATCAGAACAAATCCGTTTTGAATACTGTGATGACTTAGACGATTTTTTAGTTGCCAAAAATCCCGTCCTGAGACATCAAGAAACAGACAACTATCATTTACTGACTTTAACAGGTATTGAATTACTTAATGCTTTTGGTAATACACCAGAAACCAGGAAAGAACTAACGCAACTAATTCGGAAATCGTCTAATGACAAAAAGTCCGGTTTTATGCCATATGGTGTTTATGTATGCACGATTGACAATGACAATAAAATTTATTATTTAGACTATATTTCCACTAACGCAATTGCTTGTTCCGTACCTCATCGGGTCAACGATGAATTTAGTGCTGATATTGCTTCTTTACTCACCTATTGGTTAGACTATATCAACCTTGAACGACTTCATCCCTTATTTCAAAAGTTCTTCAAAGAACATTTGAATATGGGATTTGAACATATTGAGTTAAAAATCGTCAAAGACCAATTAAAAATTGACGTTTTCACCACACTAAAACAAAAAGTCAATAAAAAAGCTTATCGTAAAATTCTACCTAAAGTATTTGGAACAGGAAACTACAAACTCGAGGAACTAGCCTCAACATACCAAAAATTAACCTTATACGTTGATTTCTAAGAAATAAGAAAGGACTGCATTTATATGGGGACAAACACCAAAGAAAAAAATAAATCACCTCAATCAAAGAACAAAATTAGAAAAGCTATCGGTATTGTCGAAACAGATATTGGCTATATCATGTTAGACAGCGACAACAATTTCTTCAACATCACAATTCAAAATATTAAAAATGGATATAAACGCGACCTGCTAAGGAAAATTTGGAAAACAATTCCTAAAGACAAAATTTTAGATAACACAGAAATAGGGGTTATTCAAGAACAGGATGGAAACGTTGATTATCTTATTCACGTCTATAAAATTAGAGTTGATAAAAGCCTCAAACAAGATGAAATTCCAAATCAAAAATGGCTTCATCTAGCACAAGTCAATGAGCTCGTATCTTCAGGAACTATTAAAAACATCGGTATGTTAGCTGCATATCTATTTTATCTAGGATCTTAATCATATTCGATAACCAATACTCAACGAAAGGACTTTTTTCATGAATAAGCAACAAAGATTCCGATTACCAATCATCTTAGCTATTTTATTGGTTACCCTTTTAGGAGGAGGACACTTTGCCTCAAGCTCCTTTGGACAAGCTACTAAGACACAAGGAAACATCTCTCTTTTTGAGAAAGCTAAACATCCTAACGCTAAATACATTGCCTCTTACAGCAACTACCCTACTAGCCAAATTGCTTTTGAAGGTTTTCCAGATAGCATTCAAAAAAAGTATGGCAAAGATAACTTTAGATACAACGGCCATGGAGCTTTTATCATCAATAACAACCAAACTGATTTAGATGCAAACGTATCATCAGCACCATACGCACAAAACACAGTTGACTCTCTTGGTAGGGCTAGTGTAGCCAATGCCCTAGTTAACAAAACTAGTCGTCAATACCGCAACAGAGAACAAACAAATAACGGAGCTACTAATTGGGCCCCTCCTGGTTACCAACAACGGAGTAACTTACGAGGAACGTATAAATACGCTTATAACCGAGGACATCTCCTTGGTTACGCTATTGTAGGTAATATCAGTGGTTTTGACGCTAGTGAATCCAACCAACAAAACATTGTTACTGAAACGTCTTGGGCAAATCAAGCAGGATCAAAAGATAACACCGGTCAAAACTATTACGAAGGACTTGTTCGACAAGCACAAGACCAAAACCGTACTGTGCGCTATCGTGTTACACCAGTATACGAGGGAAATAACCAAGTCCCTACTGGCATTCAACTTGAAGCTAAATCATCAGATATGGCATTACAATTCAACGTTTATGTTCCTAACGTACAAGGAAACATTATTATCAATTATGCTAACGGAGCCACTACTCTTAGAAAATAGCATTACACGAAAAAAAGCTTACTAATTCAGTAAGCTTTTTAATTATGCTATGGACACCATTTTGCAAAAATTATAACCGACCAACCATGTAATTAATCATGCAACAGCCATAGGACGCAACCATTAGAAAATTAAAACTATGGCTAAACTATGGAACTATGGGGATGGTTACCATTAGTTAAGATCCTGTTCAACTTTTGCCACAAGTTCGGGATATTTTTTGATTAATTCTTCCAGTTCTTTTTGTTCTTTCTCGCTTGATATTTTCATCTTAGCTCTAAGTACTTTTTCTTTAACTAACAGATAATTTTTTTTATCCTGTGAAAGCTTTGATGGTTCATAGCCATCACGAGCCCAATTCGGAAGTGATTCCTTTTGGACTATTTTTCTAGTATTGGAGTTTTCTTGTAAGCTTTTTTCTCGGTTATTCACTGAATTTAGCAAGTAAGAAGCCATGCCTTTTTTATCAATGTTACCAACCTTAGTTGCAATATATCCGATATGACGTTTAAGTTCTGCAAAGCCAAAATCATGTTCAAATTTAGCGTATGCTCTAAATAATGTGTCAAAGGACATCATGTATCTGGCATCACTATAATCTAGCAACGTAACGATTTCATTTTCTATCAACAAATCCATGTACTTACTGGAAATAACTTTATTTACTAATTCCTCATCAATGGCTACAGGTTCTTGTTCCTCTTTTTCTGTTAAAGCAGATTGTTCATTATTATCTTGTCCCACCAACTTATCAACATAGTTTTCAAGGCAAGATAATAAATAACTACCAATTAAGCTATCCTCAATTTCAGTTGTCGTCTTACTTTTAACGTATTTAACATGCTTTTCAAGTTCAGAGAAAGGATAACGTTTTTCAAACTCTTTATAAGCCACCATAAGTTCATAGAGGCTTGCAATTTTTTCACGTTGAGACATGAAGATAGGTGTGATAAAATCAACAGACTTCAATAATAAATATTCTTTTTGGCATCTACTTACGAACATAATCTTTTCATCAAGACTTAAATCATTGATATTAGCTGTACTACTATCCGTCAATAACAATTCTGTCCTATCAACTTTAAACTTCAATGCTGCAATGTGCCGACCACTTTTTATCTTGTCATACGTAATTGTAAAGTCCGTTTTTTCGTTTATCTCATCAGTAGCTGATTTAACTACTTTTTGAAGCCAGACCGCAGAGTTCTTAGTGTACTTATTCTTAGTATCTGTTAGTTCTCTCAAATCAGATAAAGAAATTGTCGGATTCTTATACTTGTCTAAATCAACATTGGAAATTCCTTTTTTACTATAATTTTCATATTGATTATAAAAGACCATGATTATTTTGTATAAGATAATGCTATATTTCTTTTCCAGTTGCGAAATATCAGTCAAACTATATTGAGTAAATTCTCTCTTCAAGTCGGTAATATAAGGCATGATTGAATCTGTAAACGTAATAACTAATTTGTCGTAACCTGCATCACCGTAAGTCGCCTTCTCGATTGGAGAAATAATAACTTCAGGCAACTTTTTTCCTGTCTCCGCATCAATACGCCTTGGAAAAACAAATTGAGAGGAGCTCATTAAGTCACGCATGATATTTCTAAATCTTATGACCTTGTTATTTTTTATATTGAACAACTTGCAAACTTCATTAAAGTCCAAAACAACTTGTTTTTCATTTTTCTGTGGGTCAACATTTCCTACTGCCAATTCAAACAATTTAAGCGGCTGACCTTTTAATCTTGCAATACTCATTATCAACGCATTTTTTTGAACAATTTTCTGTTTATTAAGGGCTTGCTTTTCCAAAAAATCACTCCTAAATACCTATTTTTTCTTGTTATAATCTTACCATAAAACATATATACTTTTCAAGAAAATGTAAATAAATAACTTTTTAAAAAAAGTATAGAGATGAGCACATTTTAGTGTACAAATATAACGAAACGTGTATACTTTATCGAAAAAAGTATAATTTCAAAAAATGAGGACACATTTTAGTGTATAAATGAGCACATTTTAGTATACATATGGGCACATTTTAGTATATAGTTCGGCACATTTTAGTATACATATGGGCACATTTTAGTGTATAAATGGAGCCCGAAAATCCCGGTATTATAGGATTTTTCCCGCTACAAAATATAAATATTAAATATATA